>JBFLWZ010000010.1:0-23424 GCA_040757615.1 Thermoproteota archaeon | reverse complement strand
ATTTTCCATGATGTGTTTGATAATCATCGGCAGCGGCGTCCCCGGCCCGAAATTGCCCGTGACTCCCTGCCTTTCTAGCTCCTTTCTGTCGCTTTCAGGTATTATGCCGCCCCCAACGATCAGTATGTCGCCTGCCCCCTTTTCCTTGAGCAACCTGGCGACCTTTGGAAATAGCGTTAGGTGCGCGCCGTTTAGCAGGCTCATAGCTACCACGTCGACGTCTTCGTCTATGGCCATGTTTGCGACCTGCTCTGGCGTACAGAATAGCCCGGAATAAATGACCTCCATGCCGGCGTCGCGGAACGCTCTGCAAATTACAAGAGCTCCCCTGTCGTGCCCGTCCAGTCCAAGCTTGCTTACCAGTATGCGTATTGGCTTTTGCTGCTGTTGCTGCGCCGACATTACATTTGGAAGGTTGGTTTTTCCGCTTAAAATATTTATTCAATTTGGACTTGAATCGTCAAGTCCTTTGTGAAGTCATAAATAGAAAAGCCTCCATACTAGTGCATGGCCTCGCCGTCTGAGGAAGTCGAGGAACTCAGGGAAAGGACCGTGAGGGAGCAGGTGAACCTTTACCGGCAGTTGAAAGAGCAGCTGGCCCACGAAGTTGAGAGGTACAGGAGCATGGGCAACAATAGGCTTGCCAACAT
Organism: Thermoproteota archaeon; assembly: GCA_040757615.1. GTDB lineage: Archaea > Thermoproteota > Nitrososphaeria > Nitrososphaerales > Nitrososphaeraceae > Nitrososphaera. The sequence goes on along the minus strand of JBFLWZ010000010.1, from coordinate 22,774 downwards.
TATCTCTGAATCGCTTAGTGAATAGCACTCAAGAATTCGTTAATATTGCACACAATACAATCCGGGGGCGTGCTCCCCATAGTAAAGGGCCTGCTTGCAGGCGAGCGGCGCGCCCTTGCAAGGGCGATTTCTATCGTCGACAATGACGAGCCAGAGTCCCGCGAAATCATCAAACAGATCTTTGGCAAGACAGGCAAGGTAAGGACCGTTGGGTTCACCGGCCCGGGGGGCGCAGGTAAGAGCTCGCTTGTCGGCAGGCTGATACCTGAATGCCAGGCGCTTGGCTACAAGGTGGCAGTCCTTGCAGTCGATCCGACAAGCCCGATAACAGGCGGCGCGATACTCGGTGACAGGGTCAGGATGCAGGGCAACCTAGACGACGAAAAGGTTTTCATGAGAAGCATGGCGTCGAGGGGCGCGCTCGGAGGCGTGTCAAAGTCGCTGAGGAATGCGATAAGGGTGCTTGATGCAGCTGGCTACAATCTTGTGCTGGTTGAAAGCGTCGGAGCGGGTCAGCTTGAAGTAGAGATATCAAAGGTGGTCGATCTGACTGCAGTAGTGTTTACGCCGCATACAGGCGACAACGTCCAGGCCGTCAAGGCAGGGCTGACAGAAGTGGGCGACATGTACATCGTCAACAAGTCAGACCTTGAAGGCTCGGCTGCGCTTTACAGCACAATAGTGGACCTGATAGGCGACACAGATCGCAAACCCGTGATACTCAAGGCGTCAGCCAAGACCGGCAAGGGCATCCGCGAACTAGCCAAGAGTATTGATAAGTTACTAAAGGAAAAAAGCATTAATTATAAAGAACGGGAGAGAAAGATGCTGGAAGACGAGTTGAGGGACATGGTTTTAAATATAGTCGAGCAAAAGGCTTCGTCTATGCTCGCCGGGAACAAGAAATATTCAGAGTTTGTTGAAAAGCTGGCAAAGAAGGAGGTCGACCCGTACGCGGCAGCCGAAGAGCTGGCCGCAGGTCTTCTCAGGTGATCATGATGGCGACAAAACAGAGCGAGAACTTCAAGACAGACTCAAGCATACCGGTCAAGCGCGTTTACAATAAAAAAGATCTGGTGAAATTTAATAGCAAGCTTGCAGAGGAGCCGGGCAAGTTTCCATACACCCGCGGCCTCTATCCAAACATGTACCGGGAGCGCCTATGGACTATGCGCCAGTACAGTGGCTTTGGCAGCGCGGAAGAGACGAACAATCGCTTCAAGTTCCTCCTTGATCACGGCCAGACAGGATTGTCACTGGCATTTGACCTGCCGACACAGACGGGCAGAGACTCTGATGACCCGCAGTCGGAAGGTGAGGTAGGCAGGACAGGCGTCGCGATCAGCTCGATAAAGGACATGATGACATGCTTTGACGGCATCCCGCTTGACAAGGTCAGCACGTCAATGACTATCAATTCCACGGCGTCGACTTTGCTGTCGCTTTACATCACAGTCGCAGAGTCGCAGGGCGTGTCGCCCGACCAGTTGCGCGGCACGACTCAGAATGACATTCTGAAGGAATACATTGCGCGCAACACCTACATCTACCCACCCAAGCCTTCTATGCGCCTAATCGGCGACATGATAGAGTTCTGTTCAAAGAAGGTGCCGCAGTGGTACCCGATCAGCATCTCTGGCTATCACATGAGGGAGGCTGGATGCAATGCCGTACAGGAGCTCGCTTTTACGTTTGCAAACGCCATTGAATACATCGAGACCTGCACCTCAAGGGGCATGAAGGTCGACGACTTTGCTCCAAGGCTTTCGTTCTTTTTCTGCTGCACAATGGAGTTCTTTGAGGAAATCGCCAAGTTCAGGGCCGCAAGGCGCATTTATGCAAAGATAATGAAGGAGCGTTTCCGCGCAAAAGATCCCAAATCCATGCATCTCCGCTTTCATGTGCAGACCTCAGGCGAGTCTCTGACGGCACAGCAGGTGGACAACAACATTGTCAGAGTCACGACTGAAGCGCTTGCAGCAGTGCTTGGCGGCTGCCAGTCGCTCCACACCAACTCTAGGGACGAGGCGCTTGCGCTGCCGACAGAAGAGTCTGTCAAAGTGGCGCTCAGGACCCAGCAGATAATTGCAAGCGAAACAGGGGTCGTCAAGACCGTTGACCCGATGGCCGGCTCGTACTATGTAGAATACCTGACGAACAAGATAGAAGACGAAGTGAGCAAGTATCTCAAAAAGATAGACCGGATGGGCGGCGCGATGGTGGCAGTAGAACGAGGGTTCTTCCAGGAAGAGATAAGGAATAACGCTTACCAGCTAAAGAAAGAGATCGACGAAAACAAGCGCATAATCGTCGGCGTCAACAAGTACCAGGACGCGCATGACGTAGAGCCAAAGCTCAACAGGATCGATCAGGAGATAGAAAACAGGCAGATCGCCAGGCTCAAGGAGCTGAAGAACACGAGGGACAGGACAAAAGTTGATCACGCATTGTCGCAGCTCCAGTCTGCAGCTGAAAAGGACGAGAACCTGATGCCGCACATTATCAACGCGGTAAAGAACTATAGCACACTAGGCGAGATAAGCACTACCCTCAGGACGGTCTTTGGAAGATACGAGCCCAAGATCTCGTTCTAGGATATCTCAGATAAAAGCGGTGATCTTATGCCGTTAAATCTATAAACACAGACAAGCAAAATATGATGTAAAATGAGAGTCGACCACATCGCCATTGCCGTCAAAAATGTCGAAGAGGCATTAAAGAACTACCAGAAGATACTGAATGTCGATCATCTTGAAATTGAGGAAGTGCCAAACGAAAAAGTCAAGGTAGCGATGCTGATGCTCCAGGACACTAGGATCGAGCTCATGGAGCCGACTGCGCCGGACAGCCCCATTTCAAAATTCCTGCAGGAGCGCGGGGAGGGAATCCACCACATAGCGATCACCGCCGACGACATTGAAAAGGACGTGGCGAGGGCATCTGCCAACGGCATGAAGATGTTGGGCGGCCTGCGCACAGGATCATACGGCCGCAGGATCACATTCATACACCCCAAGTCGCTTAACGGCGTGCTCACGGAATTCTGCGAAGCGCCGCCAGATAACGGCAAAGAAGAATAAGCACTCTGCATTGTTGTGTCCTTGTTGGACTGCGAACAGCTTGTTAGATTGCTGACTGCAAGCGTCGAGCGGAACCGCGCCGACGCGCTGTTGCTCTCGGGCGGGCTTGACAGCAGCATCTTGGCAAGCATATTGCATCCTGAATATTCTGTGGCTGTGGGCTTTGGAGCAGACGCGCCCGACCTTTCGTATGCAAGGCAGGTCTCACAAAAATACTGCAAGGGGCATGTAGAAGTCGTCTTTGATCATAACAGGATGGCCGAGCTGGTAGAGCAGATTATCCAGATTTTCAAGACTTTTGACCCGATTGAGATCAGGAATTCGGTGGTCGCCCTTGCAGGAATCGAGCAGGCAAAAAAAGACGGCCATTCTGCGATAATGACCGGCGACGGAGGCGACGAATTGTTTGCCGGCTACAACTACCTCGCCCGCTATTACTCTGACATGGAAAGGCTCGACTTGGAACTTCGCCGGCTCTGGGATGTCATGCACTTTTCGTCAAAAAGGCTGGGCCAGTATGTAGGCATTGAAGTAATGATGCCTTTTCTGGACAGCGAATTTGCGTCGTTTGCAAAGTCGATCAGCACGGGCGAAAAGGTCGGCGACCACGAAGGGAAAAAGTGGGGCAAGTTCAACCTGAGAAAGTGCTTTGAGCCGGCGCTTGGAGACCTCGTGTGGAGGCCCAAGCTGGCGCAGGAGCAGGGGGCAGCAACAGGCCACTACCAAAGATATGTGGAAGGGATGATAAGCGACCTGACGTTTGCAAACAAGGCAAGTATAGCAAAGGAGCAGGACGGAGTCGCGATAAGGAGCAAAGAGCACCTGCATTATTACGCGATTTTCCGCAGCTATTTTCCGCCGCCAAAAGAAGATTATTGCGAATTACGCTGCCCAGAATGCCATGGCTGCATGGAACGGGGCGGCAGATTTTGCAGGACGTGTGGCGCCTTTCCGGTTACGCCGGCATCACTTTGAATATTTGCCCGGCTTTTTCACAAAGATTCTCTTGCAGCCTTCGCAGCAGAAAAAGTATGTCTTGCCGTTGTGTTCGTGGCTTACTGCCAGCTCTTGGTCCATTTCAATGCCGCATACAGGATCGACAGGCACACCTTCCAACGTTTGGCGTGTGTATTTAATTTTTTCCAGCATCGGGCTCGTAAAAAACTGACTGACCAGTCAGTTATCCTTATTAAGCGGGCAGCAATTCCTATAGCCTGCCTTATGAACGCAGACAGTGGGAGCCATTCGGTCGTTCTCAAGGTTGAGAACATTACCAAGGTATTTGAGTCTGCGGCTGGCAGAGTCGCGGCTCTTCGCGGTGTGAACCTTTCGATAATGAAGGGCGAGTTTGTAGCCATCGTTGGCCCATCGGGCAGCGGCAAGTCGACGCTGCTCAACATGATAGGCGCGCTCGATAGGCCGACTTCTGGAAGGGTGATCATAAACGGCGTTGACGTCTTTTCGCTTTCGGATGGCGAGCTTGCCACCATGAGGAACCACCTTATCGGTTTTATCTTTCAGTCGTACAACTTGATAAATCGGACGACCGTGCTAAAGAACGTCGAGCTCCCTTCGATACTGGCGGGCATGGAAGGCAGCAAGAGGCAGCAGAGGGCGCTCAAGATCCTCGATGTGCTGGGCATAAGCAACAAGGCAAGCTTCAAGCCGACCAACCTGAGCGGAGGTCAGCAACAGAGGGTGGCAATAGCGCGGGCGCTCATGAACGATCCGGCGATAATCCTTGCAGACGAGCCAACCGGCAACCTTGACACAAAGACAGGAAATGAAGTCTTTGACCTGCTGAAGATGCTCTCTAGCAAGTTCCGGCGTACTATTGTTATGGTGACTCACAACCCCGAGCTTGCAGAAGCCACAGACAGGGCGATCTTTATTCGCGACGGCATGGTGGAAAAGGAGGTCGCATACCATTGATCAACAAGACAGTTTTCGCACTGTTTGCGGCAAGCCTTCTTTTGATACCGGCTGCAGTGTATGCGCAGGAACGCGGCCCGAGCAGGGAAGAAATTATTGAAGCGAACTACAGTGGGCCGGTGTTTCTCGACGCATATTGGACATCCGGCTCCAGTTCTCAGAACGGCACAGAGGTTGATGTCGGACCCGGCGACGGTTCTTCCACGCTGGCAGTCGTGCTGGTAAACAGGGGTCCATCAGACATTGCAGGCATTACAGGCACGCTAACCCTCCCATCCGGCTTCCAGGCTACTGGCAAATCAGCTGGAGCCCCCGCGGTGGCAACATTCAACCAGCTTGCAAGAGTCGGAAATCCATTTGTGCTCTTTTTCGACGTTGACGTGTTGGACAACGCAAGAGTAGGCGAATACACAGCGCGGCTGTCAGTAGAATATTCGAGGTTTTTTGAGACCGGCACCCCAAGGAACGCGCAGATGGATGTTACGTTCAGGGTGACTGGAGAGGCGATAGTCGCGGTAGGCAGCGGATCTGCTGCAGGCGACAATAACAGCAGCCAGATTGCCGCCGGCAAGATTGAAAATTACACGTTCAACATAGCAAACCATGGCACGGCTCCAATTACAAACGTCGTTGTGACTACCAAGTCCCCGTCTGACTCGCTCAAGATTCTTGGCGACTCAAAGTGGACGATCCAAAGAATCGAGCAAGACTCTCAAGTGGATTTGACGACGACAATCTTTGCTGCAGAAACGCTGATTGGAAACCCAGCTTCCCTGGATGTCACGGTCGAGTATTCGTCTAACGGGCAGTCAAGCGTCGAGACGTTCACGCTCGGGACATACGTCGGAGGAGAGATCAGCATAAGGGCATATGAGATAGAAGTCAGTTACATCGGCGGGATCCCGAACATCGTGGGCAACCTGCTCAACGAAGGTAACACCGTGGCGCTTTTTACGACAATTGAGCTGATTGGCGCGGAGAACTTGGTATCCGATCTACCGCCATCCCAGTACCTGGGCGATCTGGAAGAAAACTCGCCGCTGCCGTTCAGCATACCTGTGGCTGTCGACAGCAATACCGGCGCAGGCACCTATCCAGTCTCATTGAGGATAGCCTACAAGGATAACCTGAGAGAGATCCACACTATCGACATCAACACTGAAGTGCAGTTTGTGCCAGAGCAGCAGGAAGAAACATCTGCGCAAAACAGCAGCGCAGCATTGATGCTGCCTGTCGGCATCGGAGTGGCGGCTGCCGCTGCAATCGGCGGAGCTGCAGCCTACAGGCGAAGGAAAAAGTCGGCACTAAAGCGCACCTTCCAAGCAGGCAAGCAGGACGACATAGAGTCCGTACTTGACAGCCATAGCAGCAGAAAAGACGATCGCAAATGAACATCCTGCAGGTCTTTTCGCTTTCATTTGACGCCCTGCGTGAAAGAAAAACGAGATCCGCTCTGACCGTGCTCATGGTCGTGGTAGGGAGCGCGCTCATGACCGCGCTAAACGGCCTTGGCGCTGGCTTTGGGGCGTTCATTGACGAGCAGTTCAGCCAGCTGGCTCCAAACATCATGTTTGTGACCAGCGCGCAGCAGGAAAACACTGGCCCCTTTGGAGGAGGCCCGCCGCCTGCCCCCAAGATCACGCTCAACGAGGCCGTGGTGAGCAGGATAAGCTCTCTTCCATTTGTCGACGAGGTAATACCATCGTACCAAGCGCAGGTGACACTGGAATCAAGGGGCAGGTCCGAGGACGCGACGGTGTTTTCCATAGACCCGCAAAAGCTCTTTGTCATTGCGCCGACTCTCACGTTTGTCGAAGGCTCGTCCATCAGGCAGAACGACCCGTCAGCCATAATCCTGTCAGACAGCGTGGCCAACCCACCCGGTGAAGACACGCCATTTGCAGTAGTGGGACAGACCCTCAGAGTGACGTACTCGTTCGTGAACCCTGACACTGGCAAGCAGGAGGAAAATTCAAAGAGCTTTGTAGTTAGCGCAATAATGGAACCGACTGGCAATCCGACCATCGACAACGCGGTCGTGTTCAACAGGATTTCCGGCAACGCGCTGCTTGAAAAAGCAGGCAAGTATGATGCCCTTTTGGTTGCGGCAGAGTCTGGAGAGCATGTCAGTGTAGTTGAAGAGCAGATAAGGAAGCTTTATGGCAACGATATCGGGATCACCACCGCCACTGCGATCCTAGAGACCATCCAGGAATTCACTGCAGGCTTTACCTCGTTTATACTCAGCATCGCCCTTGTGGCCCTGCTTGTCGGCGGTGTGGGCATCATCACCACGCTTTACACTTCAGTGATGGAGAGGATCAGAGAGATCGGGACAATGAAAGCGATCGGTGCCCAGAACAGCTTTATCCTTTCGCTCTTTCTGTCAGAAGCCATAATGATAGGCATGTTTGGAGCGACACTTGGCCTGCTGCTTGGGATCGCAGGCGGCTATGTGCTCGTCGCAGGGTTTGCCGGGCAGGACCCAGGATCTTCTGGACTCACGCCTGTCTTCCTGCCTACAGACTTGGCAAGCGTATGGGGGCTTTCGGTAGGGCTTTCAATACTTGCCGGCAGCTACCCTGCCTGGAAGGCGTCAAGGATGCCTCCGATAATGGCCCTCAGAAGGGAATAGTCAGTCCACTTTCAGTAGGCACTGGCTGCACCTCTTGTGAAACCACATCAGCACTCCGACCCGGCACAGCTGCACTTTGCGCTTGCATAGCACGCATTTTCTGAATTCTGGAAGCAATCGATATCCGGTGTCAGGACCTGCATAGACAACACGCCTGCCTATATGATCGACCAGTGGCAGCTTCAACTTTTGCTCTACTTAGCAGTATTCAGCAAAATGAAAAAAAGAAATGGAGTCACACGTACCTGCTCAGAAATGCCAGCGTCTTTTCCCACGCGTCAGCAGTTTCTTCCGGCGCATAGTTGTCGCCAGATGGGTTTGCAAACGCGTGTCCGACCCCTTCGTAGATATAGATCTCGTTTGTGACGCCTGCAGAGTCGAGCGCCGCGTCAAACTCTCTTGCAGTTTCCACCGGGATTGACTGGTCTTCTGTGCCAAAGACTCCGAGCACCGGCCACTCTATGACTGACAGTTGCTCCGGGTCGGTGACAAGGTTGCCGTAGTAAATGACAGTGGCTGCCAGCGGCTGCGTCGTGTTGAGTGCAAGCTGCATTGAAAAGCCACCGCCAAAGCACCACCCGAGCGCCGCGATTCTCGAGCTGTTCACGTTAGGCAGCTCTGATAAGTGCTCCACCGCGGCGTGCAAATTGTTCAGGGCTTCCTCTGGGTTGTTCCTAACAGAACTAGCAAGCTCCCTTGCGCGGTCAGGCACGGTCGCGACTTCGCTGCCATAGAGATCGGCTGCAAGCACAACATAGCCTTCGGCTGCAAGCTTGTCAGCGGCGTCCTTGATGTGCTGGTTCAGACCCCACCATTCATGGATTACTACCACCGCAGGCAGGTTGTTCTGGCCACGCGGCTGCACCAAGTAGCCTGTCGCGTTGCCATAATAGTTGACATCGCTCCTCACAAGAGCAGCGCCTGTCGCGTTGCCCGGCCTATCGTTCATAGACATGCGTTCGCGCATATTGGCAGCAGCTGACCTTGAAGACTCTGTTAGCGTTCCATAGACAGGGTTTGTGCCAAAGTGCGAATCTATTCCGTCGGGCCCGATCGACATTGCCATTGCGGCCCCGTTCAATATCTTGATGGTGAGTGGCACGCCGGATACAGGACCATCTCTCATTGTGACAGTCGCCGTTCCCTCGAACACGTGCGTAGTGTTGCCTTCCATTGAAGCGCTGGTCAGCGTAAAGTTGGTTATGCTGTGGCCATGCATCGCAGTCCCGTCAATCCCCACCATCGATATCCTGACCACCAGATGTGTCGATGGAAGATCCGACTCAGTCTCACCGGGCCTCAGACGCAAAAACCAATACCCCGACTCGATCCATTCAGGATTGCCGTCAGCGTCAAGCTGGACGTTGGCTATCGAGCCCTTTAGTATCGCAGGGCTTGTGACGTGCATCATTGTCTGCGACATTGGTGCTATCGGCTGTGCATAGCTGCTGCTGCTGCTGCTGCTACTAGCAGCCGAAACAACAAGAGTCGACAGCAGCAATGCTGCAAGAATTGTTGGACGCAAACTCATGATTTTTTATAGGGATGTTGATCGTTAAAAAATTTTGTAGTGGTGAATCACAGTAGAATGTACTGTAGCTTTGTTAGAAAATAAAAAGAGAAAAAGCGGGCGTCTGGGTTGACCAGACGCGTGAGTCGAAACCCCTCGTTTATGGGATGGACCTGCTGTACAGCTTGCCTTCGAGCGCTAGCTTGTACATTTCGGCCACATACGGGTTCTTCGCAGGTGTTTCTGCACCCAGTTCCACCAGCCTAGCGTACACTCTGACTACGTATGCCAGAGCGCCCATGAATGCCACGACGACACCCATGTTGAACATCCAGTGGTTAGGAACTGCAAAGATTTCTTCGACGAACCAGAAGTGCCACATCTCGTTGACACCGATTGTGAACATCGTAGCTAGGTAGCCAATGATGGTCAGCTTCAGACCGGTGTTCATCGAGTTGCCTGGACCCCTGAGGATTGGTACCCTTCTGTCGTACATTGCGACAAAGCCCCAACCCAGCGGGAGAGCCACAAAGTGGCTGTATAGCCACCAGTGAGCTGGCGTGAATGCAGAGTCTCTGATTGCCGTCTGGTGCAGTGAGCCGTCGACAAAGTTGTCGACTTCTACTGAGGCTGCGATTGAACCCAGCATGATGACCATGATGTAGATCTTTTTCAGTCTTTGAATTTCGACTTCCTTTGGTATCAGTGCTGGCATCTGTGCCATGAGTTACCTAGTCAGTGAACCAGTATATTAAGTTGCATTTCCGTTTTCAGCTTTAATTTACAAAAATATCACATCATAAAAGCATATATCATATATGATTTACATCATTAGATCAGATATGATATTATTAATATGCACTTTCTTAGCTAATCAACAGTGATAATCAAATATGCTAGTCATTACTTCGCTATACGAGTTGAAAGGCAGCTCAGTCAAATGCCTTCTCTTCACAACGTCAGGATTAACTCTGAATCTTCACTGCTGCCGTACATGCATAGATGCTTCTCACTAATAATTCTTTTAAGCAGATTTCGACTTGAAACGCGCGCACTCCTCCCCCTACGCCTGCTCTAGGAACGGCTTGTAGCGCTCGACAAGCTCTGCGAGCGGGAAGCGCTTCTTGCCCACTATCTTGATGTCGACGCGCGGCTTTTTCCCTTTTTCGATTTCGATGATGTTGTAGCAGTTTTCAAAAAACCCGCGGAACCTTGTAGACGAAGCCGTGCCAGCGTACGCAATTTCCAGCCTGCCGAGGTTCCAGACCCACGGCCGGTGCTTGTGCCCGCACAGAACCAGATCAACGCCAGACTGCAGGCACGTGCGCAGTGTATCGCCGGCATCAAGGATAATGATCTTGTCGGTGCCTGTGTCCGGTATCCCTATCAGGTGATGATGCATCGCAATTATCTTGGGCTTTGTCTCCGGGTACTTCGCCAATGTCTTTTCCATCCAAAGGTTCTGCCGGTATCCCACTTCGCCTTCGTCTCTGTCCGGCCTAGCAGTGCCAAGCGTGACAACGACGGCTTCGTCAAATTCGTAGATCTGTTTTGACGGAAAGAACTTTTTGAACAAAAGGTAACCGGTGTGCCTGTAGTCGTGGTTGCCGGCGACGACGATGATGTTTGGGCAGGCAAACCGCTTGAGCTCGTTCCTTGCCTTTTCAAACTGGAAGAGCAGGCCATCATCTGTCAGATCGCCGGTGACTATAATCGCGTCCGGCTTGAGCTTGTTGACTTCGTCGACAACCGTGTCAAAAACGCCCTGCACGAAAAGGCCGCCGATATGTATGTCGGAGAGTTGGACTATTTGCAACGAGTTACATCCGCATGTGGCATTATTTAACGATGTACGCGCAAAGCAATATTAACGCCCTAGCATGCCCTTACTGCAGCCAGATTGCCAAAGCGCAAGATAAAGGAGGAGAAGCCAAAGAAAAGGCTGGGCAAGAAGGAGATGCTTATAGTTCCCATCGCGATGGGCGCGGCCACCCTTGTCGCACTCGTAATTATCCCCATATTTGCCCCGCCTCCAGAGCCATGGAATGTCTGCCTAAAGCCTGGGCAGCACAATATCGAAAGCTTCCAGCTCCATCCCAGAATCGAAGTGGTTGTCGACGGCAAGGTGATGCTTCTGCCTGATGATGTAGGTAAGCAGCCAAAGGACGGCCGGGAATGCATGCGCCCAATACACACCGATGAAGTCGGCAATGTCGTGCATATCGAATACATCAGGCCGGTAAGGTTGACGCTTGGAGACTTTATGAGGATATACAACAACACCAACACTATAACGGTGATCGACAACTCGACTGGCACAAACGTGGAACAGATCTTGGACCTTGCGAACTATAACATCGAATATTCGTACTTTTCAGAAGCAGGGGAATTTACCAAGGTGGTTAGACCTTCCGACGTACCTCCATTTCCATCAGACAACAAGATGGTAGCGCGTGTTGAGCTGACATCGAAGCAATAGAATAAATAGCTAAAAAAGCGCCGCCTCTCTGATTTGGCTACCAAGACAGCAGCGGTAATCAGGGGCGACGGCACGGGTCCCGAGCTTGTCGACGCAATGATGAAAGTTTTGAAGGCTTGCAATTCCAAGGTTGAGCTGGTTCCATGCGACGCAGGATCGGAATGGTGGGAGAAGAAAGGCGGCAACTCGTACATCTCGCCAGAGGTGTGGAAGCTGCTTGAAAAATCCGACGCCTGTTTCAAGGGCCCGACCACCACGGTGCCGGTGCCAAACGCGCCGCGCAGCGTCGCAGTGAGCATCCGCCAAAAGTTTGAGCTGTTTGCAAACATCAGGCCGATCAAAACCTACAAGAACGCCGAAAAGCAGCTCGATTTTGTATGTGTACGTGAAGCCACAGAAGGGCTGTACGCCGGCATAGAATTCAAGACGAGCGACGAGTCGGCTGTTGCGATACGCAAGACCACCAAGAAGGGCTGCGACCGCGTAGCCAAGGCAGGGTTTGAGGTAGCCAAGAAGAGAGGCTTTGACAAAGTCTACGCCATAACAAAGCGCAACATTCTCAAAGAGACAGACGGCATATTCTGGACTGCAGTAGAGAACGCGCAGAAGCAATTCAAGAACATCCAGGTCGAGGAATATTATATTGATAACATGACCCAGCAGTTGGTAAAGAACCCTGAAAGGTTCAACAAGAGCGTTCTCTTGAGCACCAACCTCTTCATGGACATTGTGTCAGAATGCGCTTCTGGCCACGTCGGCTCAATCGGCAACGTGTATTCGGGCAACTATGGTGAAAAGTATGCAATGTTTGAGCCAGCCCATGGCAGCGCTCCAAAGTATGCCGGCCAAAACAAGGTCAACCCAGTAGCCACAATCCTGTCAGGTGCTTGGATGGTTGAGTATCTTGGAGAAAAGCAGATCTCAGATGCAATATTCAAGGCTACAGAAGATGTTATCAATGAAAACAAGTACGTGACATACGACTTGGGCGGCAATGCGACACTGTCACAGATGGCGGACCAGATAGCATTGCGTGCGGGCAAGCTGTTGAAAAAGTGATCAGCTCAGCTTAGCTCAATGACAGAGAGCGTTTCGTAGAACAACCTTTTTTCCTTTATCACTTTTTTATTCATCTTTTTCTCTTTTATCAAATTGTCAAGGGCTGATGAGTCTGCCAGAGACGAAACAATGAATAGCATCTTGCCGCCTCTGGCGAGTAACGGCATTGCAGATTCCATAAAATGAATTGTAACCTCGATCCCTGCAGGCCCACCATGAACTGCCGGATCTCTGACCTTATCGTCAGGGAGATATGGCGGGTTGCTCACCACCAAGTCAAACCTTCCAGCGAAAGCAGAGGCCGCGTCGCAGCAAACAAGCATCGCGCCGGACCTGCCACGACAATGCCGAAGCGCCCGCAAGTCAATGTCAGACCCTGCCACGTGTGCAAAGTTTTTTTCAAGCAAGTTGAGCAGGACGCCAGAACCCACTCCAATTTCAAGAGCCCACCTGCCGCTGTACAGCTTTATGCAGTCGGCCAGCAGAAAAGTATCGTCAGACGGGATATACATTTACATCAGCTCGGCCATCCTGACAAGGTCTGCCGGTGAAAGCTGGTCTATCCGCTTGTCTCCAAAATCTGCCTTGATGCTGGCTTTGGAGGCTACAGCTGAGGCTTTCTTGTTCCTCTTTGAGAATAAGAGGTTGAGGTTGTTTATTGTCCTTCTTGTTACAGTGTTGACAGGAATTAGCCGGATGACCACCGATTCTACCCTTGGCTGCGGCTCAAACGACTGCCTCCCTACGCTGAACAATTTTTCAATGGAAAAGCACTGGGCGGCTAGCGCTGATATCGCGCGATAGTTCTTGCTACCCGGCTTGGCGACAAGTTTGTCTGCAAATTCTTGCTGCACCATCAATATTGCCCTGTCGAACTTTTGTGTCGCAAGCCATTCAAGGGCGTCTCTGCTGCGCGAATAGGGAAGGTTTGAAGCAAAGACGTCAAAATCAAGATTCGCTGTTTTGAACAGGTCGGCATTTACAAGCTCCAGATTCTGGAACTGCAGCCGGGCTTTTGTCTGATTGTGCAGCTTTTTGTCGATCTCGTATGAAACTACGCTCTTTGCAGATTTGCAGAGCTCTGTCGTGAGGATTCCTTGTCCCGTACCTGCCTCCAGCACCACTTCATCTTTGCCTATTTTTGCAGCATCAATGATCTTGGCGAGGACGCGCCTGTCGACAAGCATGTGCTGGCCAAGCTGATGGGTGATGCCGGGCAATTACTTTCGTACGAAAAGGTTCATTCTGGCCTGACCCATTATTTCCTCGATTATCCTCTTTGCCACGAGCTTGGCAGGATCCCTCAGTCCTACCCTGCTCTGCAGGTCCGCAAAGTTCTCGAACTTTTTCTTGTCTCTTTCCTTGATTATTGTCATCATGTATGTCTTGCCAATGCCAGGAATGAGCTCCAGCGCGTGAATCCTTGGAGTTATCGGCTGCGACATATTGATGTATTCCACAAAGCGCTTTTCGTTGGCAACCACTATCTTTTCGACAATATTTGGCAGCTCGTTCTTTGCCGCCTGCGAAATGTCATTGTACTCCAGCCGGCCAAGGACGCTTGCTACCTTGTCGCGGCCCTCTCGTCCAATGTACAGGCGCTCGCCAATCTCCACCGTCGCATTCTGTACGCCCAAGAGCTCAAGCAGGGTCAGCCGCTCCTCTCCTATCGCTTGGATTATGACGCCTTCCCTACCCCTTACAGTTATGGATTTACCCCGTGGCGTATAGTCTAGGACATAGGCATACTCTTCGTATTTCCTAGGCTGGCCATGGTCTGCATGACCTGATGCAGCATCCGGTGTAGACGGTGGTTGCCCTGACAATGTTCAATCCCTATATGCGAGAGTGGGTATTTAACTTTGGGTGCCTTCCTTTAGGATGTTCAGCATCTTATCCAGCGTTTCTGTGAGAATGAGCTTTTTCCACCCAAAGGTAAAAGCTCTCAGCTCCTCAAGCGACACTGGCATGATGTTGACTACCTCGACTGCCTCTTCTTCGGTCAGGTCGCACTCTTCAACAAGCTTGCGCACCATCTTTTGGGCGGTCTTTGAATCAACCTTGGCGAACTTGGTCACATAGTCGGCAGTCCAGCGCTGGATCTGGTCCATGTCGTCGGGCTTGACCGACTCCAGAATCTCCTTCACGTGCGGAAGCGTGACTATCTCCTTTTTGATTATATCCGTCATTTGCTATTGGCACCTGCTGCCGACATTTCTGCCGTGCCTGCAAGAGGCTTGATGTGGTTAAAGCGGGTCTGCAGTATCTTTTTCTTGTCTCCAAACATCACCGCAACCTTTAGTGTGCGCTTGCCCACTCCTTCTACGATGCCAATCCTGCCGTGGAACCTCCTGTGGGGCGTGGTGTCATGTTCTCGAGGGTCAACGTCTACAACAACCTTGTCTCCAACCTTGTAATCATGAAGCAGATATGATATACCCCTGACGACATTGTCCTTTGTCAGGATGGAACGGGCCTTTCTCCTAGTACCATGCGAACGTGGCATAGCAAGCCAGTGCCACCAGCCTTAATTTAATATTATCTACCTTCGTTGACATCGGAAATGCCGCGGTCAGATAGCGTAAACAGCACTTCCCGTTCTGCATGGTACGGGCTGTCGACCATCCTTGCTATCCTGTTCTTGCCAGAGCGCTTCAAATGTATCCTATAGGTGCTGGTGTGCGCGACCACGTTGCCACCAGTTGCCCTGACGGTGTCGCCAAAGTAGGCATCAGGGGATGCCTGTATCTGGTTTGTCACTACCACAGCCACTTCATATGTTTCGGCAATTCTTACCAGAATGTGCATGAACTTGTTCAGCCGCTGTTGCCGCTCTGACAGCGTGGCACGGCCCAAAAACTCTGCGCGGTAGTGCGCAACAGCCGAGTCGACTATTATCAGCTTTATGTTATTTTCTTCGACGATCCCGCCCGCCTCTTCGATTATGAGCTCCTGATGTGCGCTGTTGTATGCCTTTGCAACAATGACGTTTTCAAGAGCCTTGCGCGAGTCAAAGCCCCGAGCCTGTGCAATTGAAACGATTCTTTCAGGACGGAAGGTGTTTTCAGTATCAATATAGAGCGCTTTTGCTGCAAGGCCGCCGTTAGCTCTGTCCTGCTGCACCAGTACACATAACGTATGGCAAAGCTGTGTCTTGCCGGTGCCAAACTCGCCGTAGACTTCGGTCACCGCCCTAGTCTCCATGCCTCCGCCAAGCAGGTCGTCAAAGCTTTTCGAGCCCGTCGATATGCGTTCTCTGCCCTTGCTGTAGAGGCTGGTTGCCGTGACAAAGCTTTTGTCAATTATCCCCATCTCTTCAAGCATCACCCGGGCTTTATTGCATATCCCGACTGACTCATCCATCTCCATCCCTGTGGCTTCTGCGATATCGACCGGGCCTCTTACAAGAAGGTCGCGGATCGACCTAAAACCGGCCTCCTTGAGGCGTTTCTCCGTGGCTGGCCCTATCTCCTCAATGCTTGAAAGAGCCAGTCGGGTTGACGCGTCCTCGGAAGCAGACAAGTGCTACTACCTTTACTGATGCCACTAATTAGCATTAACACGATGCGAAATTCGGCTTCAAAAGACCTATCATAAAAGTATATATCTTTGTTCTTTCTGGTCTACCTAAGATATAGGGATATGATGGAAAGCAAGACGTTGGTCGTGACGGCTCTTGCGACTGTCATGGTGCTGTCAGCATTCGCGGTCGTATTCCAAAGCGCGGAGGCACACGGTGTACAGGCACAGCTTCAGAGCAGATTCGTAAGGATTGATAATGAGCAATTTTCTGACCAGACACTGAACACAGGCGAAACACTGACGGTAACAGGCGAGCTCAGGAGCTTGGTCAACAGGCCACTCAGAGCATGGCTGTCACTGTTCAGCGAATCATCAAACGCAGGCAACAGATGGGAGTTCTTGAGCAGAGATCCACCAGGAAACATATTTGACATCCCACCAGGTTCAACGATTCCATACGAGATTACTGTGAAGGCTCTCGAACCAGGAACATACCACGTACACACACAGCTTAACGTAGAGCACGTAGGTCCAGGTCTCGGCAGGGGCGCGACAGTGAACGTAGACGGCCCAGCTATACTGAAACCGATTCCATATAGCAACATCGTCTACCAGTGCGTAATCATTGGCGTAGGCCTTGGCGTGACTTTCGCAACAAGACCGTGGCAAGTCATCTAAGCCACAACCCTTTTTCCTTTTAATTTTTAATTTTTCCACAAGTCAGCGAATGCTGTAAAAACTTTGATTCAAAAAAAGAACACAAAAAACTATTGCTCTGCTTGCTTAACTAGCTCGTACTTGGAGGTATAACCTCGCGGGTTTATCATCATACCCTTGTAGTTGAAGGTAGAGGAGTTGCCAACAATGACAGTGGTTATCATTCCGAGCATGTCCTGATGCTCGAGCATCTTGTCCAGAGTAGTTATCACTACTTGCTGGCTTTCTCGGTATGCGCCCTTGACTATTGCAACAGGCGTTTCCGGCTTTCGGTATTTCAAAAATATCTCGCGTGTGTCACGCAACTGATGAACGCGCTTTTTGCTGGCAGGATTGTAAATGACCGTGACATAGTCGCCTAAAGCAGCTGCTTCAACTCGCTTTACTATGATATCCCATGGGACCAAGAGGTCGCTCATGCTTACCACTGCAAAGTCTGTCATGAGTGGCGAACCTACAAGCGCAGCGCATGAATTGAGCGAAGAAACGCCGGGCACACACTCGACATAGATGCCCTTATCCTTGTCCCACCCTTTTTCCGCCAAGATCTCATAGATCAGCCCTACCATGCCATAGATGCCCGGGTCGCCAGATGATACAAGCGAAACGATCTTGCCCTTCTCTGCAAACTCGATCGCCTGGTTGGCGCGGTCGACTTCTTGCGTCATGGCATAGCGGTGGACCTCCTTGCCGGCTATCAGGTCTTCGACAAGGCTGACGTATGTGTCATAGCCGATAATGACTTCGCTTTCGTCAATGACTTCCTTCGCGCGATAGGTCATGTGGTCATGGCTACCTGGCCCAACCCCAACTACATACAGCTTGCCCCGTCTAGAGCTCATGTTTGCAAAAATTGAGATTGAGGGGATGCAATTTATCCTTTTCCAGCTGCTTTTGCCAGCTCAAATTCATCGTGCAGCGCCCTTACCGCTTGGTCGCAGTCCTTGTCGTTAACTACAAACGCAAGGTTAAGCTCTGATGATCCTTGCGCGATCATTATGACGTTTACGCCGCGCTTTGCAACTGCTCCGAACACCTTGGCCGCTACTCCCTTTATGCCGCGCATCCCCGATCCAACTACCGCAATGACGGCGACGTCGTCGTTGACGTTTATATGCTTGATCACCTTGCCAAGAAGGCTGAGCTCCAGAGTCGTAGTAGCCCTGTCAAGATCTGTCTTTCTGACGACCATCGAGATGCTTGACTCGGATGGGCTCTGCGAAATCATCATGATGTTTACCCGGTTTTTGGCGAGTGTGTCAAATATCTTGGCCGCTGTTCCCGGCGTTCCCACCATCCCGCCCCCGCTTACGTCAATGAGGGCGGTATGGCGTATTGCGCTTACCGACTTGACTATTTTTTGAGACTCTTTGCCCGGGTTCTGGGTGATTACGGTGCCAGGATGCTTTACATTGAAAGTATTACGAATCCTGATCGGTATCTTGGTGTCGATTACTGGTTCGAGAGCGCGCGGGTGCATGTACTTTGCGCCAAAGAGCGCCATCTCCATAGCTTCTGCAAATGACACTTCTCGAAGAACCTGTGCATCTTTTACTATTTTCGGGTCGGCAGTCATCAGCCCATCGACGTCGCTCCAGAGCCACACTTCCTGTGCGCCGATGCTTGCTGCGATTATCGTCGCAGTATAGTCAGAGCCGCCACGGCCTATGGTGGTAATGTTGCCGTACTGGTCGGCACCGATAAAGCCCGTCACAACCGGCACAGAGTCCTCTTTAAGCAAGGGCTCTAGTTTGTGATTTACCCGGAGCTTTGTAGTATCTATCAGGGGCCGTGCCTCGCCAAAGTTGCTGTCAGTGACTATGCCGGCCTCCTTGCCAGTGAGGTGATCAGATCGGATTCCAATGTCTCGCAGAGCAAACGAGACTATCGGGGTCGAAAGGCGCTCGCCAAACGACATCAGGTAATCAAGTGACTTGGGAGTCACCTCACCCAAGAGCACGATGCCACCAAGCACGTCTTCTAGCTCGCTGATTATCTTTTTGACGACTATGCTGGCCTCATCCTTTAGCTTTTTGTCCGAAATCGCGCTTTCCACAATGTCGGTATGGATCTTGGCTGACTTTTTCACAAATTCGTCAATCGATGTCTTGTCGCCGCGCTTGACGCTGTCCGCTATAGAAAGCAGACCGTCGGTCATACCGCGAACGGCTGAAACTACGCACACAATTTCGTTGCCTTTTTTGTGCGATTTCACAAGCTGCGCAATGTGCCTGACCTTGTCTGGAGAATCTACCGCAGTTCCGCCAAACTTCATCACAAGGCGCATGCTAATCTTGGACCCTAGGAGCTAGATAGAAGTGTATCCTGCCTACGTTTGCTATCTTGAATTCCAGCCTAAGAGGCATCTTGCTTGAATATTCTGCGGTCACCGAGCCGCCCATAGAGACTACTGCCTTGGTTATCTTTGAGAGATAGTCTAAGCTGTAGGTGGCCTTGCTTTCCTCCTTGACCGACAGCTCTTCAAGCCCCTCATTGCCTGCTTCAAGTGCAATCTCGGCTTCACCCGAGTCGCCCCTGCCGGAAAAGTTGATCTTGCCAGATTTTGATTCAAGCGAAATGTACTCTGACACCACTTGAACATCGGACAGCACCTTGTCAAAGGCATCTGCAGTAAGCACAACCTTGGAGTTGAAATTGAGCTTTGGCAGAGGAGTAGAGCTTGCAGAGCTCTCTATCAGGCGGGTCTTGTATTCCCGCTTGTAGCCGTTTGACATCTTTACGTGAAGCATGCTGTCGTCGCCAAGCGAGATTTCTATTGCGTCCTTTTTGTCAGCCCTCCTGATCAGCTTTGAAAACTCGTCGACTCTGATACCAAATTTTACCAAGCTATCGCATTCGTACTTTTCAAACGCGTGGTTGGGCCAGTGTATGTCGATCAGTGCAATGTGAGACGGATCCATGCCGCGGAAAGAGATGCCCTCCGCGGCAGCCTCAAACGTTGCCTCGTCAACGAGGGTTGAGATCGCAGATGCCACAGCCTTCCACTCTTCAGGCGACTTGCTCCTAGCTACAAATACCAAATTACTGTATGTGGCAGCTCTATCGGATTTTAAAGATATCGGTACATGCTAGGCGTAGTTGCGCCAAGTGTGGTTGCACTTTGTGCACCGGTAGAACTGCGTGGTCGCTTCGTCTGCGGACCTTGTCTGTAGCATCCACCAGAACGCAGTGTCATTCTTGCATTCGGGACACTCGATGTTTGTGGTTGGCAGGGCTTCAACTCCATCCCCATCCCCATCCATTACCTTGAGCGAAACGTCCGAGCCTGATTTTTTGGCTTCCTCTTTTCTAGGTTTTTCTTCTTGTTCCCGCTTTGCCTTAAAGCCGCATTTAGGGCATACAATTGTCTCTTCGCCGGGTGAAGGCCGGAGGCGTGTTTCGCACTTTGGACAGAAACGCAAGGTGGGAAAACCTCTTTTACTTTTTGAGGGCGGACTTGACCATGCTGAGCAGTTCTTTGGAATATTCCTGAGCAGACGCCGAGGCATCCTGTACGACTTCCATCGGATCTTTTCTCTTTGTAGCTACTCTCATCTGGTATTCCTTTGTCAGCGGGTGTTTTTGGATCACGCCTGCAAAGTCCACGCTCTTTTCCTTCAAGAGCTCATGCTGGACAATGTATAAAATGGAAATATCCTCTTCACGTATCTTTAGCTCAATCTCGTTATCATTTACGTCTGAAATTTCGGCCTGCATGAACGTAATACAGACAACTACTTATTGAGGATATAAATGATACCATCCGGACAAATGGCGGATAGCTTCATTGCCGGCGCAACTCTTGAAAAGTCGCAGGACAGCGTCAAGTCTGGTCAGCCCTTAACACTCAGCCTGAGCTTCAAGATAGAGGGCGCAATAAGAGAGGCGTTTATGCAAAAGAACTGGGAGCGCGCCTACAACAAGCACGACAATGGCTTTAGGATGACGATAGAAGTTGACATCAAGTCCGGCAGAAAGACAGTCATGCCGCTAAAATTTGTAAGAAAGGCGGCGCTGTTTTGGACGCGCAACCCCAAGATATCGTACAGGATCTGGGTATCCATTGTCAAAGACGAGGCCCCATTCTATCCATTGACTGAAGAAGAAGCCAGATCGCTGTTGTTTGATGTCAACAAGGTAATTGAATTGAGCGGAAGCGATCTTGATTCTGGCACGCAAAAGCTTCACGCGGACATTCGCGTATCGTGGGGCAAGCACGACTATACCGAGCCGACAGAAATCAAGGGAAAATCAAACGAGATAGAACTTGTGCGCGTTGCTGCCTGATCTGCGCCTTTTCAAATTTTTTTAAAGTTCAACGATGAAAAAACTATAAAGTTGGTTGCGAAATATGACAGAGGGCAGAATAAAGATGAACAAACATAGACTCGCTGAAGAGCTACGTACAAGGCAGAGATTAACACAAGCTGCAAATGAGGCCAGAATGAGGAAAGAGTTTAGAGCTACTGATCAGGACATAATGTTATTCAGAAAGCAATTAGCAGAAGCAACAGATGATGACATCATCGATAGTTACATTAGATGCGCTCATTGTGGTGAAAAACATATTGATGATGAAACGACATTGATATATATCATTGAAAATAGCAAAGACTCTGATGACTTTTTAGATAAAGCTCAGGCATTTGCTGAACATAAGAATAGATACTCAAAAATGAAGAAATTGGGTTAGTTATTTCCAGCTACGATTTGATCATGAGGTTCATCATCACTGACTATAGTCAGCTCTATTCTGCCTCTGTGCCAGAAGAGACGCTTCATTTTTCTCTGTCAATTTTAAAGTGATTTTCGAGGAATCAAATTTGACTTTCGCTGAAAACAGCACGCTTTGTCATTTAAAGATCGCCTATAATGAACTCATCTGGAAAACTATTTGACCTGATGCTTTAGCCCGTCTCCCCATTCAGCTTTTTGCTGTGACAGAAAAGGAATTGCACAAGATACGACTCAAGGACCAATGGCAAAAAGAAAGAGCTGTAATCATGCAAGACTATGATCAAAATATCCTACAGGTCTCTGCTATAAAATCGGCCCGGTTGGGTTGATTTATAAGATTAGTTCTGCCTGTACAGACAGATTTACCATTGATGGTTTTTGATTTTTCATCATGGTGATTGTTATTGTTCGTTGCTTGCATAAAAGATCTACGCTCCCTTCAAGTTCTCTAAATGGCGAGATTTATTCGAGAACACGTGGATCTGAAGAAGACTATTCATCACTTCTGGATAGCCCCTTGAATCGTATAACATAACAGTAGCTCAAATACGAGATCAAACCGTAGTAGAAATGCCTATAACCTTCCTCCATTTTTTGAGGGTTATATTGCGCAAACGACGAATGCTCGTGCTTCATGATCCCAAGCAGCTTACAAAGGAAGAAGTCTGGTTGCAAAAAGCTTATTCCAATATTGTATCTAAGCTGATATTACGCGCAATTAGCTCCGCTTCAAAAATTGATGAGTTCTCTTCGATGTTCATAGGATTTAGATCCATCGATGATGAGAAGCTCAGTCATTATCAAGGGTTAATGGAAATTACATCTTACATCTGGGCATCAAAAGGTGGAAGAGGTAGCCTGTTGGAAAAAGCTATAGCCGCTGCAGCAGGACCTAATGCAAGAAGAGGGATTGCAATATCCGAACTACCCCAATGGATAGCGAAGGCAAAAGGTAACAATGAAGTTAAGGACTGGAGACTTACAGGAAGTGCTCCGAAGTTGAAGTTTGACCTTGTCAATATCATCCATGATCGGTTAGTTTTACTAGAAATAAAAAATCGTGTAGATAGCGGAGGAACTTCTGCAAGGGAAGAAACATTGGA
>JBFLWZ010000009.1:0-23577 GCA_040757615.1 Thermoproteota archaeon | reverse complement strand
CAGCACGGCGAAAAGATACTCAAACCTGCCTGTGGACTTTTGCGATTTTCATTCATACAATGAGTCAGGTAACTTGGATTCTTACATCTCCAGCAGCTTTGATAGCAAGCCATGCATAGTGGGCGAATGCGGATATCCAGTGAATGACTCTAATGCAGCAATAAGAGCAACTCACGAGGTGCAAACTGCAAAGAATTTTGTCGAGAAGGCATTGAGCAAGGGTTATTCTGGATGTCTCGTCTGGAATCAGGATTTTACAAGCCAGGCGAATAATACTGCGATAGTGCAGTGGATAAAGCAATTCGCGGGTCAAAACAATCAGGTGGCTCCTCCTCCGCCTGCATCTCCCTTTGCCGCTTTTATAGACTGGTTGATAAAATTATTTGGCTGGTGAAAAAGAGACGGGTCAGGCTAGCGTATTGTTGTTACATACTGCGATCAGATCGATGCCATCATACAGTCTCCGGTCACTTTGATTGCAAATGGTAGTTGCACAGTCTTGATTAAGTCCAAATGTGCACATAGAGAACCCGTATCAAGAATATACAATCACATTTCAGAGCTAAAAGATCTCTTCATCCTTTCTGATGCCGGCAAGACCAGTTTTGATGCTGGCAGCGCATTCCAGACACGCACTCTTTGAAAAGGGAAAGTCCTTTGTGCATTTCCTGCAGACCGGCTTTTTGCATTCAGGGCATTCCATCGTAGCTGTACGCGTGTTGCAAATGTAGCAGAGCGTCATGGTGTAATAATGCACTGGGTGACGTAAAAGGTTTAGCTAGTGAAGTCCGTACCTTACGAATGGTATAGCTTGAGTTTTGGAATTATCTTGTTCATGAGCAGCGAGTCAACATTCTTGATTTCAATGTCGCAGCTCAACAACAGCAGGTGGCTTTCTGCCAGAGGAATGGCTGCCCTGACAAGACGGTCGTAGCGGGTGAACGAATACAACGCCTTCCCCATTTTTTTGTCCCAAGTGTTTCTAGTCGACTGGCGGATCGTAGCTTGAAGTGCATACCTCTCGCTTTCTTCAATAGTCATGATGGGTTCCAGGTGTAGCCTGTACTTTTGAGCGACTATATGACCGAGCTTGTCAACAACTGCAGCATAGCGTATCGACCTGTCTAGCAAAAGCACTATCTCCGGTAGCTCGACATAGTAGTTGCCGGCCGTACCTTACAATGTAATGTATGAGATATAAGCGACATTAGCGTAATGTTACTAGCTATAGTTTTATCACATGCTAGGCTCTGAGATATAATATCCCTGAAATGGTGAAATAGCTTTCTGCGCACCAAACTATGGTGAATACTTGCTGCACAGATGATTCAGGCGTTTGAAGGACACTTGGGGTTGTTGCATACGCCGTTTTTGAGTATGCCACAGACGCACGCTAAGCAGAGCTGATAGACGGTTATTGTCGTCGAGGTATTGTTCTCTGCCCTTATGACACTTTGCACGCTGCTGTAATAATCTAGTCTGTTGATATGGCTTAGAGTGTAATTCTATTGACTTACAACTTTCTCCAAATGACAATTTACTTGTTGTTGATGAGAGGCATCTGCATCTAAATATTTTTAAGTACTGCCAGACTGCCAACTTGCATGAGGCAGGCGGCCGGGCACATTTTCGCATGCACCAGCAAGAGCGAACATGAATGCTTTGACAGGATGCTCTTTGCCACGAGCCGGGTCTATGGCGAGAACGTTCTCAAGATAAAGAAGGGCGACCTGCTGTTCTTGCTCAATCTAGATACAGACACTCTCCATGGAACGTTCCGTGCCAAATCTGCCGGCGCAAAAGACATCGTGCCAGAAGCATGGAAGGGCAGGTACCCGTATCAGGTGCGCGTGTCGCGAAATGGCAAGGTGCACTCTGTTCCAGGCGCAAAAAAGATCCTGTCTACGATGGGAGTCAGCTGGCGCGACACTCTGGATGGCGAACTCGCGCACTCCCTTTCTCAATATCTGGAAAATCCGAAGAGTAAACTCAAGTCGGCAAAAAAGATCGCAGACGACAAGCCGAGGCTCGAGTCCACTACCCTTTGGGACTACCCACGACAGAGCTATGGCAAGACGCAAAAGGGCAGCAACAAGTACGCCGGCGTTACCCCGGCTTTTGTCATTTACAACATGGTCAAGCGTTACACAGAGCCGGGCGATCTCGTGCTTGACCCGATGGCCGGCAGCGGCACAACCATCGATGTATGCAAAGAAGAGGGTCGCAGGTGCATCGCCTTTGATATTTCGCCGACTAGGCCGGACATCAAGCAGAATGATGCGCGCAAGATTCCGCTTGCCGACGAAAGCGTCGACATGATATTCATCGACTCGCCGTATGGTGACAACATCGACTACAACGACCAACTTGCCAACATCGGCAAGCTTTCCGCAGAGAGCGACGAGTTTTACAGGGCGCTTGACATGGTGATGGCCGAGTGCCACAGAGTGATGAAGCCGGGCAAGGTGCTTGGCTGGCTGATAGGCGACCAGTGGGTGAAGAAAAAGTTCACGCCAGTCGGCTTTTACATCTACGAAGATCTCTGCAAGTATTTCGACACCGTCGACATCATATGCGTTGCAAGGAGGAGCCAGACATCTAACACAGGCATCTGGCACAACCGTGCTCTCCGCTTCAACTTTTATCTGCGCGGATTCAAGTACCTGTTCCTGATGAGAAAGCCGGCTAGCGAGAAAAATGAAAAAAGGAAGATCAGTTGGACACAGTATCCCAGAAGCTAGCCTTCCTTGTGTGTGTGTGTGTCAGCATTTCCCCGGCGGCCTGCGCTACACAGCCTGACAATCTAGCAGGGAGCTTCGAATACCGGAGCGTGAGGGAAATCGATCCCTCCTAATCTTTCTTCAGAAGAAAGTGTAAAGTTTTTCCAGAATGCTAGCCCATAATGAAAAACGAAATCATTTTCCATGTTTCTGGCTGTATTACACGAATCATGAGATTACCGCGACCAAGATAAATAGAAAACTACAAAACTCTTACTGATAAAATTGCTAGAAAATAGATCCACATTCCGAAAACAAATCAGCGCAATAGCAACAACTGCGTTGATTCTAGCATCTGTGCTGACTTTTGGAGCAACAGCAACGAGCTTCATGGTCGCACCAAAAGCTAGCGCCGCTCCAGCCTGCGAAGACATAAGAATCGCTGGCGTGTCGGCGTCTGGTCACGAAGCAGTAAATCCACCGGCAAACGCGATCGACAACAGCATAAGAACGAGATGGTCCAATTTCGGCTTTGGTTCTTGGATCACTGCAGACCTAGGACAGCAACAAGCGGTATGCGGCGTTGACATTGCGTGGTACAAAGGCGATACACGGGTAAACGACTTTACCGTCTCTGTCTCAAGCGACGGCACAAGCTTCACAGAAGTCTATAGAGGCGAGAACAGCGGCACAACTGCAAGCCCAGAGGAGTACAGGTTTGAAGAAGCTGCTACAGCAAGATATGTGAGAATAACTGTCACGGACATCAGCAATGGCAACAGCGAATGGGTCAGCATAACTGAAATCGATGTTAACGGCTATGCCCCATCGCCATCCCCGACAGTAGATACAACGGATCCCACAGTCAGGATAATGAGCCCGGCTGATGATTCGACTGTCACTGCCAGTGCAGGCGGCACAATCACAATTCAGGGTACAGCAACTGACGACACAGCAGTAAAGATAGTCGAAGTGAGGATCGATGGCGGCACGTATGCGGCAGCCACTCCAAAGGCACCGGGAGACTGGTCTAGCTGGAGTGTCGTTATGCCAATAACATCAGGCTACCATAGAATAGTGCCGAGGGCGACTGACAGCGCCGGCAACCAAGCGTGGAATTCGATATACGTCACGATTGCAGAGTCTGGCGCTGACAGCGACGAAGATGCTACGGACCCGCAGATTGCTATAACAAGCCCGGCTGATGGCTCCACTGTTGCTCTTACTGGCAGCACAATCACCATACAGGGTACAGCATCAGATTCAGGAAGCGGAATTCGCACGGTTGAGCTCAGGATAGACAGTGGATCGTATTCGCCAGCAACACCGAAGGCTCCCGGAGACTGGTCTAGCTGGAGCATATCCCTGCCAATCACAGAAGGCGAGCGCAGACTAGTTTCAAGAGCTACAGATAACGCAGGAAACTTGGCATGGAACTCGATATATGTTACGGTGGACATCCAGTCTTCAAGTGGAGGAGGTAGTGGCGGAAATACGCCGTCTTCTACATTGGACAAGTTTGGCATCAAAAAGATCTATCCAACTGCACAGGGTGGAAACGAGTGGTACGTCAACATGGAAGACCCTGACAGCGATCCGATGTTCAGGAACCTAGAGACCATGACAAGGCAGTCCGATGGCTCTTGGCAGGTAGATGGCGGAAGCAACGGCCAGGTAAGGCTGGAGGCATGGTCGCCTGTCAACGAAAAGTGGCTGAACGTCGAGATAACGATGTACGCCAAGATGGTGGACGGTTCAAATGAGCTCTTACAGCTGTATTCGAGAGGCGGCCACCATACATCAAGGGACGAGTGTCTCGGCAGCGCGGTCAAGGCAAGACTCTATGGCGACGGCGAGGCAAGGTGGGTCAAGGAGATCAACCATCCGGCATATACGAGCAACAGAGGATCGGTAGACGTTACAGACGAGCCACTCATGGACAGATGGGTCGGATTCAAGGCCGTCATCTACAACTTTGTAGAAAACGGCAAGACCTATGTAAGGATGGAATCCTATATCGATGACGACGTAACCGACTCGAGAGGCAACCTTGTGATAGGTAACAACTGGAAGCTCGCTTCTGTAGTCGAAGACAGAGGCGGATGGGGTACGAACGACAGCGACTTTAACTCTACCTGCGCGCCACTAAACAAGGACAGCACCCACCAGTACAGACAGAGAGACGAAATACTCAACATGCCAGGCGGCACGTCAACCCAGAACATCGCGGCATTCCGAAGTGACGACCTGACATGGAACTGGAAGTATCTGAGCGTGAGGGAGATACAACCTCCCACCGCCTAACTTTTTTATTTTGTAAGATTATTTGCCAATATTATTCACGCCGAGCTTGATGCTCCACAAAAGACGTGAGGTTATCATATCATCATTCATAGCAGAGCTGTATAAAACGGGCCTGCTGCCCTCAATCAATCACCGGCTGGGTGTTTGAGGAGGGTCAGCTTTGGAATATGGCAATCGTTGGCCCGTTGTGAGGTCACACGAACACCCATCAAAGCAATATTGTGAGCTCGATTTATCCTGCTCGCATACGATATCCATAGATCTATATCATCACTGGAATCTCTGTCGAACAAAATTATAGCATAGTGACTCGCATGAAACCACAATGTTTGAGAGAAGTGAAAAGAGAGCATCACGGTGCTTATGCAGCGAGTGCAAGACACCAATTGATGTTCTTGAGGATGTTGATTTCGAGATGACAAGATGGAGGAACGAAGAGCTGGTACGGATTAACTTTGCATAGGTCTTTTATCTTATAGCTTGGAGTTGGACAGCCTCATGAAAATTGTTTGTATGAAATGCAGCAAAAAGGTTGCAGAGATATTCCAGGATAACGGAGATTATTGTTTATCTTGCTGGCAGGATATTACGCACTCCAATATCTAACGATTTGCAAAAGGCCAAGAAGGATAGTAAGAAAAAGTAACAAATGCGAATAGCAAAACAAGAAGCTAGCTCATGCTATTCCGCCGTCAGTCTGTTTGTCATCAGAATCTTAGCAGCTTGCGTGGAACATTATTGCTTGCCGCGGCCTGTGCTATGCTTTTCTATCACTTCATCTATAGTTTCGTTCATCGCAGCTTCGGCAATGTCACTTGCATACTGGGCAGTTCTCCTGATGTCTTCAAGGGCCAGCTTGACGCTTGCCGGATCTCGTATCTTGTCCTTTTCAATGGTTGCAACGGCCTCATCTTCTAGCTGTCGGATGTTCTCGGCATTGTCTACTGTCTTGTCAGCCAGATGATAGTCGCGCCGGAGTAGTGATTCTACAGAATCACCAAGAACAGTCAGTGCAAGATGGCTCATCTTTTCTATCCTATTGAGTGAATCCTTTGGCAATTTCTCCTTCAACTTCATTGCATGATTGGCAATTCCACAAGCATGATCCGCCACCCGCTCGATGCTCTTGACAGCCACTCTGTAGCTCAGGCAGTCAGACGGGTTTTTCAGCCCCATCTCTCGGAGCACCCTACCGTTCTGCGTCGCCATCACGAGATTGCGCAGGACGTAGAGGCTGAACCTGTCAACCTCGTCGTCAGACTTTATCACCTCTTTTGCAAGCTCGTGGTTGAGCTCTGCAAGGGTCAACATCGCGTCTCTATGCATCGAGGAGGCAATGAGGTACATCCTTCGGATCGCAGTGTTGACCGACAGCTCGGGCAGCGACAGCAATACCTGCAGCGTAATGTTGTCGGACGCGTCAGCTATCATCTCTGTCCCTACTAGGTTGCGCCTGACCACTTCCCTCACCGCGTCGCGGAGCGCCGGGCTTATCCTGCCTGACTTTAATTTCAAATGGATGATGTTGTAGCCTGCAAGATACATCGATACGACTTTGCGCTTGAGAGTGCTGCTGCTCTCGCTTGGTAGTATTATGGCCGTTGCTTCGCTGAGCGATTCTGGTGGCCCGGGCGTTACTGGGATCACTGACAATGAATTGTCACCCTCGCGGATCAGGGTCACTTGGTCGCCGGCGTGCAGATGCATTTCTTCAATCCATTTCTTTGGCAATGACAGAACGTAGGTTGACCTGCCAGTGAACTGCACCTTGCGGACTTCTTTATAGTCCGAGCCTGTCCTCACGTGATTGTAAAATGATGTTGTGAATAAACGGTTTGCGAGAATAGACTATATGCCACTATATACTTCATGTGTTTCTATATACATACTAACGCCGGGGGTTCGACTCTGCAGTAACAATGTAATGAACCGAGTCTCCGATGTAGCATGCGTGATCTGCTATGCGCTCCAGATAGCGCAGTATCAGTAGTGTGGAAAGGTAGCAGCGTGGATCATTTAGCATTTCGTTTGCGCCTTTTTTTGTAGTCGGCGTTATTACTTCGCGCAGATATTTTCTATAGAGGGCATCGACCGTATCGTCCATTTGGTATAGCTTTTCTGCCGCGTTCTTGTCCTTTGTCTGAAGTGCCTGTATGCTCAGATGGATCATTTCCCTAGCGGTGATGGACATCTCCATCACAGGAGTTTTGTCACAGTGGGCTATGGGCCCCATCGTACCAATGATGTCCATGATGTCGTATGCGTAGCGGCCGAACCGAGAAAAGCCGTATGAGATTTCCATGCACGACCTGATAAAGCGCAGATCGGTCGCGACGGGCTGGTAACGCGCGATTAGCTCCATTGCAAGCTCGGTAGCCTCATCTTGAAGCACCCTGAGCTGCTCAGACCACTGAAAAATTTCATCCTTTGAGCCTGTTCCCTTTTCGTACGATTCGATTGCGCCATCGACTGATCGGACGGAAAGGTTCGCCATGTCCATTATGATGTTGCTGATTCGCTTCAGTCCAAGGTCAAGAAGGCGAGTCAATTATGCAGATCTAACCAAATTTTCCAGAGATGTAGCGCTCGGTAAGCTCTTTCTGCGGGTTTTCGAAAACCTGCTTTGTCGGCCCGTACTCTATCAACTCACCAAGATACATGAACGCGGTATAGTCAGAAACGCGTGCTGCCTGCTGCATGTTATGTGTCACTATTATTATTGTAAGGTCTTTTTTCAGGTCGTTTATCAGCTCCTCTATCTTGGACGATGCAATCGGGTCAAGTGCTGATGTCGGCTCGTCCATCAAGAGCACTTCGGGCTGCATCGCAAGTGCCCTTGCTATGCACAGGCGCTGTTGCTGGCCTCCAGATAGGCTGATGCCAGGCTTGTCAAGCTCGTCCTTTACTTCTTCCCAGAGCGCCGCGCCTCTCAAGCTCTCCTCCACTATTTCGCTGATCAGTTTCTTGTCCTTGATGCCGTTTAGCTTCAGGCCGGCAGCGACGTTGTCGTAGATGCTCATGGTTGGAAACGGATTTGGCTTTTGGAATACCATGCCCATTCTTCTTTTGATAATTACAGGGTCTACGCTCTTGTCGTAAATGTCGACATCATCTAAAAGCACGCTTCCCTTTACTGCCGCGCCAGCGGTCATTTCGTTCATGCGGTTCAGGCAGCGTATGAGTGTAGTCTTGCCGCAGCCAGACGGGCCGATAAGAGCAGTCACAGTGTTTTCCTTGACATCGAAACTGATGTCCTTTAGAGCTTGCTTTGTACCAAACCAGGAATCAAGATGCCTGATAGAAACCTTGTAATTCTGCATATCAGAACTAGCGCGCTCAATTTCATAATCAAGGCTGTCTGCATACTCCTCGCTAGTCATGCAGCTCACCTGCAGCGTTTTGAATAATTAATGATTGTCTACATAGATCACGTAGCGAAATGTAGATGACGTTGGCTTTCACTCTTTTGTACCTCGCTTCTCAGATGTTCTAGGAAACGTGGGGAAAGAATAATTCATGCTTAGAGGCGGCAGTCTTAGCCTGAACTTTTTCTCAAGCACTATGTACCTCAATATCACGCTCAGCGAAAGTATCATGAGTATCAGTATGAGAGCGCCGCCCCATGCGAATTCGTGAGATGCTGGATATGGCTGAGATGACAGCCTCCAGATCCTGAGAGGCAGCCCATCAACTGGCCCAAAGAACCCTTGGAAGAACAGGCTGGTCCCGAGTATTGTCATAATGAGAGGCGCCGTCTCGCCAGCTATCCTAGATATGCCTAGGACGATCCCGGTCAGGACGCCGTTCTTTGCACTGTTCAGGGTGATAAAAAGCGTCACCCTCCACTTCGGGATTCCAAGCGAGTGGCCGGCCTCCCTTATAGAGTTTGGAACAAGCTTGAGCGTTTCTTCGGTGACGCCCAGTACTATGGGTATCATTATTATTGACAGCGCGACTGCTCCGGCCATCACGTTAAACGAGCCTAAGGTAAGAACAAGGACAATATAGCCCACGATACCCACGACTATAGAAGGCAGGCCGGTCATGACGTTGTTAAAGAACCTGACAAAATACGGGAATTTTCCTGTGCCGGCATATTCTGAAAGGTAGATGCCTCCCAGTACTCCAATCGGCACACCTATTAGTGACGCCAGACCGACCACGATCAGCGTACCCTGTATTGCTGGCGCTATTCCTCCATCCCCCCTTACAATCGAGCCTTGCGGCTTCGTCAGAAAGTCAAAGCTTATCGCAGAAGCACCATTCTTGAACACTTCGAATAGGATGCTTCCAAGTGGGATCAGTGCTGCCGCGACGCAGGCTATTGTAACGCCAGTAATCACTTTGTCAGTAATCTGGCGCCTTTTGTGCGTTCTAACGATGGCGTCCTGGATTATCTGCTTGCGTTCCGCGGAGCCGCTCATTCCTTTGCCCCCGGCACCACTTTAACCATCCTTGATACCAGAAACTGTGCGCCAATGTTGATCGCCATTGTTATGATGAACAGCACAACTGCGAGCGCAATAAGAGCAGAGATGTGGAACTGCGTTACTGCTTCATTAAACTCGTTGGCTATTACGCTTGATAGTGTCTGGCTCTGGTCAAACAGCGTGCTTGGTATGGCCGACGCTCCCACGGCGTTGCCGATGATCATTGTAACTAGCATCGTTTCGCCAACTGCCCGTCCTAGACCCAAGATTGCTGCTCCAAGAAGCCCGGCCTTTGCATAAGGGAACACGAACTTCCACACCGTCTCCCATCTTGTGGCTCCAATGCTATAGGCCGCTTCCCTCTGCGAGTTCGGAACGGCCTTTAGTATTTCCCGCGCAATCGAAGATATGATGGGGATTATCATTATCGCAAGCACGATGCCTGCGGTAAAGACGTCGAGCCCGAATGGAGTCTGAGCAAAGAGCGGTATCGAGCCGCCAAAAGCCTCGTACAGCGGCCGCTCTATGAAATCTGCGATCCAGAACCTGAAAACAAAGAGCGCCCACAGGCCATAGATGATGCTTGGCACGGCCGCGAGCACTTCTACAATATATGCTACAGGAGTTCCTACTCTGGGCGGTGCGATTTCAGAAATGAAAACTGCGATGCCGATGCTGATCGGAACGCCGATTGCCATTGCGATGCCGGCGCTCACCATCGTCCCCACAATATATGGAAGTGCGCCGTAAGATTCTCTTCCCTGCACAGGGTTCCAATCGGTCTTGGCAATGAACTGGAAGAACCCCTCTTTGCCAAACGCGTCAAGCGATCCTTCGCCCGCGGAAAATACGACCAAGCCGAGCATCAGGAGGGTATAGCCCGCGGCCCCCATAACGATCCACTTGAAAATGACGTCTTCCCTGTGCTTGCCGCGAAGGAAAAATGTAGAGAGCATGGTTTTGCGCTCTTTGAGCGACTGCGATGATTCTGGCACAGTCATGTAAATTACTCGCTGGTTGGGACAATTCCACTTGAAGGCGATCGTATTTTATTATTATCAACAAAGATAACGTAGATGAAAATGAACTATATAGAAAAAATTTGGAGGGGCTAGCTCTAGGCTTGGCTGGATCCGGCCCCTATCCCGGGTATACCGCCCTTTGCGAATCTGGTGTATGCCACGACGCCCACTATCGAAGCTGCAAGCACCAGCAGGGCAATAACTTCGAATTCAGGAACCACGGTTTCGCCATGGATGTTTACTGAATTCGCACCATCAGGTACTGCAAACCTAATCGTGGTCGACGAAGAGCTCTGCGATACTTCTTCATAGTCGATTTCTTGGTTGCCTGCCGTCACCATGCTGATACCATCGATCATGTTCTTTGGAAGCGTCAGCTCGATATCGCCTGTGCCCTCAAGCTGGACAGTCACGTATTGCTGCGGCGTGATGCTGACCGCGGTTGCCTCTGCGCTGGTGCCTTTGCCTGAGACCATGTAGTTGTTGCCGCCGTGTGTTGTCGGTACCGAGAATTCCTGTTCTTCTGGCACTGGCGGCTCTTGTCCAGTTTCCAGCACTGGCTGGCCATCATATGTCAGAGAAGCAAGTGTTTCCATGTTAAGCTCCTGCACTGCATCAGGCAGCGGCACGTACGATAGCTCTTCTGCAAATACCTGACCTTCGTCGCTTATGGCCCATGCAATAAAGTCAGCTACTGCCCTTGCCTTTTCTATGCTGTCGATTGACGTGCTCATGTCTTGGTAGACAAGCAGGTAGGTAAAGCTTGCAATCGGGTACGAGTCGGGTCCCGGTGCGTTGAGGACGTGAACGTCGCCCCAGTATTCATCGCCCGCTGGAAGCGTCGCAGCAGCTTGCCCAACGGCGGCGCTGGTAGATTCAAGCGTCGGCTCGATAAAGTTGCCAGCTTGGTTCTGTATGTAGGCATAGTTCATGCCGGTGGTAAGGGCATATGCCAGTTCCACGTAGCCGATTGAGTTGGGGGTGCTTCTCACAGTGTTGGCGACGCCCTCGTTTCCTGGCGCGCCCACACCTGCCGGCCACTCTACGGCTGTTCCCGCTCCCACCTGCTCCTGCCATTCTGGGCTGATAAGGGACAAATATGAAGTCCATACAAACGTCGTACCAGAGCCGTCCGACCTGTGCACCACTACTATTTCCGCCCTTGGAAGAGGCACATCGGGGTTGAGTTCTGCAATTCTATCGTCATCCCACATCGTGATCTCGCCGCGGAATATGTCTGCTAGTATCGGCCCGGTCAGCTTGAGCCCCTTCTGGTTATAGCCGGGTATGTTGTATGCTGCCACAACTGAACCAATTGCTTCTGGTATGTGTACAGCCGGCGCCGGGAGCGCGTCGGTCCTTTCCTGATTCAGCGGGGCGTCTGTTGCTCCAAAGTCGACTGTTCTGGCAGTAAACTGGGCAATGCCGCCTCCGCTGCCGATTGACTGGTAGTTTATGCTAACTCCGGGTTGTATGTTGGGATATTCTACGCGCCAGGTGTCTATCAGCGGAAAGGGAAATGTTGCGCCCGCCCCGTTGATTGCAATCTGACCCTGCGCATAGGCCTTCGCTGACATTGCTATTGGTACAAAAGATGCCAAGAGTACGCCCGCGACAAGCCATATTGACAAGTTGCGTCGGTTTAACGTATGCATGTTCTGGGAACAAGAAAATGTGGATTTAGCGTTACCCGCTATAATTCACATGCATCACAATAGCACTATGATGATCACGTGATCTCTATAGCAGACTGAATTTTGATTTAGGTTGTAAAAACATTTTCATCGCAAAAGTCAAGCAGAGGTTGGTGGTAGAACCCCGTAGCATGAAGGGAGGGGGAGAGGGACCTGCGGGGTTCCCCAACAACCTCAACGTTGGCTCGCCACTATTACGCAGGTTTGAAAGAAAAAGGTACCCAACATGGATCACGTAGGATCACGGCATCTATTGCTTGACATTTGGCAACAGATATCAATTCATCTCTCCAAATAGCAACATGCAAACTGTAACGGAAAATTTGTTGACTAAAAATTTGACAGGCCGGCATTTTGCGCTCTGTGAATCGTGTTTTTGGAGTGCGACGATCCTGACAACAAAGGAGGATGTCACTTGTCCGATGTGCACCGGCGGAAGTATTTCACTGATCCCACTTGCAGCAAATGATGAATACAGGATCAAGCTTGGCACAGGTGGTGGCTTGGAACTCTCTTTTTCAAAAAGATCCGCAATACATTCCTAGATCATTACGAGTCTGATGCCAGAACCCATAGACTTTGTAATACTACATGATATATGTTGGATGGCTTTTTCTTGCAGTTTTGCAAAATTATCATTGCCTTTCATTTGGGTTGACTGGAAACCCCACCAGCCGTCCACGCTGCGGGGCCACACCATCAACCCCTATTTCGACCACTTTTTCATCCACTGCAGCAGATACATGATTGATTCCACCAGCTCTTGCCCCTTGCCCGTCAGCCGGTACTCTACGCGCGGCGGGATCTCATTGTATGCCTTTCTCTCAAGGATGCCGCCCTTTTCCAGCTCTTTGAGACGGCTGGCGAGCGTCTTGCTGCTGATGCCTTTAAGAGCATGCCTGAACTGCTTGTACCTGACAGGCTCTGTAGTGCAGCAGAGCGGTATCAGGATTTCAAGCGTTCCCCTCTTTGTTATTATCCTGCGCAGCCGCGCTGTCTCGGCCATGAGTGACGAAGGATCATGACCGGCAAAGCTGCATTCCCGGATGACTGGGATCTTGGTTTCCATCGTTACACCAACTGCAAATTATGCATCTTGACAACTTAAATAGTTTCCTAAGTAAAGCATTGGCATGGAAAAGAAACGACAACAAAAGCTGAAACAGACGATACGCAAGAACTACGGCAGAATAGCGCTGGAGGAGAGCAGCGAGGGCGCGTGCTGTGCGCCGGGCTGCTGCTCCGGTCCCTCGCCGTCCCAGGTTGCGACAGATATAGGTTATGATAAGAAAGAGCTCGGGTCCGTGCCAGAGGCTTCGATTCTGGGCGCCGGTTGCGGAGCTCCGGTCAAGTTTGCCGATCTGCAAAAGGGAGAGACCGTTGTCGATCTAGGATCAGGGGCGGGGATCGACGTGTTCTTGTCTGCAAACAAGGTGGGCAGCTCTGGCAAGGTCATTGGCATTGACATGACAGATGAGATGCTCGAGCGCGCCAATAGAAATGCAGAGAAAGGCGGCTATGCCAACGTCGAATTCAGGAAAGGCGACATTGAAGAGAGGATTCCAGTCGATAGCGGCTCTACAGATATTGTAATCAGCAACTGTGTCATCAACCTTACCACTGACAAAGTAAAGACGTTCAAGGAAATCCGCCGGGTTCTGAAGTACGGAGGGAGGATGGTGATTTCCGATCTTGTAGCAGACAGACGGGCCGAGGCGATAGATCCCGAAATGTGGAGCAGCTGCATCGACGGCGCGCTGGCAAAAAATGACTACCTTGCAAGCATCAAAAAAGCAGGCTTTAAGGATGTTGAAGTTCTGGAAGAGCGGCATTTCATGAATGGTGAGCCGGTGAACGGCAGAAAGATTACAAGCATCATAGTCAGAGCTGTAAAGTAGCTATGAAGACGATCCTTTTTGTCTGCGTTGAAAATGCAGGGAGGAGCCAGATGGCCGAGGGCTTTTTCAACAAATATGCTCCGCCAGGCTATCGCGCAGTCAGCGCTGGCACAAAGCCGGCTGGCCAGATAAACCCGCTTGCGATGCAGGCGATGATGGAGGCCGGCATCGATATCAGTGGGCAAAAGTCAAAGACAATCACGGACGAGATGATCAGGAATTCTACTAGGGCAGTCAACATGGGCTGCATGGACAGATCAGACTGCCCGCTGCTGTTCCTCAACGATCCCGTGGACTGGGCGATCGAGGATCCAAAAGACAAGCCTATAGAAAGGGTGCGCGAGATAAGGGATGACATCGAGAGAAGAGTAAAGGAACTTGTTAAGAACCTCAAGTAGGCTGACGTCAAGCCAAAAGATATTCGTGGCAGAACTTGTTGGCACATTTGTTGTAGTGTTGCTTGCCACTAGCTCTGTGGTCATAGATGCTAGGCTGGGCGGGGCGCTCGGCCTGCCGTTCATCGCACTTGCACCGTTTGCCGGTGTGGCTGCGATGGTCTATGCTTTTGGCAAGGTTTCCATGGCGCATTTCAACCCGGCCGTCACGATCGGCTTTCTTGTCAGCGGCCACATCAAGAAATCGCAGCTGCCAGTCTATCTGGGCGCAGAAATTCCCGGAGCACTGCTTGCAAGCCTCGTTGTGCTGCTGTTCATTGGAAGCGATGCAAACCTTGGCGCGAACTCGCCAGACTATTCATTTCCACTGCCGCTCATTTTCAGCATCGAAATATTGGTCACGGCGTTTTTGATGGCTGTCATTTTCGCCGTGGTCTATACCAAAGGCTTGAGAGGGTGGAGCGGCATTGCGATCGGCGGCACGGTAGGGCTTGACATCTTTTTCTTCTCCTTCATTTCTGGCGCATCGATGAACCCTGCCAGGTCGCTCGCTCCTGCGCTCCTATCAGGCGCAGTAACAAACCTCTGGCTCTACTGGACTGCAACCTTTGCAGGATCGACTGCTGTGGCGCTGATGTGCCGGAAAAAGTTTCAGCGCTAGTTATCCTTCTTTTCGTTCCTCGATTCCTCTTCGGTGGGCTCGGAGAGCTTTAGCCTGCTTCCAACCTTGATCACAAATGGGCTTATCAGGGTCGTCACGATCGTGACCACACCAAGTATCGGCAGTATGGAAGTGCTGATGGCTCCGACGTCCTGTCCCCCCTTGGCCACCACCAGAGACAGCTCTCCCTTCGCTGCCGACATTCCAAGCCCGGTCCGGAGAGCGGTGGTATTGTCATAGTTTGCCCTCACCAGGATACCTGTCACTATGAGGAACTTGGCCGAGAACGAGGTGAGTATCAGGATCATGGCCGGCACGAGGTAGTCAGGGAGCAGCGCCACGTTCATGAGTGCCCCTATTGATATGAAGAACAGAGCGGCAAACATGTCCCTGAGTGGTATCGTGATTATCCTCGCTACCGCTGCGCTCTTGCTCTCTGCCACGAGCACCCCGGCGAGGAACGCGCCCGTAGCCACAGAAAGGCCAAACCCCTTTGCTATGAAAGCCAGCCCAAACGCCAGGCTCAGTATCACTATGAGGAGCAGGGCATAGTCGTTTGTCCTTCCTGCCCTGTCGATTACCCTCGGCATGAACTTTGAGCCGAGGACAAGGATGCCGCCGACAAAGGCTGCGACGGTTCCGATCGAGATCATAACCGATATTATCGAAAATTCGCCGCTGCTCAGGTCGCCGCCAGAGGTCGCTATCGACTGCAAGGTCGCCAGAATGCTGATTGCGAGTATGTCTTCTACGATCGAGATGCCGAGTATGAGCGTTGACGACTTGTCGCGTATGAGGCCGACATCCTCGAGGACCCTGACCGTTATGACGGTGCTCGTAATCGAAAGCGCAAGCCCGAGGAACAGCGAGTCGTAGAACTCGAACCCAAGGTTTTGAGCGATAAAGAAAACTATCATGAGCGTCCCTATCGATTCTGCAAGCGCTACTATCATGGATATTCTGCCGACTGAGCGCATCTTGGCTATCGGGAATTCGGTGCCGATTACAAAGAGCAGCATGATTATGCCCAGCTCTGCAAAGAGGTTGAGCGTTTCCTGGCTCTGTATGAGGCTAAAGGGCGGGGTATAGGGCCCGATTATCATGCCGGCAATGATGTAGCCTATTACCATCGGCTGCTTTAGCTTGTAAGTGATGGCAAGCATTATGGCCGCAACTACCATGATGACCGCGATGTCCTGTACGACAAAGTCTATCGGACCACCTCCGGGTCTGAAGAACTGAGGAAAAATCGATTCCCCGGCCTGTCTTAATGCTGCGGAATAGCTCACCGCCCTAATTTATGAAGAGCATGCATAAAAAGAAGAGCTTGCCGAGGTTGAGATGACAAAACTAATTATACGATGTCACGCCATTCAACGCTGTTGCGTTTTAAGATCACCAGGCGGCGCCTCCTCTATCTTGTGTTTGGCATCGCCGCGTTTCTCATCGCTTATTCCGCCGGAGCGGCCATCCCGCTGAGCGACGAGGAAGCGCAACAGATCAGGGAGCAATTTGTTGAACAGATAGAGGACATAGATGAGTATGGCATTTTCGTCAACAATATCAGGATAGCCCTCGTCATGTTCATCCCCGGGCTTGGCGCCGGCTTTGGAGGGTTCTCCGGCTTTGCCACAGGATCCGTGTTTGCAGCCCTTGCTAATTCCGAGCCGCTGCTGTCAGATGTACCACCGCTTGTCATCCTGATCACACCGTTTGGCATCATGGAAGTGTTCACCTATGGCTTGGCGATGTCAAGGAGTGGCATGCTGATCTACCATTTAGTGAAAAGGCGACCTTGGCGCGAATACGTTGTCCCTACTCTCATCGAGCTAGGAATTGCCGCTGCAGTACTCTTTGCGGCAGCATTAATAGAGTGGCAGATGATAGAGCAGTTTGGCGGTCTTGATGACGTTAACGTCATAATAGAGCCGGTCTGATCACTCTTCAGCGCCTGCAGCCTGCGACCCTTTCAGCCCGTACTTTTCGATGAATTCGTTGGCCTTGGCTGCCACTTCGTTCCACTTCCACCTGCCGACTCCCATTCTGCAGAGGTCAACCTTCCACTGGTCGTTTCTCTTCATCCACCGATAAAGCCTCAGATCCTTGCCAAACTGGCTCTGGACCACCACAAGTGCCACTATCAAATTGCTGCTGCGGTAAATGTCATAGCCGTCGAGAACGGTGTATGTCTGTGAGACAGGGTACTTTACTTCGCTCATGTGTTTGAGATTACTTGGCCGGATTTTAAAGGTTGCAACAAAAAGGGGAAAAGTATTACTGGCTCTCGCCACATGCAGGGCACACCTTTTGCGACTTGGGCATCTTTGCGCCACATTCGACGCAATACCTGACCTTACCGGCGCCCTGCATGCCAACAGACTTTTCTTCTATTGGCATGGAAAAATTGAAGCTGATTTGATATTTAAACTTCCGGCTAAAATTCGAGATACGTCTGCCTTTTCGTCTGGTCTATGACCATTGCCGAGAGGTCCGAGAACTCTTTTCCCTCAAGGTCGGCCACTACACCCCTGAACGTGGTCTCTTTTTCAGTGGTGAGGTGCTCAAACACCCAGACCTTGAGCCTAGTGGTATCAACACCGTTCTGACGCAGGAATTTTGCAATCTCTGACTGCATAAAGTGCTTTGACAGGTCACGGGGCCAAGGCCTTGGCAGCAGGATGACGCTCCTCCCTTGCCTTATCGCCTGCAGCAGATCGGCCTTTTTCTGCTCAATGTCGCCTGTCACGTGGAATGTGATTACCAACGCCTTGTCAGTTGGAACCCGGGATTTTGCGGCTGCCACCTGAATGGAGCTTATGCCGGGGATAACTTCCACGTTGTCATCGCCAAAGATCTCTAGCAGCCTGTCGACAACTTCGGACTCGGAAAAGTTGACATCGCCGGTGAAAGGCACGGTGCAGTACTCGCCGTCCTTCATTTTCTTGTAAACGTCCTGATAGACGTCCTCTTGCGTCTTCATTGTGACTTCAGATACCTGCTGCCTGCTCCTGTCAATGACGCCTTCAATGGTGGACAGCGTGTACTTGTAGCCGACGATGTAGTGTGACTTTTTGATAGCCTGCTTGGCAATGTCGGTCAGGTACGCCGGCGACCCCGGTCCCACGCCGATCACGAACAGCTTTTTCGGCAATACGCGCAGGTACAAAACTGCCCAATATTACTACTTCGCGACAACCATCGTGTTGGTGCTGCGTATACCCTTTATCTTGCGCAGCTCCCACGAGACGATCTCGGCGACATCCTTGTCGGTTTCGTGCTCTACGACTGCCATAATATCATACTCGCCGTACAGGTCGTAGACGACCTGGATGCCTTCAAGCGATTTCAATTCTTCGTGCACAAGCTTTTCCAACCCAGCATCCGTGTTTATCAGAACGAATGCTTTTGTTTTGCTCATTAATCGATCCTTATAGCTCCGCTCACATCAAATTGCAATATAAATTTTATCAAATTAAGAGGAAGTTTTTACTAAATTTATAACTGGGCTCCAGTCCACCTTCTGATAGCCCATCGGATCCTTGGCAGGGTACTTTACCCAGCCCTTGACTATGGAGAACTTGTGGGTCTTGTTCTTGTCGCCAAGGTTCACTGTTATCTTGAGCATCGTTCCCCAGTCTTTCTCTTCCGACGAAATGTCCAAGATCTGGCTGAATGGTATTTCCAGGTTGTCAGGGCTCTTGTCGAGGTCGCGCTCCAGATGTTCCAGCTTGTAGCCTTCCGCAGGCCGGAAGACGTTTTCGCCAGCTTCGAATCGCTTTACCTGCCTGAGTGAATGAGTTTCATGCATCCTTGGAGTCATGTCGGTCTTGGTGATGACTGCAATGCGCCTGTCGGTTATGACCAGCATGCACTCTTTGCCGTGTTTAAGAAACCCTTCGCCTTCTTTCCAGACCCAGAAGAGATGAGCCTTGATCTGCTCGTCCCAGTCAACCACGATCTAGGGCGAGCATGCACGCTATTAATAATTTATTGATGAAGAATTAAAAAAGAAAAAAGTTTCTAGGAAGGGACTTAACCTTCTTCCCAGCCCTTCACGAACAAGCCGTGCTTCTTCAGCGGGATCGGCTGTCCTGGGGTGTAGTCCATCGGCCTCATCCAGAAGATTGCCTTTGTTGGGCAAACACCGATGCATGCTCCGTCAGAGATGCATCTTTCCGGATAGAAGACGAACGCCTTGCCCCTCTTCCATCCTTCTACTGGCTTTACTCTGAGTACATCTGGACCGAGAGCGGTACAAATCTCTACACAGAGTGCACAGCCGATGCAGTGTTGTTCGCTAACATCAGGAAGTATTGCGACTGGCATCTAATTCACTTACCCAACGATCCATGCTGAAACTATTTAAACCCTATGCCAATTTTATAACAGTGATATAATAGAGACTGACGAAGAACAGGCCAATCAGCTCTGCACACAGGGATACTAGCGGTGGTGAGCCGCCAATCGGTCGTGGCTTTTCTGTACAACGCCAAAAGGGCCTGTTCCCTTCAGCCAGTCTATCTGGGCAGATAAGACTGAAGAAAAGTCGACAGTTGCATGATATTAATCCTTCTCAACTATTGTACGTAGTTTTCTGGTTAGAACCAGAACCGGCTATATAGCTACTGAGCCCTACTTTTGTGTGCATGCAGACGCTCCACGTCGCGTTTGACGACACCGATTCGCGCACCGGCAGGTGCACCACGCACCTTGCGTTCAAGGTGGCCAAGCACCTGAAAAAGGAAGGGGCAAAGCTTGTTGATTACCCGCTCTTGATCAGGCTCAACCCCAACATCCCTTGGAAGACAAGGGGCAATGGCGCGGTTTGCCTGCGGCTGCGGGTGCAGGATGCAGGCAGAGTCATCGATTATGTAAGGCAGGCCGTGGAAGAGGGTTCTGCCATTGGCAGCGGGGCAAACCCGGGAGTAGCGTTCCTGCAGGCTGAGCAGGTTCCGGCCGAGCTGCAAAGGTTCAGCTCATTGGCG
The DNA here is from genome assembly GCA_040757615.1 of Thermoproteota archaeon. Lineage (GTDB taxonomy): Archaea > Thermoproteota > Nitrososphaeria > Nitrososphaerales > Nitrososphaeraceae > Nitrososphaera. The sequence goes on along the minus strand of JBFLWZ010000009.1, from coordinate 3,468 downwards.
ATGTGCGACGTACTGAGCAGACAGATGGCCGAAAAGCTAGCCAAGGCGGCCGGCATCCAGTATTTCACTTTTGGCAACGGGCAGGGGCTTGTTGGCTCGCTTGGCGCAATGGGCTGCCTTCTGCAGGGCGACCACACCTTTGAGCTGATTGCCTACCGCAAGCTGGAGAAATGCGGCACGCCACGCGTCGTGGACAAAGAGCGCGTGATGAAATTCAGCGCCGATACTTTTCCATATACGTTCAACAACTACGACAGGAGCCATGACAGGGTGCTGGTCGCGCCCCACGGCCCTGATCCTGTGTTCTTTGGTGTGAGAGGAGAGAGCCCCGAGATTGTGACCTCGGCGTTGAAGGCGCTCCAGCCTGAGGAGGAGCTGGACGGCTGGACCGTTTTCCGCTCAAACCAGGGGACCAACATGCACCTGCAGAACGAGATCAGAATTGCAGAGGCAAAGGCATACACTGCGGGCTTTATCAGGTGCAGGGTCGCAAGCAAACCACATGCGATGGAAGGGGGGCATGTGATTTTCACGGTAGAGGAGGCCGGCGCGCAGATGCCGGCGGCGGTGTACGAGCCTACTGGGCTAACAGGCGTTGCAGCAGGGCTTGAAGCTGGCGACATTATCGAGATCGGAGTCGGCGTCAGGAAGGGGACCACAAAGCACCCCAAGATCCTGAACGTAGAATATCTTTTGGTAAAAGAGCTGGCGCAGGTGTTTGACGCGCTGAACCCGCTCTGCAGGATGTGTGGCAAGCGCATGAAGTCAGAGGGCAGGAACAAGGGCTACCAGTGCGACAGATGCAAGCACAGAGAGGCGAATGCGAAAAAGATCCTTATTCATAAAGAGCGCAGCATCAAGGCAGGGCTCTACGTGCCCACGCCCAAGGCCCACCGGCATTTAACAAAGCCGCTACAGAGGTACGGCATCGAAAAAGCGGAATTCCAGCTTGCCTAGAACCAGGACTTGTGGATATTGGCCTTGATCTTGCTCTTCAACTCTTCTGTTATTTCTTCGGGCTTCATGTTGTGATCCTTGGCCGCATGGTCTGCGCACTGGGCAAGTATGTCGTCCTCCGTCTTTCCCTTTGCGGACCAGCCGCAGTCAAATCCGACATCTTTGCACTTGAATTTTAGCATGATCTGATTGCCGTTAGCATGCCTATAAACATATGTCAGAACTTGGGAATGAAAAAGTAGCGAGGGGTTGATTTGAACTTACGGCCACCTGCAATTTTGCAAAAGTGGAAACCGCTCTGCGGGTTATGAGCCCGCCGGGATAACCTGGCTTCCCCACCTCGCTGTCAGCATCTTGACGCAGGGGGGATATAACTCTGTCCATTATACGACCAAAACATCTCATGCTTCATAGCTAGCTTTTTATCTCCTGCAATATTGCCGAAAATTGCAGGCTATGGCATTAGCCTTGGCGTGAAGTAGCCAGAACCGCCCTTTTCTAAAGGAGCTGATAATGCCTACCAATAAAATACATGATGGTGGGCAAAATGAAAGGAATCGAGCTTGTGTTTCTTTCTGCTGGAGCCGTGGCCGGCGCTTTTGTCAGGTACAAGCTGGCAGAGTCGCCGATGATCCTTGGCACGCTGCCGGTCAACATCCTGATCATCAACGTCGTCGGCATCTTTATTAGAAATTTAGAAATCTGGCGAGAAGAAGACCACAGCCGGACTTGGCCGGCGGATTGATGTATGAATCGCCACTGTATTTTTTAGTAGCGCAGAGACATTTCAACATCAGTGTCAGAGCTAGGCAGAGTGGCGCCGTCATGGCGCGAACGTCGTAGCACACAGAGACATGAGAACCTATGTACCATTTGCTACGTAAAGCCGGAAATGGATTTTTGGGTTCTCAGACATAGTACTATTACTACTACCGGTGAAACGCGGGGAATGCACATGCCTCTGGGGAGATGACAGAAGCTCTCGGTCGCTGAACCAGGAAAAGAAGCTTGCTTGCCTGGACCATGTAACAGTAGTAACAGTGTAGTAGGAGCAGGGCGAGGCTATCGGACAAGTCCGATAGTAGTTCACCCTAGGCATATTTTCCGTCTTTGCAGTATTGTGGAATCTGGACTCGCGCTACTCGCTCTTTGCAGCCGTCGGCTTTTGCGGCTCGCTCACTACAATGTCGTCGTTCGCCCTTGAAACAAGCGCCATGATCTACAACAGGCAGTTTGGCAACATAGCAATTAACATACTTGCAAATGTCGGCCTGTCGATAGGCGCGATATTTGGCGGCAGAGGCATTGCAGAGGCGCTGGTAAAAGGCTAGATTTATTTCCGTCCGTGCCCTTATCAAATGCGCATGAACGCCAAGTTGCTCAAGGACATCGACTTTGAAAAGCGCAACGGGCTCTTGCCGGTAATCGTGCAGGACAGAAAGACCAAGGACATCCTGATGCTGGCATATGCCAACAGAGAGGCTCTGGCAAACACGGCCAAGACCGGTAACGCCTGGTTCTGGAGCACGTCGCGCAACAAGCTCTGGATGAAGGGCGAAGAGTCTGGCAATGTCCAACCGGTGTACGAAATACTGGTAGACTGCGACTCGGACGCCATTCTGTACATGGTCGACTCGGACAAGCCGGCTTGCCACACTGGCAATAGATCATGCTTCCATAATGTACTAAAATAAGCTCCAAAATGAAGATAATCTACGATATCACAGGATATTTCTATAAGAATTGCAAGAAAATTATAGTTCAGTAACACAATACATATGCATGAAAAAGTTTAGCAATACTAAAATGTCGCTTAGCGATGTTTTAATCACATACCCTTTTGATGGAGACTAGAAAACCATGGGCAGTATCAGGTCATTAAAGTGCAGGGAGTGCGGCAGAGAATACGAACCGCAGTTCAGATATGTTTGTGAAGATTGTTTTGGTCCTCTGGACGTCACGTACAAGGAGCAGTCGATAAACAGGCACATTTTTGAATCAAGGGAAAAGACCTACTGGCGATATTTCGAGCTCTTGCCGATTGCCGACAAGAACAACGTCGTCAGCCTTAACGCTGGGCTCACCCCGCTGCAAAATGCAGACAAGCTGGGTGAAAAGCTCGGGCTGAAAAACCTGTTTATCAAGAACGATTCTGTCAACCCAACGTTTTCGTTCAAGGACAGGCCAGCAGGCGTCGCTGTGTCAAGGGCCAAGGAAACAAGACTCAAGGCAGTAGGCTGTGCGTCAACTGGCAACCTGGCTGCTGCGACTGCAGCCCACGCGGCCAAGGCAGGATTGCCATGCTACATCTTTGCTCCGTCTGACATCGAGCACGTAAAGATCGCACAGGCCCTTTCCTATGGCGCAGAGTTTGTCGCGGTGGATGGCACCTACGACGATGCAAACAGGATCGCTTCTATAATCGGCGACAAGAAGGGCATCGGCGTGGTCAACATCAACATGAGACCATACTATGTCGAAGGGTCAAAGACTCTGGCCTACGAAGTGGCG
>JBFLWZ010000008.1:0-23886 GCA_040757615.1 Thermoproteota archaeon | reverse complement strand
CCGTCGTCTGCATATTTTTCATGCCACGCGTTAAGGTACGGGATGGTCCTGATGCAGTTGATGCAGCTGTAGGTCCAGAAATCTACCAGCACGACCTTGCCCCTTAGATCTGCAAGCGTGATTGGATTAGTGTTGATATAGCCGGAGATCTGTGCAAGCTCGGGTGCCAGCTTGAACTGCGACTTGTCTATCTTTAGAGTGCCGTTCTGTATAGCAGCGGGCACGAAATTTTTCTGTTGATCAGACGCGGCCTTGTTGAGCTCGGGACTGTTGAAATAGACGCCAAAGCCGGCGATCAGCACGACGACCCCGATTCCGACTACCAGCGCGCTCAGGTTGTCAGTGTTCATGTCAGCCCCCTCTCCAAGTTGATTATCTCGTTTGCAAGCGGAAAGTTGCCGATTATGCTGAGCTGGTTGGTGAGCACCAGTATGCCCAGCACGATCAGGATTGCGCCCATCACTGGGTTGAAGTATTTAAGGTGCTTGACCATCTTTTTGATGACCTTGGTCGATTGCGAAAAGAATGCGCCGGTTATCAGGAAGGGCACCCCGAGTCCAAGCGAGTATGCAAGCAGCGAGTTGTAAGCCGCGCCTGGCGCGGTTGCCGCAAGTGTGAGAGTAGTGCCAAGTATCGGTCCGACGCAGGGAGTCCAGCCTGAAGCAAACGCCGCGCCAAACACAAACGACGTGATGTAAGTGGTCTTGAAGCGCGGAAGGCTTGTCATTCTCTTTTCAAAGTTGAGCATGCGGAACTTTGTCGACAGGATCAGGTAGGCGCCAAACGCGATTATCACTGCGCCGCCTACTGTCTGGAAAGTGGCCTGAAAGCTGGTGCCGACATTGACAAGAAAGCTGTTCAGTATCACGCCCAGCACAGCGAACACAAGCGAAAAGCCGAGTACGAAATAGACTGTATTAAGAAAGATGTTGAGCCTGACAGATTTTCTTACCGTTACAGAAGAGCCGCCGGCCGCTTGGTTCTGTCCTTGAATCTCGCTCATGGTAGTGCCTGAAAGGTACGACACGAACGCCGGGATTATCGGTAGGACGCATGGCGAAAAGAACGATCCTGCCCCTGCGAGCGCAGACACCAATATGCTGGCTTCGACCAATTCAAGTAGCAGCTCCAAATTTTCGCTTAAATCCTTTTTTCCAGATCTGCACCAGATTCATTGATGGCTGTCAGGCAGCCCTTTCCTTCTTGATACCTTCTGGCCATACTGTCACTTTCAGCAGGGCAATCAGGCCTACAAGCTCGGCAATGTGTATCCCGACAAAATACGGCAAAAGCTCTTCTGAATACAGCGGCGCCATCGCAAAATAGGCGTAAACAGCGATCACGTTGTGGAGCATCAGCATACCTGCAAACACCATCAGGCCGACTGTGAACGTTGCCCCTGTCTTGCTGTATATCCTGCTGTACACGGACAGCAGGGCTACCAGTATGGCCACGTTTGCCATGCTAACAATGGAGCTGACGTCCATAAGCATTGCCATAAGGACAGGCGGCCGAAATTGGCTTATTTACTTTTTTCCAGATCTCTTTCTGTCTATCACAGCCCTGACTTCGTTGAGCGCATCGATGTTGGCTTCTAGATAGTTTGAGATGAAATAGAGCACGCCGTACTTTTCGCCGGTCTTTGTCACCATGTTGTTCTTCTCAAGGACACCAATGTGATGCTGGACTGCCTTGTAGTCTATGCCGAGAGCCTCAGCCAGCTGGTTCGTGTTGCGCGGTTGCTCCTTGAGAAGGTCGATTATCCTTATCCTGTTCTCGCCCCCACGCGAGCCTGCAAAGAGGTACCACAGCAGGCGCTTTGCGTCGGGGTCTAGCATGTCATCCTGCCTAGAGAATAGCTTGAAATTTAAACTTGGAGCATACCGCATGCCTTATATCTCCGCCTTGCCCACATAGGAGCAAGACAAAAGTTTCGGCACGGCAGATTTGTCAAAAGGAAACCAAACTTTTCATCTCTTCCGTGGCTTTTGTGAATACAAAAGTGAAAGAAAGCAAAATGACAAAAACATTTGAAGAATTAGGATTGAGTGCACAACTAACAAGAGCACTCTCCGAAAATGGATTTGAAGCGCCGTTCCCTATACAAGAGGCAGCTATACCACTTGTTTTGGAAGGTAAAGATGTCGTAGGACAGGCGCACACAGGAACCGGCAAGACGGCGGCATTTGGCCTGCCGATACTGCAAAAGATCAAGGCAGACGGTCCAGTGCAGGCTCTAATACTGGCCCCGACAAGAGAACTTGCAGTGCAGGTAACAACCGAGATCAACAGGTTCGCAAAGTACACAGGAATCAAGACGGTCGCAATCTATGGCGGCCAGAGCATTAACGTGCAGCTTGACAAGCTCCAGCGCGGCGTCCAGATCGTAGTTGCGACGCCTGGCAGGCTTATCGACCACATAAAGCAGGGCTCGATAATTTTGGATGATGTCAAGTTCGTTGTGCTCGACGAAGCAGACAGGATGCTCGACATGGGCTTTATCGACGACATCAAGTTCATTCTGTTCTACGTCAACGAAGATCGCCAGACGTGCCTGTTCTCTGCAACAATGCCCCCAGAAATCTTGAGGCTAGCAGAGGAATACATGAGGCGCGACAACATTGAAAACGTGAGGCTCAACGAGGAAGAAGTCACACTTGAGACAATCGACCAGTCGTACCTAGTGGTTGAAGAGCGCGAGAAGTTCAAGCACTTGGTCAACTTTATCAAGCAGAACAAGGATGCCAAGAGCCAGACGATAGTGTTTGCAGCTACAAAGCAACGCGCAGACAGGGTTGCATACCAGCTGAGGCGCGAGGGCTTTAGCGCAGTCACCATCCACGGTGACCTGTCACAAAAGCAGCGTGACAACGCAATGGGCAAGTTCAGGAAAGGGACCGAAGACATCCTTGTTGCTACAGACATTGCGGCAAGGGGAATCGACGTCCCATCAGTCGGCAACGTCATCAACTACGACGTGCCTGACGACCCGAATGTGTACTTCCACAGGATCGGCAGGACTGCGAGGGCCGGAGCCGAAGGCAAGGCGATATCACTTGTCTCAAATGACAGGATTGCAGACTTTGATCGCATCCTTGCGCAGACTCAGCTTCCGATACGCAAGCTCAACGACGAAATGGGAATCGTTGTGCCAGTGGTCGCACAGCGCCAGCCGCAGCAATACGGCGGATTCCGAAGGCGCGGTGGCTATGGCGGTGGAGGCAGTAGACGCTATGGCGGCGGTGGGGGCGATCGCGGATACCGCGGCGGTGGCGGTTATGGAGGCAGGCGCGGCGGCGGTCGCAGGGGCTATGGCGGCGGTGGCTACCGCGGTGGCGGAAGGCGCTACGGCGGCAATCGCGGCTACGGTGGAAGCAGCTACTAGGAGGGCACACCATTTTTAAAGCCCGTTCGCTTTTCTATTTTTGATGTCTTTTGGCGTCGATACTCTCGGAGGTTTGACCGAGAAGCTAAAGCAATTGGTCAATGACACGCAGAACCTCTACGAGTCGTTCATCGACGCTAACCAGCTCTATAAGCAAGGCAAGATCAGCGACAAGGAATTCTTTGCCAAGATAGGTGACTATCTCGTTGCAACGTCTGCAATGAACTTTCTTGCAGTGCGTGTCATTTTGGAGATGAAGACGGCGATTGAAAAGGGCACGTCTATCAAGAGCCCGACAGGAGGCAGCTCATACCCATCAGCCCCGCAAGCAGGCTTTGGCATAGGTGGCTTTGTAGGAGCCGGCGGCACTGTAGGGCCTGCTGCAGCGAGCAGCGAGTACACCCTTCCATCGCCACAGGAGCCAACATTCAAGCCGGTGGATATTGAGCTTCCAAAGAAAAGCTCGACAAAGAACTGCATCATTTGTGGCGCTCTGATTCCACTGCAAGCCAAGTTCTGCAGCAAGTGCGGTAGGTCGCAATAATTAATAGCCACTCACGATCATCATTTTGCGATGGCAAAGGCGTTCAACGGCAGGTCAGCCACCGACGAATACATGTCGACCCATTCGCTCACGTTTTCAACACCCGAGATGACTCTGCGAAAGTTTGCGCTGTGGCTTGGCGAGCCAGTGAGCCTCGCAGGCGGTGAGCGAGGACCTCGCCTCCTCATGTACCTTGAAGAAAAGGGCGAGAGGAAGGAATCAGACCTTTTGCCAGACACCGACGACTCTTTCAAACCCACTGGCGCGGTGACTGAAATGTACGGCGGGCTTCCGTCAGCTCCGACCGACCAGATGTCGCCTCCGCAGCTGACTCCGCTTGACAGGGAGACACTAGAGCCAGAACAAAAGTTCTGCATCAGCTGCGGCAACAGGCTCAAGGCAAATGCGAAATTCTGCACAAAGTGCGGAAGCGCCCAGAGCTAGCGCGTTTGTTTCTCCTTCATCTTTAGGTAGCACTCGTTGCAGACAGTCTTTGAGAACAGAAAGTTGAGCGAGTAGAACCTGACTCTGCCGCAGGACTCGCAGGTGCGCATGCCGTTGTTTGGAAGCCCAAGCATAAATAGTGTGTCGCACTGAACATTCAGGTTGAAGCTGGTCATCACGGGCAACCCTGGAGTGGGCAAGCATACAAGCGCCAAGATAATCGCGGAAAAGACCGGTGCAGAGGTAATCGACATCAACAGGGTTGCGATCGATAACGATGCCATTGCAGAAAAGACCGAGTTTGGCTTTGAAATCGACGTGAAAAAGCTGGGTAGGCAGCTTGCCCGGATGCTCAAGGGGAAAAAAGACCAGATCGTCGTTGGACACCTTGCGCCGTACGTGTTAAAGCGGGCCGACATCAGCATGGTTGCCGTGCTGAGAAGGTCGCCATACGAGCTTGAAAAGACGCTTCAGAAGAGAGGATACGATCATTACAAGGTCAAGGAGAACCTGGCAAGCGAAATCCTCGGCGTGTCGCTCTACGATTCCGTAAAGACGTTTGGCAAGCGCAAGGTTGTTGAATTTGACACAACGGACAAAACGCCAGAGCAGACCACGGATGAAATAATGCGCGCCCTGCGCAAAAAGCCAAAGGCAGCAGGCATCGACTGGCTTGCGATGGTTTCTGAAAATGATGACATGAAGAAGTTCTTTGAATACTAGTAGAGGCATACAAAAATTCGTATATATACTACCAAAAAGATACCAATCAAGCAATGGCTGCAGTTGTTACCCGCAAATTTGGAGAGGAGACGCTCCAGTTCCTTGGAAAAAAGGTCTCCGTAGAAACTTCGGATAATAAAGTTTACAATGCCACGCTTGCTGGAATCGACGAAAGACTTGACATCGTGCTTGACAACGTAGAAGGTCACGGCATAACAAAGATGATAATCAACGGCGCGTTCGTCAAGGAGATAAGGCTGATGGAAAAGCCGTTTGACTTTAAGGCGCTTGCAGAAAGGCTGTCGAGGGTCTTCCCCGGGCTTGTCAAGATCCGTGAAGATGTAGGTGCGATAATCGTCATGGACAAGATAAAGGTGACCCAGTCCGGCGTCGAGGAAGGCTCTGGTCTGGCGGCAGACCGGGTAAGGTCCATCTTTGACGAATTCATGAGGGAGACAAAGAGATAGTTGTGTTCGAGGTCCGGTACTCGGATCTGGCGGCCCGCATAGGCAGGATCGAGACGCCCCATGGGGTCGTCGAGACCCCTGCTTTTGTCCCTGTCGTGCATCCAGTAAGGCAGACTGTCAGCACCCAGTTTTTGAAAAAGATGGGCTTCCAAATCGTCATCACCAACGCATACATCACACTCCGGCACTATGGCGACGAAGCGAGGAAGCGCGGCATACACGACATCATCGGCTACGATGGCGCTGTCATGACCGATTCGGGCGGCTACCAAGTGTTGGAATACGGTTCGGTAGAAGTGGAGCCAGCTACTATGGCACAGTTTGAAAAAGACATCAAGAGCGACATACCGATCCCGCTCGACAAGCCCACCGGATACGGCCTCGATTATGAAAGGGCCAAGGAATATGTTGCGATTACTCTGAAAAACTCGAAAGAAACTCTCGACGTTGTAGGCAACACGGACGCAATCTGGGTCGCGCCTGTGCAGGGCGCAGAACACTCGGACCTTGTAGAACATTCTGCAAGAGAGCTTGACCAGATGGGGTTCAAGCTGATGGCGCTTGGAAGCCCTGTCGAATTGATGGAGGCGTACGAATTTGCGACGCTTGCGCGCATGATAGTTGCTGCCAAAAAAGTGATCCCGAGCAAACCGATTCACCTGTTTGGTGCAGGCCACCCGCTCACCATCCCGCTTGCAGTCGCGCTTGGCTGCGACATGTTTGACTCCGCCTCCTACATGCTGTATGCAAAGGATGGCAGGTACATGACCCCCAATGGCACGGTAAGGCTGGATGAACTGACGTACCTGCCGTGCCAGTGTCCGGTATGCTTCTCCCACAGCCTGCAGGATTTGCGCGGGATGCAGGGGGATTTGCGCACCATCGAAGTCGCAAAGCACAACCTGCACGTGCTCAAGGCAGAAGTCGACTCTGTTAAGCAGGCGATAATGGACGGCCGACTGTGGGAATACGTGATGCAAAAGGCCCGGGCGCATCCGAAACTGATGGAGGCTGTTCAGCTCTTCAAGGACATCGAGATGCTTGAGACCGGCACCCCGCTCTTTAAAGAGAAGGCGATCTTTTTCTATGAGCCTATAGACCAGCACAGGCCGGAGGCAAAAAGGTTCAGGAGAGCGGCAACTGCTTTCAGATCTAGCAAAAGAAAGCTGGTTCTATGTCCAGAAGGTGAAGTGCACCCGTTCTATTCTACTAGAAGTTACAGGGAAATTGTAAAAAAAATCCCTGACGCGCAGATGTGCAGCTACAGCCCGTTCCTCGGGATTATCCCTGCTGAGATATCGGATATTTTTCCGGCGTCGCACAACCTCGCGCCGAGGTCGGGACAGAGGGCTGAGGACTATCCAACGTTTATGGAATCGCTGGCAGCATTTGCGGGGAGGTTTGAAGAAGTGGTCATAGTGGCTAACGATTTCATGAAGCAGGCAGTGCAGGCTGCAGGGCTAAATGCCCGGCTGGTCAATGACATTTCAGAGCTTTGACGCAGGACGCAATCAGGCTGCAAAAAGAAATCGCGAAAAAGGTAATTACACGTGATGACTTTACCAGCATCAGCCGGATCTGCGGAGTAGATGTTGCATACGAAGGCGATACTGCATTCTGCTCTGCAGTCGTGATGGAAAGCGGATCGGTGGTAGAATCAGCAAACTCGCAAATGACTGTAAAGTATCCCTACGTGCCCGGCCTTTTGATGTTGAGAGAGTCCGAGCCGGTGATGCGCACGCTTGCGCTGCTCAAGAGAGGTTACGATCTGTTGCTGGTTGACGGCCACGGGCGGCTGCACCCAAGGAAATGCGGCATTGCCTGCTACCTCGGCGTGATGCTAAACAAACCAACAATAGGGGTTGCAAAGAGCCGGCTGTGCGGGACCGTGCGGCCAGACGGCTTTGTAGAGGTAGGAGGCGAAGTTCTAGGCTATGTGGTCAGCAAGAAAATGTACGTCAGTGTCGGCCACAGAGTAAGCTTAGAGACTGCAATGGTAATCGTGCAGGAACGTGGAATAGAGCCGCTCCGGCTGGCAGACATTAATTCAAAGGCGCAAAAAAGAAGAAGGAAAGGGCTCAAGCCTTGACCGTCATTGGCGGCTCTTCGACCTTCTCCAGTTCGGGTTCTTCGGCAGGTATCAGGTTCTTTACCTTGCCCCTTTGCCTGTGCTCATAATACATGTAGTCGCACATTAGTGGGATAATGTGAATTATAGAAGATAAGGCTTTTGATAATTGAAAATAAAAATGAAAAAAGGAAGGAGTTTTTCCTTTGGACTTAACCTTCTTCCCAGCCCTTGCTGAACACACCGTTCTTGTGCAGTGGGACTGGTTGTCCTGGAGTGTATTCCATTGGCCTCATCCAGAAGATAGCGTGTGTTGGGCATACGCCTACACATGCACCGTCTGAAATGCATCTCTCTGGATAAAAGACGAATGCCTTACCCCTCTTCCAACCTTCTACTGGTTTTACCCTGAGAACGTCCGGGCCGAGGGCAGTGCAGATCTCTACACAGAGCGCACAGCCAATGCATCTTTGCTCATCGACGTCTGGAAGTATAGCAATTGGCATCTAAATTCACTTACACGTCAGTATTGTTCGAAACTATTTAAACCCTATGGGTACTGCAAAACGCTGTTATAACAATTGATCTGCGAGCAAGCTGAACGCTCAAAGATTGACAAAATAAAGGAAAAAGAGAAAAGAAAAATTTCTTATTTGTTCATGCGGAGAACGTCTACCTGGCCGCTGTGTAGCCAGTCTTTCAGCTCTTCGTGGGTTGGCTTTGCATCGTGCTTGCCAGCCAAGTGAAGATGCAGAAGGACATAGTTAACCTGATTTAGCAATGGCTTGTTTGATTCGTCGCCCTTGCGAGCCTTTGCCTTCAAGTCAGCTGGTACAGTTCTCCACCAGTCATCAAATTTCCTAACCATACCACCAAAGTGAAAACCGAACTTAATAAGCGTTTTGGGTTTTTTCAAACGGCGTTATATAACAACAGCTGCAGATTCCGAGATGCATTAGAAATATAGGGATTGAGCAGAAGAAAAAAGCTGATGCCTTTTGCGATTCAGGAATTGCAGAGCGCCTACAAAGCTTATCAGCAGTTTCTGACCCACAAGCCACCTGCTCATCATGCCCGCTACATTTTTCCGTTTTTCACCGGATCGTATTTCACTTACCGGAAAGTGGATGTAGACAGAGTTTCAGCAATTGCAAAATCCATTTCCAAAACCCCGACTTATGTCGATGTTGGCTGCGGCTACGGCGACTTTCTTGAAAAGGTGCGAAGTTATCTTCCAAACGCAATGGGCATAGAGAAAGAGGGAGGCATTTTTTACTCCTTCAATGTCGTCAGGCCCGATCATATTCGACTGATGCCTGTTGAGGGTTTTTCAGAGCTTGTCGACATGGCATTTGTTGGCTGGATGGAGCCGGGGCAGGACTTCCGCAGGTTTGTTGCCAAGTGCGCCAAGTGTGTCGTCACCACCTTTGACGCGGGCGGCCAGTGCGGCATAAACGGAGGCTGCGAGTACGAAGAGTTTGGCTATCAGCGGGTTGCATGGTGGAGGACGCCGTCGTGGATCGACGTCAACGCCGAGCTCATGAACCGCTACTATACGCCGTCGCTTGACGACAAAAAGAAGGATGAGCTTGCACGCCTGCGCGGCGCGCACAACTTTTGGTATGTGTATGCAAGGCCAGATATCGCTGACAGAGTCAGAGCTGGCCTGCAGTCGCAGCTGGACAGAGAAAACCCACAGGACCGGTTCGACTTTGAATCGGTGCTAGATGAATGCGGATATGGGTACAAGCAGGAACTGTCGACGCTGTCAAGCGGCAAAAAGCTGTGGGAAGTGATGTTTGACTAGTGCCCTTTAACATCGAAGACCTGCGCAAGGCGCGCCAGTCGCTGGCGCAATTCCGGGCAGGCGCAGTCTCGCCCCACCACGAACGCTACAGCTTTCCTTTTTTTGCTGGAACCTATTTCACATATCGCAAGGTCGATGTCCTGCGCGTCGCCACCATGGCCAAGTCGATAGCGCCAAGCCCTAGCTACCTCGATGTTGGCTGCGGCTACGGCGAATTTCTGAGGCGCATAAGGGAGTTCCTGTCAAACGCAGAGGGAATCGAAAAGGAAGGCGGGATCTTTTACGGCCTTGGCATCGTCAAGCCAGACTACATTAGGATCGCTGATGCACACTGGATCGATAAAAAATACGATCTGATCTTTGTTGGCTGGATGGAGCCGGGGCAGGACTTTCGCGATCCTGTGGCACGCAATACCGACGTCATCGTTACAACGCTTGATCAGGGCATAAGCTTGGCTGCAGAATTTGACGGCCACGGATTCCAGAAAGTCGCCTGGTGGAGAACGCCGTCGTGGGAGGACGTTAACACCGAGATAATGAACCGGTATTACACGAAAATGCCTGACAGCAAGAGGGTCGAGCTTGCACGCCTGCGCGGCGCGCACAACTTTTGGTACGTGTACAGCAGGCCCGCAAGAGCTACTGCAGTCAGGGAGGCGCTGAGAAGGCAGGTCGAGAAAGAGCCGGCAGAGTGCTACGACTTTGAATCGGTGCTTGACGAGTGTGGCTACGGCTACCTGCAGAGGCTAGAGAACCCGGCGGCGCCGGAGCCGATGTGGAAGGTTCAGTGGAATTAGCAAGCTTTAAAGCAAGTGTTGCCCGAGCTTTATTGTAAAAACAAATTGAAAGTAAAGGTTATGGGAGCGGCCAAAGAGGTCGGCCGCTCGGCGTTTCTCGTCAATTGTGACCACACCAACATACTGATGGACTATGGTGTCCTCCTCAAAAGGGAGCCGATCTTTCCGATGCACGTCAAGCCAAAGGAAGTCGACGCCGTAGTTATCACACATGCACATCTCGATCATTCCGGTTTCGTGCCGTCACTTTATTTGTCCGGCAACACCGACATCCCGACGTTGGGCACGCTTCCGACATTCGAGCTTTCTGAACTGTTGATTGAAGACATGATCAAGCTGTCCGGCTTTTACTTGCCGTTTGAATACCTCGATCTTATGACCATGCTAAAGGCGTCAAAGAACTTGCAGTACAGGGAGCCGCACATGGTGAACGACGCCAAGGTGACGCTCCACGAGTCGGGGCATGTCGTCGGCGGATCGACGGTGATTGTAGAGCATGAAGGCAAGAAGGTGTTCTACACTGGCGACATCAACACCCGCGGCTCAAAGCTGTTGCGCCCGGCCGATCTCGACTTTGGCGAGATCGACCTGATGATAATAGAGAGCACGTATTCGCAGACCGAGCAGCAGCCCCGCGAAGAAGCGGAAAAGGATCTCATCGAATATGTCAACGACATCGTAGAGCGGGGAGGCACGGCATTCATACCGTCGTTCTCGGTTGAAAGAGCGCAGGAAATCGCCTGCGTCCTCAAGGCTTACAATTTCAAGCACAAGGTCGTGATGGACGGCATGGCATTGAAGGCAAACCAGATAATGAGCAGGCACCCCGCGTTCCTAAGGGATCCTGATATGTTCAAGCGCGCCATCGGCGAGGCTGAATGGGTGCAGGGCTGGAGCCGGAGGAAAAAAGTCGTCAACGAACCATGCGTGATAATTTCTCCGGCAGGCATGCTGGTCGGCGGCTCGGCAATATTTTACACACAGCAGATCGCGCAGAATGAGAAGAACGGCATCGCGCTCGTATCGTACCAGGGAGAAGGGACGCCGGGCAGGATGCTCCTTGACAAGCGCGTCGCCAACTTTGATGGCAAGATAACAAAATGCTATGCAGACGTCAAGCGCTTCGAGTTCTCCGGGCACAACAGCAGGAGCGAGCTGTTTGAAATACTTGACCGCGTCAAGGGCAACCCCAAGGTGCTCACGGTGCATGGCGACGGGCCCTCGTGCGTCAAGTTCGCTGAAGAGATCCGGGAAAAGTACGGCTATGACGCCCGCGCGCCAGATCAGGGCGAAGTGGTCGAAGTTTGATAATAAAAAATACCGACCCGTACAAGCTGAAAAAGTGCGTATCGTGCAAGCGCGACATTGCCCTGAATGAAAAGTACTTCACCTACCCGCTTTCGCTACAGCAGGTCTGCCTTCAGTGTGCAGAAAAAGAGATACCCAAGACTATCGAGGCACTTCAGAAGGATCTTGACAAGATACGGCAAGAAAAAGCCTAGCTGCTGACCGCTTCTTCCTTCGGCTCCACTTTCTTCTCAGGAGGTGCGCTTTCTATTGCGCCCACCTTGCTGCCGGGGTTAACATAGGTGTAGCCGCTCTTTGTTATCAGCTTGCCGTGCACGGTTCCAAACACCTCGACGTCGCCTTTTTCGTTCACGAGGTTGCCACGCACGATACCTAGCATCCTGCAGGTGCCCTTGCGCACAAAGAGGTTGCCTAGCACCTTGCCCTTGAGCTCTAGGTGGCCGCTGTTGAGTATTACGTCTCCGACTATCTCGGCCAGCATGAGGGTGTCCTCAAATACAGTTACTGAACCCATGCGCTTACCGTCCAGTATCTTCATCGCTATGTCATTTTGTGGTGCTAAACGGCCTCATTAGCCCCTGCGTGCAACAAGATGCACAAAAGAGTGAAAATTGACTATTCTAGGCGCTCGCGCTTGACCCAGACTGTCCTGCCCTTATGGTCAAGGAGCTCGACAGAGTGGTCAAGCAGCTTTTTGCGGAGCTCGTCTGCCTCCTTGAATTTTTTCTCCGACCGCAGTCTGTTGCGGTCCGCCACCATCTGCTCTATCTCTTTCCTTTCCTGCTCGCCGGCCTGCATCGTCTGGAGCCCCAGTATGTCCATTATCTTGTTGAAGAAAGGCAGAGCGGCTTCGGCCATGTCTTTTGTCAGCTTGTCGGCCGCAGCATACTGGTTCAGCTTTGTGACCATCTTCAAGAATTCCGTAAGTGCGAGCGACGTGTTCATGTCGTCATCCATCGCGGCTTCAAAGGCCTTTACCAATTCTTCGCACAGCCTGTGCACAGCATCAACTTCGCCTCCACTACTGACAGCTGAGCGCAGCTCGTAAGCACACGTCTCTATCTGGCGCCACCTCTGCGCGGATTCTTTGAGCAGGTCGTCGGTGTAATCCAGCGGCTTGGCATAGTGCGCCGATAGGCAATACAGCCGAAGCGTGTTCATGCCCCACTTGGCAAGTGCCTGCTCTATCGTGACAATGTTGCCAAGCGACTTGCTCATCTTTTGCGAATTTATAGTGACCATACCAGAATGGACCCAGATCCTGGCAAACTGCTTGCCAGTGTACGCTTCGGACTGGGCTATCTCGTTTTCATGATGTGGGAAGACTAGGTCGTGGCCGCCGCCGTGGATCTCGAAAGTATCGCCCAGATATTTCCTAGACATGGCCGAGCACTCTATGTGCCAGCCAGGCCTGCCCTTGCCCCATGGGCTTGGCCACACCGGCTCGTCGGAATAGAACTTCCATAGAGCAAAGTCTAGCGGATCTTCTTTTGACGGATCGACTTCGATCCTTGCGCCAGACTCGAGCTCTTCAATAGGCTTTCTTGACAGCTTGCCGTATCCGGGAAACGACTTTACCCGGAAATAGACGCCATTGAGCGTCAGGTAGGCGTGTCCCTTCTCTATCAAGCCGTGAATCAGCTGGATCATGTCGTTGATGTGTTCTGTCGCCTTTGGGTGATGATCGGCGCGCATCACGTTTAGGCCGGCGAAATCTCGGAAATAGCTGTCAATGTATTTTTCAGATATCTCTTGCGCCTTTTTGCCCTCGGCCTTTGCGCGGTTGATTATCTTGTCATCGACGTCGGTGAAATTCTGCACAAATATTACTTTGTAGCCTTTTGACAAAAGATACCTGCGCAGGGTATCAAACACAATGACTGTGCGCGCGTGGCCGATGTGCGAGCTGTCGTAGACTGTGACTCCGCAGACGTATATCCTCACGGTGCTGTCCTGCGGCTGCAGCTCCTCTACCTGCCGGCTCAGCGTGCTGTATAACTTCACTGCAGGTCTTGCAGTCTGCCCGGGCTTTTTACCTTTGCTGGGCCGGGTTCTGTCAAGTCTTAGGTTGATGGGGTATATTAGGAACTTTTCTGCATAGATGATTTGTTGTTGTTGTTGGCAGCAAAGAGCGTCAAGCAGTCATATGCATGGTGGAACCGCTGCTCTCATTGATGGAAACATTTAGGCAGATGGTAAACGACTGTATCAGGATAGGGCTTGACAATAACGCTTCAACACTGAAACAACTCTCAAAACTATGCTATCCTAAACTTGAAGATTACAAGATCGTTTCATATTACAAGCTTCATGCAGTATCCAAAGCAGCAGGAATACTTGCCAACAGAAAGCAATCTATATCAAGCGCGGCTATCCAACAAAGAAGACTCCATATTTGAAGAAAGGGATTCTTGTGTCGTGCTATGGCTTCAAGATTGTAGATGTGGTATTCTAAAAGTGCCGCTTGGCAACAGACAATATTTCGATATTCCTCTGAACAACTACGTCAAAGGCATCCTGTCGGACCCTGCTGTGACAGTACGTTCTTTCACGCTTACTACCACAGCAGCAACAACAACACGGTGAGCATCTGCTACTACAAAGAGGTTGCAGAGATTGAATGTGCCATGATAGCAGGAGTCGACAGGAACCTCCGGAATCTAACAGTCGGAAATAATATTGAAGTCGTGCAATACGACCTATCAAAAGCTGTTGACATTGCTGAAAACACTCGCTCGATAGTCAAATCATTCAAACGCAATGATGATGCTAGAATTAGAAAAAAAAGATATAGCTGGTAAATATGGCAAGCGTAGGAAGAACAGGATAAATCAACTGTTGCATCACGTCTCAAAACAAGTTGTAGTCAAAGCCAAAGAAGAAAAGAGTGCTATCGCTTTTGAAAAGCTGACCCACATACGCAGGATATGTACCAGCGCGGTAACGGTCAGGGAAAGAATTACAGGGCCAGATTGAATAGCTGGCCTTTCGCTGAAATGAAACGCCAAATTACTTACAAGGCACAATGGGAAGGTGTGTCAGTTATCCAATTAACCGCGAAGGAAACTCGCGGAACATCGCAGCGCTGCCCTCGATGCGGAAAGAGACTCCAAGAGGCAGCGCGTAACGACTACATCATCCACAAACACCAGCTTTGGTGCAACGGCTGTCAAAAGTGGATGGATCGCGACGTAGTTGCTGCCGCGATGAACATAGCAAAGAAGAGCGCTGCTGAAGTGTTCCAGCGTTCACAAGGCACTGCAGGTGAAGCGATGAGGGGGAACCTGTTTTCGCAAAAGAACCGGTAATCCTCAGAGTCGATGCATCGAAGTTGAGTCGTCAACGAGACTTGACAGAACCAAGAAAATAAATCTAAAGTACTTGGGAACCCTTGACCACCCAGTGGCAAGGGAGCTTATGGAAAATACCCGAAACGGAACATACGCGACAATTGAAATTACGCCAAAATTCTTCTCTGCATGGAATCTTGGAAAGGTACAATGAGAGACTGTTGTTGTTGACGATGCTAGCTATCACAACAGCTAGTCTCTTTGATAACTAGACTTCGATGTAAATATCGTTTCCTCGCACATCAACCTTGTAGGTTGTCAGCTTTACCCCTTCGAGGTAATCCAAGAGCTCGCCGGTCCTGATGTTGTAGTGCCAGGAATGCAGCGGGCATTCTACCACCTCACCATCGATCTTGCCCGGCGCAAGCGAGCCGTCCTGATGTCGGCAAAGCGCTTCGATGGCGTAGTACTTGCCGTTTGCATAAAAGAGCGCGACTCTGGTGCCGTTGATGCTGAGCTCCTTGCCGCCGTTTTCCTTGATCTCGCCCCTTTGGGCGACCTTTACAAATGCCAACTATTGTGCGGTAGACCTTCTGGCTATAAATTGGTTATCTGGAACGTTACTCCGCCACACCTAAATACCGCAAGGGATGCTATACGTCCTGCATGGCGTCCTCGTACAGGCTCATGATGGCAGTCGTCGCGGCCCTCATTGTCTTTGGGGTCGGGATCGCGCTTTACGGCTACCAGCAGGCCATCTATCCTGTAGACAAGGCAAACGGCTACCTTGCAAGGGCCGAGTCCGCCCAGACGCCGGAAGAGCTGGCAAGCTTTGTCCGGGCTGCAAAGAGAGAGCTGCCAGAGAGCGGCAACCCCGTGTGGTCATTCCCTACCGCAAGGACCGACTTCGGCCTCATACACAGGACCCTTGACGACATGCTTGCGCGCGCAAACTCGATTTCGTCGCTAGAGCCCTCCAGCACCGAATACAACACGGGCATGGCAGACATGCACGCCACGCTCAAGACCATACAGGAAGACCTAATTGAAGCGACGCCGTTCCTCTATGTCAGCGTCAACAACATCATGTTCTCCGCAGTGTGGATCGCTGTGATACTGGCGCTCTTTGCGATAATGAGAAGGGGAAGGGCCAGATATAGAGAAGAATACGAAAACCAGTAGTTTTTATTGATCGGCTTTTTGGAAAAACATATGCCCGGTAAGATAGCGGACAGCAAGCTTGCAGCAAGGGGAAGGCTGTTGCACGAGTGGGCAGCTCGCAGGATGGCCATTATTGAAAAAATATCCGCAAAAAACAACCGGGCGCAGCCGCTTGCCGGCATGCGGCTTGGGATCTGCCTGCACATTACAAAAGAGACATCGGTACTTGCAATGGCCGCAAAGAAGCTTGGCGCGGAAATCGCGATCTGTTCTGCAAATCCGTTGTCGGTGCAGGACGACATAGCGGCTTTTCTCTATGATCAGGGAATGCACGTTTATGCATGGCGTGACGAGACAAGGGTGCAATACAAGCAGTGCATCCAAAGAGTCCTTGCCTTCAAGCCTTCAATAGTGACAGATGATGGTGCCGACCTACACATAGCAGCCCACAGCAATAAAGCAAAGGGCATACTGGGCGGCACGGAAGAGACCACGTCTGGAGTAAAGAGGCTCGCCACGCTGGAAAGGTCTGGAAGACTGCTCTATCCAGTCATTGCTGTCAACAACGCGCGGACAAAATACCTTTTTGACAACAGGTATGGTACTGGCCAGAGCACGCTTGACGGCATACTGCGCGCAACAGGCATCCTGTTTGCGGGCAAGAATGTGGTCGTGTGCGGCTATGGATGGGTGGGCAAAGGCGTGGCATCCCGGGCAAGAGGCATGGGCGCCGCGGTCACCGTGACCGAGGTTGACCCCGTGCGGGCGATCGAGGCCAGAATGGACGGATTTGCAGTGATGAAGCTGTCAGAGGCGGCGCTTGACGGAGATGTGTTTGTCACCTGCACGGGTCAGACGGATGTAATACGAAAGGACCATTTCTTGAAAATGAAGGACGGCGCGATTTTGGCAAATGCCGGTCACTTTGATGTCGAAATTGATGTTAAAGCTCTATATGCGCTGGGTAAGCCAGTTCAGGTCAGACCGAATGTTGAGCGCGTTGTAGTCAATGGAAAAAGGTTGTTCCTGATCGCAAAGGGCCGCGTCGCAAATCTCGTCGCTGCTGAAGGCCACCCTCCAGAAGTGATGGCGCTGTCGTTTGCCAACCAGCTGCTGTCCATCTTGCACGTCGCAAAGAACCACGGCAGGATGGAGAAAAGAGTGCACGATGTGCCGGAAAAGATAGACAACCAAGTGGCTGAATACGCGCTTGACGCGATGGGCATTGTGATTGACAAAATGACAGCAGAGCAGAGGCGGTATCAAGACTCCAGTTAAATTAAATCCTAGTAGATGGATTGAAACATGATGCCGGACAGAAAAAGCGCGGTCATTACTAGCGCGCTCCCTTATGCAAATGGTGAGATACACCTCGGGCACATAGCCTCCACCTACCTTCCGGCAGACATTTTCACCCGCTTCTCAAGGCTCAACGGGACAGAGGCGTATCACATTTGCGCCACCGACGACTTTGGCACTCCTATTCTGATAAAGGCAGAGAAGGAGAAAAAGAGCCCGGAGGATTATGTTGCGATATGGAACAGGCGCGACAGGGAGGATTTCGAGTCGCTTGGGATCTCGTTTGACTTTTTCTACAAGACTAGCTCCAAAGAGAACACTGAATTCGTGCAGTATGTCTTTAAAAAGCTGCGCGAAAATGGCCACATATATGACCAGAATGTCATTCAATTTTACTGCACCTTTGACGACAAGTTCCTTCCTGATCGCTACGTCATTGGCAAGTGCCCAAACTGCGGCGCAGAAAACCAGTATTCCGACCTGTGCGAAAGGTGCGGCAAGGTCCCAGACCAGATACTGGAGCCTAAGTGCGCAATCTGCAGTAAGCCGCCTGTCAAGAAAGAGAGCAAGCACTATTTTTTCAAGCTATCAAGCTTTGGCGACAAGCTGAAGAACTGGCTTGCCAGCAACGAGCACCTGCAGCCCGAAGTCCGGAACTATGTCATAAACTGGATAAACGAGGGGCTGCAGGACTGGGACATCACTCGCGATCTCTCGTGGGGCGTGCCAATCCCGCTTGACGAGGCAAAGGGCAAGGTGTTCTATGGCTGGTTTGACAACCACCTCTGCTACATTTCGTCGCTCAAGAAATTCATTGACGACAAGGGGCTCGACGGCAAGAAGTTCTGGAACGAGTCTGACATCTACCACTTTATCGGCAAGGACATCGTCTACCACCACTACCTGTTCCTGCCTGCAATGCGCCTTGGGATCGACTCGGAATACAAGCTGCCCGACTATATCCCTACAAGGGGCCACCTCATGCTGCAGAACCAAAAGATATCAAAGAGCAGGAATTGGTACATCGGGCTCAAGGACTTCACTTCGGCGTTCAACTCTGACTATTTGCGGTTTTACATTGCCTCCGTGGTGACGTATTCGCAGAACGATCTCAATTTCGACTTTGATGCGTTTTATGAAAGAATAAACAATGAGCTGATCGCAAACGTCGGCAACTTTGTAAACCGCGCCCTGTCGTTCACGCAAAAGACGTTTGGCGGCAGGGTGCCCACGCCTTCAAGTGTCGACGATTTGCTTGGAAAAGAGCTAGCCGCGACAGTGGATGAAGCAGGCGCGCTGTTGGCAAGCAACGAGATCGACAAGGCACTAAAGAGGATCCTAAAATACAGCAGCTACATGAACCAGTATTTCCAGACGAGCGCGCCGTGGGCAAACAAGGACACGGCAAACACTACCCTGTATGTATCGGTGAACGCAGTGCGCAGCCTGGCCATAATGCTCGAGCCATTCATCCCGTTTTCATCTGAAAAGATCTGGAACCAGCTAAAGCTTGCAGGCAGCGTGCACCAGCAAAAATGGGAATCGGCCAAGGAAATAAGGGCGGTCGCGCCGGGGCACGAGCTTGGCAAGATAGAACCGGTATTCCGCAAGATAGAAGCAAAGGAAATAGAGCAGTGGAAGAGTAAGCTGGGTAAGCCATGACGACGCGTGGACTGATGACAGGCAGGTTTCAGCCGTTCCACAACGGCCACTTGGCGCTTGCAAGGCAGATCCTGAGCGAGTGCGACGAGCTGATAATAGTCATCGGCAGCGCCCAATTCAACTATATCTACAAGGACCCGTTCACGGCCGGCGAAAGGATGCTCATGATACACGAGGCCCTGAAGGAGGCAAAGGCGAACCTCCCAAAGTGCTACGTGATGCCGCTTGCAAACGACGAGAACAATGCGAGGTGGCTCGCCTACCTGAGGTCGATGGTGCCTCCCTTTGACGTGATCTATACTGGCAACGACTTTGTAAAACACCTAGCCCTCTCTCAAGACAAGGTTGCCGTCAAGAGCCCCAAGTTTTCAAAAAAGGATGAGTACAACGGCACTAACATCCGGCGCCTCATGTTGTCTGGAAACAGGTGGAGGCAGCTAGTGCCGCCCGCGGTAGCCAGAGTAATAGATCAGATCAGCGGCATCGAGAGGGTGAGGGTGCTGTCCAGCTCTGACACAAACCCCCAGAGGTGGTAGGCGTGGCCAAAGGCCTGAGGGCATGCCCCGTGTGCCCTTCGTGCGGCTCGAAAAAGTTCCGGGTGATTGAAAATGACAAGAAAGTCATGGTCGAGTGCCTCTCATGCTCCAGGCGGCTGTCGATTTAGTGTAAGAGTTTTTCATGCATTGTTAGAACTTTTCAAGTCAGCGCCTTAACCTAATTGTGGGATGAACAAAAGCGATAATGCAGGCGGCGGATCTTATTGCCATATTGCCACTGCTGAGTGTGTTCAGCTCGCTTGGCCTTTCGTTTGTATTCAAGGACTATATCGCCGACCTCATTGCGACCATTGTCATAAAGAAGACGAAGGACATAAGGATTGGCAACAGGATCAAGATAAGCTCAGGCGGCGCCGTGACAAAGGGCGACATCATGGACATAGGCCTGCTGAGGACCACTGTGATGGAGGTGGGCGACGGCGAGCGCCTGCCCTCGGTTCGCACAGGTAGGCTCATCAAGGTGCCAAACTACATGCTGATCAATAACCCTGTAATGATCTATGGCGACACGATAATCGATGAGGTAGTGTCTTATGTCCCACGACCGTACCCAGACACGCAGCTGCTGGTGGAAAGCATGAAGCATGCCATAATCAACAATGGTCATGGCCTCATCGAGGTTGGGCTCTACCAGAAGGATGACAGGCTGGTCATCCACGGCGTCTTTGAGGTAAAGACGAGCGAGATGGGAGACGAACGCAGCAAGATTCTCAAGGAATTTCTAATAAGAAGCAAACAGATTGAAAGCGATGCCAACCCGGCCGCAAACGGCTCTCAAGGGCAAAAGCCGGCAGTGGCCCAGCAGCCTGAACTATTAGTTGAGCCCAAAGTGACCATCCCTTTGCAAAACATCGAAAAGCAGGACTAGCTACCTGAACGGGTTTGGCAGCTGAGGCAGACGGAACTTTTCAGTGATGTTGCCATAGATCCCGCTGCCTTCTGGCAACAGGTTTGTCGAGGCAGCCGCGGTTTCTGGCGGAAGATCTGCAATCCCGTATATCTGGGCGGTCAGGTAGTCTGGCTCACTCAGGGTCATATTGAGCGCGCTAAGCTTGGCAAGCGTGATTTCTACATCAACTCCAACAAGCTCTTCGGTGCCGTTAACCGTGACATCAAGCACACCCTTTACCAGCGCGGTGCCGTTTTCATTCACCGTCACTTCGCTTGAAGTCAGGTTCGAAAGCTCTGCCGTGCGGTAACCGTCTCCGCTTGCATTCACCACCGCAAGGTTTGCAGAAAAGCTGGATACAACGCCACCCTGCACGTCAAGACTCCACCTGCCGGTTATTATCATCGGATCTTCTAGATCGCCGGCTACAGAACCTATTGCTCCAGCAGCTGAAAACGTATCTGACTGGATAGTATAGTTGCTTGCAGTCATGATCCCGTTGCCGGGGTTCAGCGATGCCAGCGCCGCTGGGCCGGTGAGTATCAGGAATGCGGCCGCCACCGACAACAGCAGCAATAAAACTGCAAGCATGTTCACGTAAACGAACGTTCTGGAAACGATTTAAGGAGACACAATTTGCACTATGAAAAATTTCTTAATAATTTTCTACAGTAAGCTGTGACTTACCAAGGTGAATGCGACAAACTAACTAGGTCAGGAATTGCTACCATGCTTAAATATCGTGCATGGCATTGGAATGACATGATCAAGATAATCAAATCAACCGAGCATTACCACAATGAGGAGGATTGGCTCTCAACCTACTGGCACTTTTCGTTCGCCCACTACCAGAACCCACACAAGATGAATTTCGGGCCACTGCGTGTCTTCAACGACGACATAATCCAGCCGGGGACGGGCTTTGGGTTCCACCCCCATCGTGACATGGAGATAGTGACGTACGTCATCGACGGCAAGTTAGAACACAAGGACAACCAGGGTAATCACGGGCTGGTACAACCCGGCGAAGTCCAGCGGATGACTGCTGGCTCTGGGATAATGCATTCAGAGTACAATCACTCAAAGGAAAAGCCGCTTAGGCTTTTGCAGATGTGGCTGTTTGCGAACAAGCGCGGACTTGACCCGTCGTGGGAGCAGCACAAGTTTGACAAAAAAGAGAGGATGGACAGGCTGCTGCCAGTCATAGTGCAAGAGGGTTTAAGCGCCGGCCACTCACTCCACATCCACCAGGACGCCGCGATTTACGTGTCGTCGCTGTCGCCTGGGAGCAAGGTGGAGCACAGGCTGGCAAAAGACCACAAGGCATACGTCTTTGTTATCGAAGGTGGGATAAAGCTGAACAACAACTCGATGGAGACAAGAGATGCGGCGATGGTCGAAAAAGAAAGCATTCTGTCGGTACAGGCTGACAAGTCCGCAGAGCTCATACTGCTAGACCTGCCAGAGAAATACGCGATCAACAACTGACCGTAACTGGGGTGAGCCAGAGCTGGTCGATTAATGTAGGAAGGTGACAGTAATAGAAGATGAAAACGACATTCAACGTCCTTGGAGTGGCTGGGAGCATACGCAGTGGATCGTACAGCAAGCAGGCCCTCCAGATAGCGCTAGAGCACGCAAAAAACCACGGGGCACAAGTGCGGCTCTTGGAGATAGACAGCATGCCGTTGTATGACCCAAACGCTCCGGCATCAAAAGAAGTGGAGGAGGCAAGCGACGCGGTGGCGTGGGCAGATGCAATCATCCTTGCATCGCCGGACTACCATGGCTCGATGTCCGGCGCGCTAAAGAACTTTCTCGACCACTTTTACGAGGAGTTTGCCGGCAAACTCTTTGGTTATATCGTGGCCTCACACGAGAAGGGACTGACGGTGATGGAACAGATGCGCACCGCTGTGCGCCAGTGCTACGGCTGGAGTATGCCCTACGGCGTATCTGTAAACGGCCCACAGGACTTTTCAGAGGGCAAGATAGTAAGCGCCAGGCTGGCAAAGCGCCTACAAATGATGTCACGCGACTTGGTGGTGTACGGCAGACTTATCAACAGCCAGTTCAAGCGAGACTTGGGATCAAGTGAACAGGATACTTTTGCAGCTCACTACCGGCCCTAAGTCCTGTACAATTTTCATAGGAGCCAGCTACCAAAAATCTTTTTAGACTTTTCTAATGAGATCTGATTTCCTAGATTGCCTCTACAATTGTTAAATTCGATATCAGGCCGTCACGCTTCCGGTGAACAAGTATAATGCGGTACCAGACTCTTACTAAAGCGATTGTGATAGTCGTGCTTGGCTTGTTTGCATTCAGCATGGCAGGCTATTCTTTCGTGGCTGGACAGAATGCTACAGGCCCAGCAGGCAATGTCACGGCACCCGGCAATACTACTGCCATCGGCAATGTAACTGCCACAGATAACCAGACTGGCGGAACGACTGCTGCGGCAGGCGAGATCAACACATTCTATTCCCGAGGGCAGATAGCCAGCGTCATATCAGACCCGTCTGGAGATAATGCTTCTGCAGAAGTGGTAGGGGGCAGATTGAGGATCGATGTTATTGACGGAGAAGTGCGGAGGGTCGAGATCAACATGACAATGGCCCAACCCGACGGCAGCAATTTCCATACCGTGCTTGTAGACAACTTTACTGCAGGAACGGGTGAAACCACAATATCTAATGCTACAGGTGGTAACATGACCGGCGGGAACACTACAACAGTCTCGGGCGATGAAACAACACAGAGGTTTCTGCAGGTTATAACCGGCGGCAACCAGACTGGCAATGCTACGGCACCGATGGGCAATGCGACCGGCAACCAGACAACACCAGCACCAAACGCGACTGCGCCGGTGGGCACTAGAAACGAAACTATGCTTGCGCAGGCCACACTTTCTCAGGACGGCACTTTTGAGATTTCTGGCTCTGCGACTATATACCTGAACAACAATCCACAGTGGGAGAACGTCCCGATCACGATAGAAAGCACCGGCAGAGTCATAACCATCAACGTGGATCATGAAATGACCGACAACCACTTCAAGGGCATGCCAATCTATGGGTTCGTTACCGCTTTGATAGGCGAAGTAGACGGCCAAAGGCAGTCTGTACTGCCGCCTGTGACGACTGAGGCGCCGGCAGCTCCAGCGGCACCTGTGATGCCCAATGCTACAGGTAACGTGACTGCGTCGACAGGGAATGCGACCGGCAATCAAACGTCAGCAGGAAACGCAACAGGAAACCAGACAACCCCAACAGACAACCAGACAGCAGCAATAACCCCTGCTCCAGCGGCAAGCCCAAGCGGTGGTGACAGCGGCAGTAGCAGTAGCAGTAGTAGCAGTAGTAGTACAATCGATGTGTCGATAACTCCAGGTTCTTCAAGCAAGACCGACAATGCTTACGACCCCAACCCAGTTCAGGCCAGCGTAGGCAGCACGGTGAGGTGGACAAACGACGACACCACGC
>JBFLWZ010000007.1:0-24706 GCA_040757615.1 Thermoproteota archaeon | reverse complement strand
GATTTTAGAAAGTTTCGGTGGCGTTCTAAGCACCACACCTAAACCACATAAACTCTTTAAAATTATTAATTATGATATTTTATAGCCGCTCGCTCACACTTCAAGCGGTTTTGGAAGTGTATTTGATATGAAAAACGAGTCAAAAGAAATTGAAAACAGAGAAAAGCTGTCCGGAGCAATTGCTGATCTAGACTCGGTCATCCACAAAACCCAAGGGAAAAAGAAAATGAAAACTATGTTAAGTGAAGTGATTGCCATGTTGAATGATGAGGATAGTTCTATGTCTATAAGAGCCGCCAATGCCATAAGTAGTTTGGAATATGTGACGCAGTCGCCTTGGCTGGAGCCCTATCAAAGAATATCTATATGGCAGGCAGTATCGAGGCTTGAGTCAATAAGGGAATGAGTTGCCGCTATAGCTGTGATATAGCATATCTCGCGTATTATTGCTGCCCACATTGAAATATGAAATAATCGAGAAGGCAGGTTCTGGTGGATTTGGCAACGTCTACAAGGTGCAGGGAAGCGACGGCAATATCTATGCAATGAAAGTCCTTAAGGATCTAAGCAAAATCAACAAGGACAGATTCGACAGGGAAATCAAGATACTTGCCCAGCTTGACCACCCAAACATTGTCAAGATAGTGGAATGGAACTTGGGCGGCGACCCACCAGATTTCAGCCCTTGGTATACGATGGAATACCTTCATGGCGGCTCGCTCAGGCAGCATATGGATGAGAAATTCACGGACAATTACGTCTTTCAGAGGAACCGGACAATCAAAACAATAATCCTGCCTGCCTTGCACGCACTTGGGCAGGCGCACCATGCAGGCATTTACCACCGCGATTTAAAGCCGGACAACATCCTCTACACAGACAACCACAAGGCCCAGATAAAGATAACAGACTGGGGCTTGGGTAGGGATGTCGGTAGAAAATCAATAGTGTTAACTGCTGCAACAGGAGAGGTTGGAGGGACGCCGGGCTATTGTGCACCTGAGCAGTGGTTCTCTTTTGACAACATTGACGGGCGTGCAGACATTTTCTCACTAGGCGTAATCTTTTACGAGATGATGACTGGAAGGAGACCTCCGGCATACGACAACGACATAAAGAGAGCGGCTATTGATCCTCCTTCAAAGTTTCATCCTACTATTTCCAAAGATCTTGATGACATTATTCAAAGAATGCTTGATCTGAATCCTGAGAGGCGGCAGGGCTCTGTGATGGAATTAGCATCAGACATTGAATTGTTAGAAGATGCTCGGTATTACTAGAGACTTCAGCTCAAGCATTGAGGCTGGAGGCGGGAATGAGCTGCTAAAGCTATCAACCAATAACAATGACAGGCATTAACAATTTGATATCTTCTGGCAACATACCGCCTGAAGGGATGATGCCTCCAAGCTCTAGTGATACAGGACTCCATTCGTTTACAGGAACGAGATACACATATAATGCAATAAATACACTGCAATTCCAGTCATGGTAAGAATTAGCCCTTCTGTGACTTTGGAACTCAAAAGCGGCCAGACAATTACAATAGATATTGATGAGGCCCAAGAGATCATCAGAGGCCTTGCAAAATTTGTCCAAAGTGAAAATGGTCAAACGGCCAGAGCGGGCACAAAAAGGGGGCGCAAGAATGCCAAACGTGGCTCAACCTCCTCCATCCCAAGCTTGAGTGAAGCCAAGAAGGAGGAAATCATCAAGCATGTCAACAAAAAGGTATCAAAAACGCCAAAGACCCTGTCAAACCTTCTAAAGGGCGTATCCTACGTCCCCAACCATCTTCCAGCAATCAGGCAGGCGGTTGAGAGCCAGAAGGGCATAGACAAGAGAGTCATCGGGAAAAGAACCTACTATCTGGCAAAGGAGTAAAACCACATCATGTAACGACAGGATAATCGATTACCTGCACAGGCGCATTCTTCTAAAAATAATTATCTTTCGATTTTGTTGTATAATAGGACACAATCGGACCGGGAGGAATATTATATGCAACAAGAATCGACTTAGGGATCGCGGCTTTACAGGCCCCATATGGAGATAACCAGGTCTTTATCCCACAAGCATTAAAGTGATTTCTGCTTAATCGCAGCCCGTAGGACGCGGGTCAACCGACAAAAACGCGAAGCCTCACCGCGTGCCGCTGACGAGACCGGTTCGACAAATCCGGGAGGAGTGCCGAAAGCTTGCCGGGGAGAACGCGAAAGGTTGTTTCGATTAACCCGCAAACAGTTGTGTCGTCCAGATGCGAGAGCCCACACATGTCGCAGGTGAGGTAGCGGAGGCGGAGACCGAGCCGATGAGCCGTCTGAAGGAGCGCGCGGACGCTGAACCAGCTCCTGTAGACGCGGTGCTTCTGAATTCTCTGTGTGCCGACCTTTTCGTGCCGTTGCACCTACGTTTCAAAACTTCAGACAAATCTTTCCAAAGTGACCCCCTGCTTGCATGAGCTTGAGTGCGTCTTGGACCCGATCGACCGGGAACACCTTGTCTACCACGGGATGCATCTTCCAGTTTGCCATGTGCTTCGCCATGTCGTCGAACTGATCGCGGCTACCGATGGAGATGCCGATCATCTTCACGTTCTTCTCGAACAGCGCGGGGATGAATATATTGTTGGTGAAACCGCCGAGCACACCGATCACCACGATCGCGCCGCCGAAGCGGACGGCTTGGAGCGACTTCGACATGGTATTATCGCCGCCGACTTCGACCACGACATCAACGCCGCGCCCGCCGGTTAGCTTCAGCGTCTCTTTTCCCCATTCGGGACTGGTCTTGTAGTTGATCACATGGTCGGCGCCGAGTCTCTTCGCCCGTTCCAACTTCACGTCGCTGCTCGACGTCGCAATCACCTTCGCACCCATCGCCTTGGCGAATTGCAGCGCGAAGATCGAGACGCCGCCGGTGCCTTGCACAAGTACCGTGTCCCCCAGTCCGACCGGCGCCTCCACCGCGATGGCTCGCCATGCAGTGAGTCCCGCGCAGGGCAGCGTCGCCGCTTCCTCGAACGACAGGTGATCAGGAATCTTCGAAACGCCGTCCGCGATCAGCTTCATGCGCTGCTGAAGCACCCCATCGAGCGGACCGCCGAGCGGCTTGCTGCGAGATTCCGCCGTGACCTGACCGGAAAGCCAAGATTGGTAGAAGAGGGGACACACGCGGTCGCCTACTTTCACGCGAGAGACACCGCTGCCGACCGCGCTCACCACACCCGCACCGTCGGAAAACGGCACCAGCGGCAGCTTGTTGCCGGCGCCCATCGTTACGGTCAGGAGATCGCGGTAGTTGAGAGACACGGCCTTCATGTCGACGACGACCTCGCCGGCCCCTGGCGCCGGCTCGGGGCGCTCGACCGGCTTCAAGTTCTCAATGCCGAAGGCGTCCTGATTAGCCCAGACTCTCATGTTAGATCCTTTCGATAGGCTGCGGTTAACTGTGCCAGTATCGCGCCGGATTTGATGTGATCAAGTTCGACAAACAATTGCATTCCCCCCTTCTCGCGCTCGTCGCTTCTCATCTCTGAAATGATGCTCGGCAGTGCGACGTTCTTTACCGCAATCGCGATATGGTCTACTCTCACAGCCTAGCTTTGCCTCCCGCAGTTTATCAATTTTCTTTCGATTTTGTTGCACAAAGCATGCATTCCGACCGGCAGTAATTGCATATCCGACAAAATCGGAGCGTCATCCATGGGATACATCACAGGCATCCGCTCATGTAGCTCCCGCAGTTTCCGCCGATGACACTCTCGACATCGCTCAGCGCTTGTCGTACTCGTCGTGGCGGCGCCACCAGACGCCCGTCTCATTGCGCCCCTTGGGGGCGCGGTCGAGCCACTGGTACATGCCCCAGAGGCCGTCCAATCCGCGTGCATAGGTGGAATATGTGTGGTAGACGATGCCGTCCTCGAGCGCAAAGGCGCTCATGCCCGGCCTATCGCGCGAGTACGTGGCCACGTCGGTTCCGGTCATGGCCGCGATCTGAGCGACAGGCCCCTCGCCGCCACTTTCCTGACCTTCGCGCCACTCCCACGCGCCCTCGCGCTGGTAATTGTATTCGATGCCACCATTGCGCTGTTGTTCCTCTGTGAACCAGACATTAAAGTCGGCGTTAAAGTCGCTACCAAACGACGACGCCCATGGGAATGTCCACCCCATCCGCCGCTTGTACGCCTGCAGTTTCTCGAGCGGCGCCCGCGAGACAGCCCAGAGCATCACGTCGTGGTTGGCCAAGTGCGCGACGAACCCGTTGAAGCCGTCCGCGATCGACGAGCAGGAAGGACAGCCTGCCGTATAGTCGGGCCCGAACATAAAGTGGTAGATGAGAAGCTGAGAGCGCCCGCGGAAGAGGTCAGCCAGCGAGGCACTTCCCTCGTCGGTCTCAAATCGGTACTCTTTATCGATCCCAACCCACGGTAGTTTCTGTCGCCGCGACGCCAGCTCGTCGCTGCGCCGCGTGAGCTCCTTTTCCGCCTTGAGCAGCTCAAGCCGTGCTGTGAGCCACTCTTCACGGGTCCCTGTCCTATGCTTCGTCATAGCTCTTGCCTCCTTCCTTCAGGTCGTGCTGGTGCCCACATCCTTAGCCTGTACAGTGTGATCCCATGGAGTATTAGCGCCAGCGGAACTCCGACTGTTGGAATCAGGAACCAAGGGAACGTTGTCATGGTCGAAATCCCGGCTTCAGGATTAGTCAGAAGGCCGAGACTTATCGCATTGACCAGATCAGCTATTCCTAGCACGCTCCACACTATCACAGCGTACTTTGCCCAGCTCCGCCGCTGCCAAAGAAAGAGCGCAAAAGGTACTGCCGTAACTCCTATCAGAATGTCTCCGAGCCCTGCAGGTATAGCAAAAGCTGGATCCAAGATACCTTGTGCCGAGCCCCAGAGAAAAGCTATACCCGCGATCCTCCACGTATGGAGAGCCACTAGGATGGAAGTTGTTCTGTCATATCGGTTTTGTTGCGAGTATTCACCTACCACTTTCATTATCATACCAAGTATTCAGAACATAGTTTATAAGCCTCACGTAACCAGATACATACCTAGTTACCGGATGGATAGTGAAGAATGAAGCGGGAATGTTCAATAATAGAGACCATTTACAGCAGTCCTGAGCTCAAGTCATGCCCAATCGAAACAACTTTCAAGATCATAGGAAAGAAATGGGTGGTGCTGATCATTCGGGAAATGTTTAGGGGTACAAATCAGTTTAACCGACTGCTGGAGAATATTGAGGGGATTACACCCAAGGTACTTACTGAACGTTTAAGGGAGCTTCAGAAGTTGGGAATCATCAAGAGGACGATAGTATCAGAATATCCAATCAAGGTGGAATACGAGCTTACAGAGCTAGGGAGAGAGTTTGAGCCGGTCCTGCTCGCAGCGGGTTCGTTCGCCATGCGATATATGCCAGAGGAAGTGTTTAGGGACGGAAAAGCACGTGCGCTTGTGCAGTCTAGGCTTCGTCAGATTTCATAGAGCTTGACTGCCTTGGATGCCGTCATTGTTAGGTGCCAAGGGCCCACCTCCGACACCCTAGCATCACCCATGAATTGAAGTGCCAAATCCACTTCAAACCAATTTTGCTTTAAGTGAATTATCGTATGCTAACCTCGATAACCGCCCGTGAGCAAACTCTGGGACCAACACCTCGTCGTTACTATATTGATTCTAGGAGTGTAAGTAACGCCTTGTTCAACTCTCCAAGTTCAAGCATGTTTCAAACTAATTCCATAGAGCAATGACTTTCGATGTCATATTCCTCTGGCTACTAAATATACATCCGGTTACGTTAGGCTTATAAGCTATACTATTCATATCTGATATTAAAATGAAAGCCACATACAATCATTCAAGACAAATTGGAAAAGGGGTAACACGAATAGGTGCACAGAAATCATTCGACGAACGGGAGCGAATTTATCGTATAGACAAATTCAAAGTTCCAGACTCTGCTCGCAGAGAGTTTGTCGAAAGGGTTCGCAAGATAAACGAGTTTCTGGGAACCTTGCGCGGCTTCGTCCAGAACTATGTGTTTGAACAAAGTGGTGGTCAGGGTGAATTTAATTTCGTTACCATCACTGTTTGGGATAGTATGGAATCCGTAGAGTTGGCTAGAAAGGCGGCTGCCATCAAATTCAAAGAGATTGGATACAACCCACAGGAATTCCTTGCAAGACTGCAGATCAGGGCTGACCAAGCAATATATAGAGAGATAACATGAGACCAAGAATAACCGCCATAACAATTGGTGTGGATGATTTAGGAAGATCACTTGTCTTCTATCGTGACGGGTTAGGTTTCCAGACAAATGGCATCATGGGAACTGAATTGATATTATATCAAAGCGCTAACGGAGCGACCGATTGTGTGTTTTCTACTGAAGGCAATGTGATGACTTTGCAAGGAGACTGCACTACAGACTCTACCATCATGGTGCCTGACGGATTTATGCATAATGACATTGACGGGAACCAGTAGTGCGGCCCTTCAGAGTTTGTTGCTACAGCAATACGGATCTTTGATGCTGACGGCGTGACAGTCAGGCAGAACAACATTGGCGACAATTCTGACGTTGGAATCTATGGATTTGGAGACAACCTTGTCATAGACAACAACAAGGGATTTGAAGACAAGAAAATTGCTGACTGCAATTCATTTGGCTACGATATCGGCATTGGAAACTACGGCAATGACAACTCGGTTACCAACAACAAGGCAAGAGGATTTGATGATACTCCATATGACGGAGTGGAAGGGGGCAAGAACAAGGTCATACCCTCTCCAAACTCTTTATAGCAAGCAACACGCGGCTGCGATCCAGGCATGTGACCCACCTGCTCAGGTGGGCAAATGAATGCTTTTGATTGCATTGCAGACTCACAGGTTAATATATAGAAATCAGTTACTGTCATTGGGAAATGCACTCTGGTAGTATGAATCGCCATGAAAATCCCTCGGAAATACTCAAGATGCTACCGGGATTAAAGGCAGGTGCATTTGTCGCTATAGCGGACATTGAGCTGAAAAAGGAATCCATTACAGAGTTCAAGCAGTGGTTCTCCGAGGTCAACAGCAAGATCCTGTCGCGTTACAGAGGCTTTCTTGGAAGAATCCTGATAGAGTCGCCGGACGGCAGGCACAGGATACTCATCATGGCTGCGGACAAAGAGTCGTTTCTGGCCATCCGTGCAAGCGAGCAGCACAAAGAGCTCCACGCAAAGGCCCTTACCTATATGACAAAGCCTCCCGCTCTTTCCTTCTACAGCATTGCCGCGCGGTAGTTTTACTCGTCAAAAGCAAGCGTCATTGTTGTCGGCGTTATTACTACGTCGAGGCGCCTTTGCAGCATCTCATTGAATATCAGTTCTAGGATGGTCTTGTGATACAGCGACCAGTTGTAGCCAAGGTCGTGCTTTATCACATACGTGTGCCTGCCGTTTGCAAGCCTGCTGTGACTGAACTCGATTGAAGATGTCTTGATGCGCATCTCAAACCAAGAAAGGAATGACTGGAGGTCCATCGTGGACTTCATGAACAGGGCAATGTCGTGCACAGCATTCTTGCCTACCTTGCATGCAATGTCAATGATCTCTTTTTCGTCCAGGTGCTCAAACAGAGCAGAAACAAGCGGCCTAGCAATTGGTATCATGCCTACCTTTGGCTCGTACATGTCCCATTCTGTATATCGCCTCAGGATCTGGTTTACCATCGTATTGAGGCTGACTTCACGCTTTTCAGACTCTGACCTGAGCACATCCATGACGCTCTCGTCTATTCTAAAAGTCATTGTCACAGTAGCATGCCTGGCGGCATCGCCTGATACATCCGACCGGGTGTTTGGCATGATCATATTTTGATTTCATTTGCAGTAATAAGAACGATCTGACCACTGGTGTTTGCAAATGATTGCAACCGGTACCCAATTGATAAGAACTTCTGGCTGCACAAGATCATACCTTGGTCTCTAACTGCAGAGGGCTCTGCACCCGGTATGATATAACGGGCGGCGGAAAAGAGTCTGCATACAAGCAAGGATACAAAAGATGTGCCGTCTGCGAAGTATACATAAAAGAGCCAGGTGTGAGGTGCCCATGCTGCGGCCTGCCGCTCAGGACACGCAGAAGGTCTTGGTAGTGCATTGCAAACAGAGCGCACCATATTGATGCCGCTTGCTTGCACAATAAACGTCCTCCATAAAAGAACATATGAAGTCAAAATTGCATGGGATGGAAAGATGACGGGAACAGAAAAACAAAACTTGTCATTATATCGATGGGATTGGCAGCTGCACTTGTTTCTGCAGGAATTGGAATTGCGCTGGTTTCAATGACTACCAGCACGGTCACTGCCACCGGAAACGAAAATGATATTCGCACGATTTCAGCTGCGCAGAGTGAGCCAAAGACTATCAGATATACGCTGATTGCGCAAGAGACGACGCTTGAAATCGCGCCCGGAGTTCGCGTCCCCGCATGGACCTACAACGGGACGATCCCCGGGCCGACCCTGAGAGCAACAGAAGGGGACAGGGTTATCATTAACTTTATCAACGAAACGCCGCTGCCGCACACGATTCACCTGCATGGCGACCACGACGAGAAAAATGATGGCGTGTTCCAAGAGGTTCAGCAGGGCGAGTCATATGTCTATGATTTCATTGCAGAGCCGGCCGGCGCACTCATGTATCACTGCCACGTGATGCCCGTGTCGCAGCACGTCAGGATGGGACTGTATGGAGCATTCATTGTTGACCCCAAGATCCCACTGGAACCTGCAAGGGAATATGTCATTGTGACTGGAGAGTATGACACTAAAGACCAGTTTACCGAGCAGCCGCAGTACATAATGTTCAACGGATACGCTGACCAGTACTGGGAAAATCCACTCCCTGCAAGAACAAACGAGACGGTGAGGATTTACTACATTAACCTTGGAGGCTCGCCGGCTTTTGGCTTCCACATCCACGGCACGATATTTGATGCGTACCCTTCAGGAATTCTGGAAAACCAGCCGCTGAAGGTGCAGACCTGGGAAGTCGGGTCGGGCAACGCGGCGATATTTGAAGCGAGCTGGCCCTGGGCAGGCAGGTACGTCTTCCACCTGCATGGCACGCCGGAAGAGAAAGGCACGATGGCGTACTTTGATGTCACCGACGCTCCGGAAAATGCAGTGGATGGAGTAGACGTCTCAAAGACAAAATCGATAGACATGGTGCCATGGCAGAACAAGCTTGCCAAGGATCTGCAAAAGGCAGACGCCAATGCAGCGCCTTCAATAAGTCCGGCTTCGAGTGCCGGCCATCACGGCCATGAAGCAAGCTTTGCATCAAACAACGGGACGCAGTCTGACGAAGAGAGAATAGAGACCGCAACAATACAGATCCCGCAGGATTCAGGTACCAAGGCATCTGGCAAGACGTTTGCACCAAAAGCAGCTTTGGTTAACGTGGGCGAAACCGTCACGTGGACAAATAATGACGCTGTCCCTCACACGGTAGATTCTAAAGATGGAAGCATAAGCTCCGGTTATATTACAAAGGGCCAGAGCTTCCAGTATACATTCACAGAGGCTGGCACATATGAGTACTATTGCGCGCTTCATCCATGGATGGTTGGCTCTATAAAAGTCTCAGATGAAAACTCTACATCCTAAACTTTTTCTTTTTGTAACGCGTCTGCAAGGTGGGTCTCTTGATTCGTATCAAGCGCGTGTACGACTTGCCTTCCAGAGATGACGGCCACAGGGTACTGGTGGACAGGCTCTGGCCAAGGGGCCTGAGCAAGAGCGATGCAGAAATAGACGCGTGGCCCAAAGAGATTGCTCCAAGCCATGAGCTGAGGAACTGGTTTGGTCATCGCCCTGAGAAATGGGACGAGTTCAAATCAAAGTATTTCAAAGAGCTCGCAAAGAAGGAAAAAATTGTTAAGGAAATACTCGCAAAGGAAAAGTCGATAGGCACTGTGACTCTGTTGTTCAGTTCTAGGGAGCTGCAGTATAACAATGCTGTTGCTCTAAAAGAGTACCTGGAAAAATCTAGATGAATGTGGATTTTCTATTGAACTGTAATAAGTGATGACGTGTAGATTGCTTGGCATGGGAATGGACCCACGAAAACGCGAGCTAGACTTTATTGCGGGAAATAACGTCTGGGCTAAGAGATTCATGAGTGCAGCAATCATCCAGGGTGCGATTATCGTATCTTTGACCGCCTTCTTTGTCTTGAGTCAGGCATCAATTCTAAAGCCAGAAATCTCTAGAGTCATAGCCTCTGGAGGCGCTGGAACATGGTTTACTTTTGGCTATCTGTCTTACATTCTTGTAGGTGTGATTGGTGTTGCAGTTTCGTCGGCATTTTATCATTATCTCGCTAGCAGCTTCACAAGGGTCGCAAGTATACTAGCATGGGTTCACCTAATTTTGATGAACGTAGGAACTAGCGCAGCTGCAGGTATGATGATGTATGCAGGATACCAAGGGGGTGCTGCAATGCTGCCAATTGCCATAGGAGGAAGAGGTTTTGACGCGCAGCAGGCTCACTCTATCATGTCGCCGTTTGTGGAACCGATAGCAGGCTCGATACTGGCTACGTTGGCTGGAGTTGTAGCAGGTGGCGCGGGCTTTATCATCGCATACAGAAAAGCAAGGCGTTTAGTGGAAGCAAAGGATACGAGTTCCCGCCATGGCGATGCGCAGGCTACATGAAAAAGTCGCTGGCTGATCAATGCGCATGAGGTGGCGGCGCGCTACCCTTTGCCAAAGCCTCGTTGAACGTCCCAGAAGCCTTCTCATGGAATTCCAGGTTTGACTGATCGACCTTGATTGCTTGTGTAGGACATACAGACACGCATGCCATGCACCATATGCAGTCATGCTCCCTTATCGGGTCTGGTTTGTCAGTGTAATCTTTTCTACCTTCTCTCTGATGGTCTTCGCCTGTGCCTGTGCTTGTGGCATTTTGCATTTCTATGGCGGGCACATCCTGCTCGGTCCTGTACCACTGGTACACCTGTACAGGGCAGGCCTCGATGCACGCGCCATCTGCTACGCAAGAGTCCCAGTCAACCGCAACCATCGTGCCATGAACTCCTAATGGTACAAGCTCCTCGCCGCGAGCCTTGTATGCGTTTTGCACTTCCTCATTGGTTGAAGCCTCTGCATCAGTCCTTCCAGGGCCCCATACAAAATGATAATGTTCCCCGTCAGAGTGTTGGTGCTTGCCAATTACTTGGTGGTTTTTTGGAAATTCAGAATCAATTGGCATACGTGCATATGACCATCATTGCCTATAATCAGTATCGTTTATCTAGCAATCTTTTGCGGCCATTTGCAAGGAAAATCAGGCGACTTTTGTAGCGCAAGCAGAGCAGAACGTCTTTGGATTTCTTCCTTCAATTGCTGCATCACGAGCTAAATACCCCATTGTTATCCCACAATTGTCACATCTCAATTCAGTGATGCATTTGTCATGATACGGCTGGTCATCAACAATTATCCCCCTACTGGTTTCAGTGAACTTTAGGCCGCAGACGGAGCAGAACTTGTCAGCCATGCACACATTAGAATTGACATTTTAGAAAAGCTTTTCGATTTTGTCAAATTATAAACCCACTTTTGACTAATCACACATGGCTATTCGTTCTCAAAGGCTGTTATGATTTTTCATCCCGTCGTTTGATATCTGCATTAATAATGTTAATGCAGATCCATCATATGGAATACAGCTTGGAGAATTGCAAGTGCGACTCATTCGCAGACGAAATCTGCGATTGCGGATACTGCTGCATGGACGGATAAAGAAGCAGCAGCCCGATATGGAATTATCATTCCATATCGGTTATTTCTTGTTTTTCAGCTCTATATCAGCCTGAATTAACATCATTTTCTGCTGATAAAATTTACATAGTGAGTGTACTATAACAATCTATCCAAAATAATTAAAGGCGACGTGCTCTTCCGATTCAGATATCTTAATGTCATTAGCTACCCTTCCGCAATCGAACCAACAAAGAAAGCAGGAAACAGTAATGATCTGTGACGATGAGCCAGATGCACTGGCTACCTTCAAGTATGCATTAAATAATTTGTACAATGTAATTACAACATCTTCTGGTCAGGAATGTCTGGCAAAGTATTCTGAAGAATTGCAAAGAGGAAACAAGATTGATGTTCTACTGCTAGACTATAGGCTAGGGGACATGAACGGTGACGAAGTTGCATACAAGATAAAGGAGATCAACGGCGGTACAAAAGTTATACTCATTACAGCATACGAATTGGAAAAGAAACTGCTTGCCAAGCTAAAAGATGGCAAATGCATAATTATCGATATAAAAAAACCAATCAGCCCAATGGCTCTACTAGTAAAGGTAGCTCAGGTCCTTAATCTCGAAAAAACTAACAAGTCAATTGATAATTCTAGCAAAACTGAAGCAATGATGGCTGCCATGGATAGTTGGCTAGGACCTGATGCTACGAGATTGGTTCTAAAGACGCTCAGGCTCGTATACAAGATAGACGAGGATGAAATTAGGAAGCGGCCTGAACTGTTCGAGGAAAGGTTGGTAAAAATATTGGGCGATCGAACAGTCAGGATTATTGTAAAGGATGCATCCAAGACCTTGAAAAATTAGTATCTTCTAGTACATTTCTTCTTATCACTTTTATTAAAAATAGGCTGTTACAATCTGTGGCAAGCTACGATGCCATTTGCAGAAAAGTTCTCAGCATCGATCCGTCGATTAGATTTGCAGGAATCGCAACACTTGATGGCGATATAGTTATCTTTCAATATAAAATTGGAGTAACGCCATTGTTAACAGAGGAAGAAACGTCACTTTCTGTCATGCAATCAGTGATGAGAGCAGGAACAAGAAGGACTCTGGAACACAAGCTCGGCAAGACTGCCTATGCTACCGCTGTATATGAGAAAGTAAAGCGAGCCACAATTATCCTTTACAATGAGGACAGCAAAGCAGATGCAGCTCTGATAGTGTCTTTTGAAAGGGATGCTGACCATGAAGCAATAATCACAGAAAAGATATTGCCGTTTTTAGATGGTATCGTCAAAGGTCTGGCAAATTAGTCTAAGCTGCAAAGAATTTACGGATGCTCGTCTAAAGCAAACATCCAAAAATACTGGACCGCTATGCCAGCAAAAATCCATAAATAAATTATTTGGCCTAATCTATCATGACCCAAGCTTTATTGGAAAACAGAGATCGGTTGATGACATGCTCTTGTCCAGCTTGCGATCATCATTATACGCGGATATGCATTGAAGAGAGGTGTAATTGCTGCTCTGTTGAACATGCCTTTCTTTTGACAAACAGAAGCTTTGAAGAAACAATGCTTTGAGAGCGCGTTACTTCTGGTGGCCCTATTGAAAATTAGGGCTGACAAACGGTCAAGGCTTGTACGGACAAAGTGTTATGGAAATACACACACTCTTTGCCAAATCTTCTTATCTTGAGTTGTGATAGTAGTAGGATCCGCTCTCTGTCTTATAATATGCTGTGCAATCAATGTCCATGTTTACTGGAATCGAATCCATAGTAACGCTGTTGGTAGTAACGATGCAGCAAGCAGGCGCGCAGTCTTTGCTAGAGCCTCTAACAACCTCGCTCAGCGAGTTTGGACGGACTATAGCAGATGCAGCCCCCAAGATCATCGCCGCACTAATTCTGTTAGGGATTGGTCTATTGGTAGGCAGAATCATAGGTTGGGTCGTGAGAAAAGTCGCAGAGAAGATGAAGGCAGACGAGTACTGGGGTAGGACAGGACTTGGTCAGTCGACAGCCAGAACAGGCTGGACCCTCTCTAAGATAATCTCTACAGCCAGCAGATGGTTTGTCTATCTGTTCTTCATATCGGCAGCAGTAAACGTGCTTGAATTCCAGCAGTTGTCGCAGGCAATCAACGGAGTATGGCTTTGGATACCAAACGTCATAGCGTTCATCGCAGTGCTAGCAATAGGAGCAATCATTGCAGACTTTGTAGGCAGATGGATGCAGCGCGAGCTTCCTGCGAGAGGCGTAGTCGGCGGCAAAGCAATAGGCTTGGCCGCCACCGGCATTCTCTATGCCATAGTGTTTGTTGTAGCCACTACTCAGCTGCGGATAGGTGAAGTCATTCTCAATTCCGTGATATCTGCATTGATATGGGGCATAGCTGCAGCAATCGCAATCGGTGTCGGCGTGGGGCTTGCATATGGCCTAAGAGAGGCGTTTCCTGCAATGATAAAGGGAAGCACACAGATACAGCCTACTTTGAGGCAGGGTCAGCGGGTGACTATGGATGGCAGGACAGGCGTTATACAAGATGCAGGCTCATTTAGCATAATATTGAGAGACGATCAGGGCAAAACCATCGTAATCCCTACAAAAAACATAGTCGATAAAGAAATAGTGATAGAGTCAGGTCCCAAACCAGAGACTCAGGAGAGCATGATGGAGGAAAAAAAGGCAATCGAAGGAGGTAAGACGTATCGCAGCGAGGCAGCATGATTTGGGCAAAAATGCCCAACTTCTTTTTCTTCAGATAAGGTAGCCTATGTCAATTAAGTGATGCGATGCGTATTCAGGTTAGGCAGGCTGGCTTTAAAGCATTAAGAAGCTTGCTAGCCAATACAAGCCATGTCATATGGAAGACGTTATGGCGGCGGAGGGGGTTATGGCGGCCAGCGCAATTTTGGAGGCCCCAAGCCGGTCGAGACCGGAAAGGAATACGACGTGCAGATAACAGAGATAAGCAAGCAGGGAGACGGAATCGCCCGCGTCCAGGGCTTTGTCATTTTCGTCAAGGGCGCTAAGGTAGGACAGAAACCCAAAATAAGAATAACAAATGTTGGTGCCAGATTCGCAACCGGAGAAATAGTAACCGGCGGGGACGAACAGAAAGATGTGGCGCCGCAGAGGGTCGAGGAAGAAAAGCCAGAGCTGCAGGATTATAAAAGTGCGGAAAAGCCGTCTTCTGGGCAACCTTAAAGGGCAAGAATGTCATAACTCATCAAGTGAAGCAACACTCCGCCCGGCTGCAAAGGGTAGCACTGGTTTGTCCAAGATGCGGACACAAGAAATCTGTCGCTGCCATCCGGACTGAGCATCTGATACTCTGCCCAAGATGCGGAGCCGGAATGAGAGAACGTCAGAGCTGAGCATTATGACCAATCTCTATAAAGGATACCATCGCTACATCTTTAGAGGATGGCAAACGAGTTCTTTTCCGCGCTCAGTTTCATAATCGGCCTTGCCATCTCTACAATCATAATCTGGGTTGTTACAAAGCTTTTTGGCCAGAAGGAAGGAATTGGAAGGGCGTTTCTAACTGCCGTCATTGGTGCTGTAGTGTATTCAATAGCCTATTTCCTGCTTGGAAACGGGTGGTTGGCGGCAATAGCAGGCGGCATCGTCTGGCTGCTGGCGCTGAGGGGGCTGTATGACATCGGATGGCTCAAGGCTTTTGTCATAGCCATCATAATCTGGATCGCAGCAACCATAATTGGACTGCTAATGCCAACAGCACCAGGGCCTCTGTAAAGAATCATTCTTTGTTGCTAGGAAGCCATGCTGTGAACCACAACCTGGCCATGTCTGTCGAGTTTTTCAGAAATTCACTGTAAATCTTCATCCCAGCAGTCGCCATTTCAATATACTGGCGCATCATGACTTCAGCCCAATCAGGGATTGCGTTATAGCCGTGGCTTCTGTGTTCAATCACCCTTATTTCCTGCGTGTTTTCCCCTCCATTATTGGGCGATGTTTCTTCGTGTATCTCACGTATAGTTCTAGCCCTCTCTTCTGTCATCATCGGGTTTATTTTTGCGTCAGACTGCTTTGGCGGACCTTCTGCGGTCAAGGACTCGTTCCTTACGTCTCTAGGATTTAGCGGTTCTTTTGTTTGAACATCTATTACGGCTTGTTCATCCGGCAATCGGTTGGCTGTTGATCCTTTAGTCATATCGTTCATGGCATTGTACCTTGAAGAGTCAAAAACCTCCGCGGAAGGCAGGTTTTTTGGATCTTGTTTAGAGTTGTTCCCATTCTCTTTACCCTTCGTTGTCTGGTTCATTCTGCGCAATTTTCGCCTCTTGTGCCTCGACGGCATGACATTACAACTCTCTAATGTGACAGAATGCAGGTTAAACATTTGGGCATAATTTTCTGAATCTGCTTGTCTAATTTCGAACTATTTTGTAGTATAAAGGAGGATGATGTGCTCAAGGCATTGTGAATGTAGCAACGGTCTCATTTTTGTCGTAATCAGGACAGACAGCGGAGAAGAGAGAGATCTAAAGCTGTCCGATTATTGCAAGGACTGGATGCACTTGTTCCCATAATACTTAGCAGAAGAGATAGCCAATGCAAAGGTGTTATAATGATGGAACTGGCAAAAATATGAAAAAGGAATGTTGTATTGCTCATCAACTCCTCAGGATTGAGATTTCTTGTCTGATGATGGTTCCTTTGGTTTTGTCGCAGCAATCACCTCATCGATGCGTAACAACATGCTTGCGGCCTCTGTAGCAGCATTGATGACCTGCTCTTTGACTTTTAATGGCTCATAGATGTTCAATCTCGATATGTCAGCGACTTTTGACCTTGGCACATCAATCCCATACTTTATGCTGTTTCCTGAAATTTTTGACCTAAGTTCGACCTGTGTATCCAGAGGGTCCATTCCTGCATTTTCAGCCAAGACCAGCGGCACGGTTTCCATCGTATCGGCAAACTTTTGAATAGCCATCTGCGATCTGTCGGACATGGAATTGGCCCAGTCCCTGATCTTTGCTGCTACGAACGCTTCAGGAGCTCCGCCTCCGGCTACGACATACGGATACTCG
Organism: Thermoproteota archaeon; assembly: GCA_040757615.1. GTDB lineage: Archaea > Thermoproteota > Nitrososphaeria > Nitrososphaerales > Nitrososphaeraceae > Nitrososphaera. Next base: position 7,850 of record JBFLWZ010000007.1, on the reverse strand, counting down.
ATAACATCTTTAACAGCCATGATTGCATCATGCACCGATCTTTCAGCCTCGTCCACAACCCTCTGAGAGCCGCCCCTTATGAGGATGCTGACCGATTTGGGGTTCTTGCAGCCCTCGATAAAGACCCACTTGTCTGTCTCTACTTTTCTTTCCTCTACTAGTTCTGCACTGCCAAGATCATCTGACGTTAGGTCTTCAATGTTTGTCACGATTCTGGCCCCTGTCGCTCTGGTAAGCTTTGTCATGTCGCTTTCCTTTACACTCTTGACGGCCAGAATAGATTCTTTTGCAAGGTAGTGCTGGGCGATGTCGTCAATTCCCTTCTGGCACAACACAACATTTGCTCCAGATGCTTTGATCTTGTCTACCATTGATTTTAGCATCCGATTCTCCTCTTCCAAGAACTTTTCCATTTGCTGCGGATCAGAGATGCGTATCTCCGTGCTCATTTCCATCTTTTCTATTTCCAGTGGTGCGTTAAGTAGCACTATCTTGGAGTTTTCAATTCGCTTTGGCATGCCGCCATGAACAACTTCCTTGTCAAGAACGAGACCTTTGACAAACCTTGTGTCGTGTAATGAGCCTCCCGCCTTCTTTTCTACCTTGATGTTGTCGGCATCAAGTTTGTAATGTTTCTTTTCGGTTCTTCCGCCGATGTTTTCTGTACATGTTTCTGCAGCGGCCAGCACTGCGTCTACCACCAGCTTTGCCAGTTGTTCAGACTCGCCTGAAACCAGCTTTGAGAGCATTGATGTTTTTGCTATCCTGTAAAGCCACTCACTGCTACCTTCGGGGTCGCCTATGTCTGTTGAAGCTGTTCTCAAAATTTCAATTGCCTTTTCAGCAGCGCTCTGATAACTATCTACAATCACAGTTGGGTGCACTTGCTTTGAAACAAGCTCCTCGGCTTTTTCAATCAGCGCACCTGCAAGAATTACAACAGAGGTGGTGCCATCTCCAACCTCCTCGTCAACCGACTTTGCCACCTCTACCATTATCTTTGCCGCTGGGTGTTCGATCTCTAGTTCTTTCAAAATGGTAGCGCCATCATTTGTTATAGTGACATCGCCTACTGGACTGACAAGCATCTTGTCCATGCCCCTTGGACCTAGCGCACTTTTTACAAGTTCTGCAATGAGTTTCGCCGCTGTGATGTTATTGCGCTGTGCTTGCCTACCTTTGGTTTCGGTGGTTCCTTCCTTTAGGACAAGAACTGGCACATGTCCTTGTGCTGAAGGATCATCTGCTCTCGGGAACGACATAGTCTTTCTATCATTTCATCTCCTTTCTATCGTATAATGGTTCTAGATCGTAGAATGAAGATTAAAGGATTTTTTTCCCGCCACGGCTTTGTTTAAAAAGTCAAGACGCCACGCTCAGATAGCTGTTTGAGCGCATGACTTTGGTCTTATAGGTTACTACTTTGTACACAAAGCTCCTCTAAAATATGACAATTACAATCAGATATGGGATAGAGATAGCTCCTTGGAAATGCCTCATTGTCGTAAAGTACTCTCGCTGTTATAGATATGACCGGACCAATCCCATATCGCAAAGGAACTACCCTTGATCCGGCGCCATCTAAACTCAATATATAGCACTTTATTATTTGTCAAAATAGCGCGTGATCATTCAAACGATGCTTTTAGCGAACAGCATTGCTGCTTAGTGATTAATTGGAGATCAGAAATATCAAGTGACCACGCTAGCACGATTAATCTTCATCTGATAAGAATTGATAGTTGGTGATGCAAAAGCGATGGAAATTGCTTACGCAATAGGATGGGTTGCGCTTGGATTTGCGCCTACTTTGGCAGCATTGGAACTGGCGTGGAGGATGGCCCGCAGAATAGGCAAAAGGGACGCAACTGTCAGAGTCGGGGTGGCGGACTGACGAAGAAAGGGATGGAATATGGACTGGATTGAGTTGGTTTCAGTAACAGCGGGAAGTGCAATCCTCTTGGCACTGATTGGCTCAGTAGCACTCGAAGCGATAAAGGGCAAAAAAGAAAAGGCCATAGCAGCAATAGATTCTAACTGGAACAGGCTAAAGGTGCCCATAAGGTGAAATGTCAGGTGGAGCGCACAAATGTGATTGAAGTGCAGGCAGAAGCGCGCGAAGTTATTTTTATTAACACGATGATCAAATTTTCCCTAACAGCATCAAGGGTGTTCGGCAACAAAGGAATAGCTATACGGCTCTGGCCATAGCGGTTGCGGTGTTCATTGCGCTCAACACCTCATCCAATACCAGAGATCCGAGTCGCTGCTGCAGGTCCTGTCAAGGCTGGAAGCTGAAAAGAGCCAAGCATCCATCAATATGACAAACAGCAATAATAATCAAAGATCTTCGTTAATTTGTTTAAATGATTTTTCAGATTCTTTCCAGATATAATCTAATTATTTTTGCGAGGCCTTTTTGCAAAATTCAATTTTATCACGGTAATGATCTGGCTCTTGACATACTCCCGGGTAAGGGAATCCAAGCTGGTAGTGTGACCTCTAGTTAACCCCGGTCGCCCTGGCATTCCATCTGTGACTTCTATTCCAATAGCAGAGATGTCAGGTTCGGCTATGAAGGCGATGGTAGGAAATTCATGCTCTTGCATTGGCAGATCGGCCGCGGTTTTTGGATAGATTTCCATCGTGATGGTCGGATTATCATACTGTATACCAGTCTCGTCCTTGATCTGGTATGAATGCCCTCTCTTCTCCAGATATTTGCCGATTTGCTCCATTGTTGGTTTGATTACATCTACCTTTATCCGCTCAAATTTTGCCAAGAATTCTTGTTCTTGTTCCTCGTTGATCGCCTCTTGTTTCGATTCATTCTTTTTATAGGAGTCTAGGATGTCATCCAGTTCACTTGCCAAGCTATCACTATCAGACATCTGATTTCTCAATGAACAAACTACTTTTTATAGGCTGATGTACCATCGCAGATGCACGTTTTCTGATTCAAGAACGGCAGAAATTAAAGACAAACTTTGGCACCAAAGATTATGCATATTTGTTAAATCGAATTGAGTCGCATATACGGTAGTTGCTGTATTTATTCGTGGTACTGCTAGCGATTTTTGGGCTGCTTCCTAATACGCAACTACTTGCTACAAGCATTGAAAACGAATGTGCCCGGTTCAGTGACCTGAGCGCGCCAACAGCAAAGGACGCTGGAGGTAACGAGATAACATCAGCCAATGTTAGTCAAATGGTAATAATATTCAGCACCTTCTCTAACCCCTGCTACTTTGATCAGCAGGTTGTTATCGTAACCGAAGTGCGAGATCAAGATAATGCTACAGTGTTTTTCCAGTATGCTCCAGTCAGAGCCGGTGCATTTAACAGCTCGGAGGTTGGCGCATTATGGACCCCTGAAACTGTAGGCAGATATGAGCTGAGATCGTTTGCGTTTTCTAATTCCAGCGTACAGATATTGACCGAGCTTCAAACACGTGAGCTGGTAGTGATTGATTACGGTCTAGTTAAAATGAGTCTCTCAGGGCAGCGTTCTAGTACACTTGTTCTATAGCAAGGAGAGTTGACATTTGCACATATTAGCAAAGCCGATAATTGAAAACCATTGACAGTTTCGCTCTTAGATGATAGCTTGATGATAAATCATTTGCCTAGAAATCAACTGTGAAAATGCATGTTCTTTTTATAATTGTTTATTTGGCAGTGTCTCACAACAGTCAGGATGTCGCCTGCATCATGTTTGGCGTTTTTATCAACGGAATTATTTTCTTCAGGATTATCTGTTCGTGATTGCTTTCCATGTCGAATGAGATCATCAGTATCTCGTCTTGACCACCTGTGTGCATAGGAATGGTGACTCGTTTCACTTTTTCATACATTGTAAATGCATAAACAGTCTTGCCAAGCTTCTCTTCCAGAGTTCTTCTAGTGCTCATCCGGATTGCCGACTGCATGATGGATCTTTCAGAATCTTTTGTATCCAATAACGGCAGCAGTCCTTCTCTATACTGGTATGCAATAATCTTGCCAAAACGATCTGCCACTCCTGCGAAGCGGATCGTATGGTCTAGGGCAAGTATTTGTTTGCAAAGCATCCCGTAAAGAGATGACATTTGACTTCATTTTGCGATTCTTCTATAATACTGTTATTGTTTTTTCTACTATAATGTCCTTTTTAGGAGCCTGATATCTTCTATAGGTCAGTTGTGCAATAGATAGCGTGTCTGAAGAAAAGAAAGTAGTCAGAGTAACTAAAGACGGTTCGATGGCGACCTACAATGAAACAGAAGTGAAGGGTTCTACTCATATAATGACCAACGATGACGAAGATTTGAAGATCAAGGCATTGCGTGCTGGAGATGCAGTGACTGACCTCATCGACTCGGCACTTAACAGAGGCGTAGATGCAGTAAAAACCAAGGCAAATGAGCTTGTAAAGTCAGGGGCACTTGATCCAAGCTATACGGCAGCGAAAAAAGATTCGGCAGACATTGGCCGCCTGGGTTCGTTGGTAACAGACCTTGCTGCCACGTTTGAAGATACAATGACCGTCATCCGGGATCATCCATATGAAGAGCAGGTCAAATTGTTAACGGGCTACAGGAAACTCATCGAAGAACAGATCAGCGTGATAGACTCGCGAATCCACTTTGTCAAGAGAGTGCGCTAGTTACGACCGGTACTTGGAATACAGCCATATGCCGCCTCCAACTATCACGATCAATATAATTATGATAGCAATGATCGGAGCGAGCAGCTGAATTAGAAAGCCGGCTATGGCAAAGAATATCACCAATACTACTATTACAATAGCAATGGCAGCTATAGCACCTAGTACCATGCGCCAGATGCTGCACGCTTCCTATTATCGGCTTTAAGACAAACTACGGGAAACTTGTATAATTTAATATGCATCTCAAATAAATGGCTCCAGACCAAGCTTTCATATTGGCAGCTTGGGCTCCAGTGATACTATCGGAAACTGTTGCGTAGGGAAAACTGGTTCCATTGATCAAGCAACATCAATAGAGATTTTGCAGCAGCCTCACTGTGTTTTGGATTCTATCACTAATCCAAACTGGTGTAGAGAACCTTGATGAACTTGGAACTGATCTGGTATCAAATGAACAATGTGAGCTTCAGGTTCCACAAAGCCTCTTCAGACTATCAATTGAAGTACATTTTAAATTCTATACCAACCGTTAATAGGCTTGCAGGACACAGGATGATCACACCCAGATTTGATCCGCAAAAAGACGTGTCCAAAGTGTGGGCGTGATCTTGGTCCTGAAAATTTTGTACATGAAGCAGCAGCCGGTAATATGTCTACATCCAACAGCGTCATAATTGTCTGCGAATGCGGCTACCTGAAAGAGATCTAGCTATACGTCATTAGGAGTCGTGGTTGGCACCTTTCGATCTTTTAGGTACCTCAAGAAAGATTCTTGATCGTCCTGATGCACGTTAAAATAATGCCTCATTTTTTCAAGGGTCGCATCGTCAAAGATGTGATAATATGATTTCTTGATATCCTGATCGTGCGTGTCAGAGTCAAAGGCTTTTCCGGCGGAAGTTTCTGCTGTCATGCATAAAATATGACAGAATCGGACATAAAGATATGCGTCAAGCTATGGTTCTTCTAGAGCGCCACTTCAAAAGCAATTAAAGCGACGCGTGATTATTATTGTCATGTCGGTTTCGGCATGGTCCCGCAAGTCCGCTACATGCCAAACATGCGGACAGTCATTCTATTCGAATCATGAGCTGGTAGACCATAGCAGAGAGCACGAGGGCCAGCTCGAGTAGATTGTGTTGACCTCTTGAAGATTTCCTCTGCTAACTGGCATAGAACAATGGCTATTTAGAGATCTATCCGGACTGTTAAATAATTCATTTTCACGTTGGTTGCATGAGAGCATCTGCCATCTTGCTTGCAGCTATCCTCTGTTTAGGGCTCGCGAGCCCACTTGTCGCCAAGTCCGCTTTTGCACAGGTGATTGAATTGCCGCCTCTATTTCCCCCGCCTGACGACCCGGTTCCCGATGACGGCGACGAAACGGGTTCTGTCCCAGAGGGCAACAGCACAGAGCAGACCCCGGGAAACTTTACTTCCCTTCCACCGCCTGAACCACCGGCAGAACAACCTGCAGGAAACGAATCGGAAGAACAACCTATCGTCCCACAGGAGGAAATAATCAGCACCAATCCCTGCCTAGAATATGACGAAGAATCCAATATTGTTCACGTTGTTTGTGATGCAGACATTTACGAGCTTTTTTCTGGATTGCGCGATGATTCGATCATGCAGCAGCTTGGCTCCGGCCAGATTCTGATCAATACCAACATCACCGTGGACGACAGTGCGACGTTCAACATCAATTCCGACAAAGGAGTCAACTATGTCAAGATAGCCGGCAATAATGGAATTACCGTCCTAGGATCGCTCCGCATCGATGGCGTCAATATCACCTCATGGGACACTGCAAGCAACTCTGCAGTAGAGCAGGACGGATCGGGCTCTATAAGGCGGGCATATCTGTTCTTCAGCTCAAGCGAGGGCAGCTACATCTACAATTCCGATATAGGCTACATGGGCTACAACGCTACAGGCTACAGGGGCGTCGACCTCATGTACGGCTCGCATAACTTTGCAATTGTCAACAGCAGCTTCCACCACATGTGGTACGCCTTTTACTCAAACGCAGCATACAACGTCACCATAGACTCGTCTGAATATTATGACAATCACCTCTATGCCGTGGATCCGCACACTGGCACCCACAACATGACGATTAGCAACAACATTGTACACAACAACCCAATCGGCTTGGTGTGCTCGCTTGACTGCTACGACATCACCTTTGAAGGAAACACGATATACAACAACTCGGGGGCCGGCATATTCTTCTCAAGAAACACGCACGACTCAGTTGCACGCTACAACACCATCTATGACCAGCCTGTTGGCGTCGCCTTTTCCGAGTCTTCAAACAACCAAGTCTATGGCAACAACATCATATCTGTAGGAAGGGGCATCTTTTTAAACAATCCGGAAATTCGCGACGATGGTGATACCACCGGTAACCGCATCTACAACAACGCGATTGACAACTCTGCAGTAGGCATCGCAGCCCTGCGCACGTCTGGAAACGTCGCGTCTAACAACCTGTTCCACAACATCACAATGTCTCACTACCGCCTTGACGGTGGCTCCACGTTGACCATAGACAACCAGATGCTTGCCAATTCCACAATAGAAGGCCGGGCAGGAACAAATATCCCGATATTCACAAACTGCAGCACTATCACGATAGATGCAAACACCTACGACGCGTCCATTCAGCATTCAGTCCCACTGTCCAACCAGACAATAACGGTAGCCTCTGTCCCCAGAGAGTCAGGGTTGCAATGACTGACCTGCTAGTAGTCATGGCAATCTTTGAGTGGATTGCATGCATTGCAACTCCATGCAGTGCCGGCGTCGACATGTTTGGGATAGACGAAATCTATCCAACAAAGCCGGGAGGCAGGGAGTGGTTTTTGGACATGGACGACCCGGAGGCTGACGGCATCTTTGACCCGAGGACTGCCATCACCAAGAACTCTGACGACTCTTGGCGAGTAAGCGGAGCAGACAACAGCAAATTTCAGGTAAGGATGAACGTCAACACTCCTGCAGGTGCAGAAGAGTGGAAAAACGTTGAGATCACCGGCTATGCGCGGGTCGTTGGATCGCTCCCGCCCCAATATGATCATAATGCGCTGGTCTGGTACGCCAGAGGGGGACTCCATACAAGCCATGCTCCATGCGATGGCACCTCCCTCAAGGGCAGGCTGCACGTAGGCGGGTATGCCGACTGGCTCAAAGAGATATG
>JBFLWZ010000006.1:0-26182 GCA_040757615.1 Thermoproteota archaeon | reverse complement strand
GCAGCCATCCGGCTGCCTTATAGCTACAGCAGCATTTGGATCAGAGCTCACCCCCCAGGTGCAGTACCTGCGCAACTTCAGGGAGCAGTACATATTGTCAACCGTGTCCGGCTCTGCGTTCATGAACACGTTCAACTCTGTGTATTATTCATTCAGCCCGCAGGTTGCAGATTATGAGCGCGAGCAGCCATGGCTTCAGGCAACGGTAAAGGCGGCATTGTATCCTCTGTTTGGGATATTGACCGCAGCTGAAAGATCTTTCTCGATAGCCGGCGGCGAGCTTGGCTCGATAGCTGCCGGTGCTACTGCGAGCTCGCTCATTGGCGCTGTATACCTGTGGCCTGCAACTCTTTCTTCCAGGTTGCAGAGCAGGTTCAATATGGCTGTAAAGATATCTCTAATGGCAGTAGCTGCAGCAGCGCTGCTCATTGCGATAGGCATGACTGCTGGCAACACTTTGTTGCTGTCGATAAGCACTTCTCTCTTTGTCCTCTCGACAGCAAGCGCTTCTGCCATAGCTGCAGGCAAGCTTGTCAGGGTTACCTACAGCAGGATTAGTACCAGCAGATATTAATAGAAAATAGCTGCTATCAGGAGACAGGATATCATTGGGTGGCTTTGGCCGCTTTCTAGTAAAGCGCTCGATAAACATGGTAGTGGTGCTCTTTGCCACGCTTGTCCTTACTATTGCCCTCCTAGGGCCGACGATGGACCGCATACTCCTCGATGCGGTAAGGTACTACGTGGTCGAAGACATTATCCATAAGGAGATCAGGTTTCAAAATGCCGCTGAGCGGGAGCGGTATATCGAAGCCGAGATCACGCGCCAGACCAAGAATCTTGGGCTTGATGAGCCTTGGTACTACCCAAAGCGGTTCACCAACACCGTGCTCAGAGTGATGGTGCTTGACCTTGGCAAGTCAAACTTTCTCACGAGTGATAGTGGCTCGCAGAACGTGCGGGACATCATCCTGGAAAGGCTGCCAAAGACGGTGCTGCTGTTCACAACAACCACGCTGATAGTGACGGTAATCGGCATCTATCTTGGGGCATTTGTGGCCAATCGCGCCGGCTCGCTGCCTGACAGGCTCAACTCTGCGTTTGCAGTCTTTTCCGGGAGCTTTCCAACTTGGTGGGTAGGCATGCTCATGATCTTTGCCTTTGCCTTCACATATCACATATTTCCTGCGAGATCTACCCCGCTCACTTCGCCTTCTGACCCAGCTTATGCTCTTGACCTTCTCTGGCACATGGTACTCCCGCTGATAACGATCGTGCTTGTGAGCTTTGGCTCATGGGCCTATACTGTCAGGTATTTCTTAGTAGGAGTGCTGGGCGAGGACTATATTGCTGCAAAGAGGACTGCAGGGATACCGGAAAGGCGGATACTATACTCCCATGCTCTGAAAAATGCCGCCCCGCCCATCGTTACAGTCATTGCTCTGAGCCTCGCCGGCTCATTCAGCGGGGCGATAACCATAGAGGCTGTGTTTGACTGGCCAGGCATGGGCAGCATGTACTACGAGGCCATCGGCTTCATGGACATACCTGTCATCATCGGCCTGACCTATGTCTCTACAGTAATCTTTGTAATCACGGTCTTTGCTACTGACATCATTTACGCTTACTTTGACCCTAGGGTGAAAGTCGCGGCATGATAGTCTCCGGTGCAATTTCAAAATACGAAGTCGTCAGAGAGTTCCGCAAATCAAAGAGCGGGCTTGCCGGGGCAATAATGCTTCTTGGGCTTATCATAATGACGATCTACTCTGCCGTGGCGGTTCCGCTAGAGTCGTTTCGGCAGTGGAACAACCCGAATTTCTGGATCGACCTGCCAAGGGCGGCCGCACCGGCTTGGACGAACATCGGGCTCGGGTCAAAGGTTCCGGAGCATATTGTCATGACATCAAAGAACGCGGAGGTATCCAGCGCGGTGCAGGACGGCATAAGAACCGTGACCCATTCGTACAACATCAACTTCAACTATGACGCTTACCCGAGCGACTTTATGCTGCTTTACTCTGCAAGATACGGCAGCACCCAGCCGGTGCTCCAGATCGACGTTGTACGACCTGACGGGAACGAGTTCAGGATCTATTTCGCCTCGCTGCCGCCAGCTTCACAGGGCGGAAGCGAGTTTTCGGCAAGAGTCTTTGCGACCGACAGGGCTATAGAGCAGAATCTAGGCGCCTACAGGAGCGTTTTCTCTTATTCGCAGGATCCTTCTAGGCCGCAGGTGATGTTGTTTTCCGACGCAAACGATAACAGGGTGCTGAAGGGCACCTATACGATACGGGAAACGTTTTACCTGTTTGACCAGCAGGACACGGTGCTGGATTCGGGCGTGATTCTTGGAGGCAAGGTCTATGGGCTGATGGGAACAGACGAGCTTCGCCGCGACCTTGCGATCGGCATCCTGTGGGGCGCGCCAGTGGCGCTCTTTATCGGAATCACGGTGTCGATAGCCGCCGTCCTGATCGGCCTGATTTATGGCGTCTTTGCCGGCTACAAGGGGAACCGCACTGACGAAGGGCTGATGCGCATAAACGACATCTTTTACTCGCTTCCGACTCTTCCGCTGCTAATCATACTGTCAGTCACGGTTGGCCGCAGCATTTTCCTCATCACGGGCTTTCTTGTCATTTTCAGCTGGGTCGGAATGGCCAAGATAAGCAGGAGCCTTGCACTCCAGCTGAAAAATATGCAGTATGTCGAAGCCGCGAAACTGATGGGCCAATCAGACACGAAAATAATCTTCAAGCACCTCATCCCGCAGCTGTTGCCGCTCACCTTTGCCAGCATTGCCATAGCGGTGCCCGGCGCGATCTTGGCCGAGTCTACAGTCAGCTTTTTGGGGCTTGGCGACCCGTCCATACCGACATGGGGTCAGATACTGCACGACGCCAACTCTTCCAGCGCGGCTTCGAGGGGGCTCTGGTGGTGGATAGCGCCGCCGGGAATAATGATCGCGATAACCGGTCTTGCGTTCGTGCTGATTGGCAACGCCCTTGATTCTATACTAAACCCACGGTCAAGAAAGATATGATGTGGATGCCTCGGGACTCATAATCTTCATCAACTGATGTCAGCCGGCTCTTCCTTCACCTCATCAGCATCCAGAAAACGATCCGCTGTTCTATTGTATGAACTTTTAGCCCTTGACGCGGACTATTTTTATCCTTTCAAGGACCTTCCAGTATTCTACCTCGCGGCCTTGGATGTCGCCCTGAGCGAGCTTTTCCTTGATCTCGTCTTCGACAGATGATGTCTCAAAGGTCTCGAACGTTTCAAGGTCCATGATCTGGAGGGTGTCACCCTGCTTTGAAATGATCTGGCCGTTGCGCTTGTCTATCAGTGGCACTTCGACCTTGGTTGACACCGGGCCTACGAAAGGATGTGGCCTGCCGTCAAAGACTCCAACTGCTGTGATCCTTGCTTTCGCCGAACCGTGCTTGCCAGGCTTGCTGTGGTCGTACGAAACAATCCTACACGGCTCGCCGTCGATGACAATGTATGAACCAATCTTGAGTGCGCCAAGATCCATCGGCTTGCTCATAAATCAATGGCTAGAGAAAATGATGCATATTTAAGCTTTGAGCTAGCTTGAGCGTTGTCCAATAATGAAAGTCAATTCTGTCAAAGATTTTGTTTATGGATTGACGTTGGACTTTTGAATTAACTTACAACTATTCGTACGATCTTTATCGGTGATATCCATCTCATATTTTGTGGATCATCGATGACAAAAGATCGTACCTCATAATTGCCAGCTTTTTCTGGCATCCATGACATGGCAACTTTGATAGAATCAACCGGATTGATAGTTCCAATTGCAAATTCATTAAAAACAGTATAACCGGTCAAGTCTCTAACTTCCAAGTACACGGCAAATTGCTCGGTTGTATAAAGATGGTTCTTAATTTCCGATGTAAGCATCAGCATCGATGACAGGCAGTTACTACATTCTGTTACTACAGACCCGTAGGTATTTGTAATACGCAATCCCGTTACGACAACAACATTATTCTGTTCATCGCCCGTTTCCTCAGAGAGCGATGGTCTGGTGCCTTCTCCAAATACTAGTATTTCCGCAGGCTGATTGTTGTATACCGCCACTCCGGTTTTCAGCACTTTCTCGTTGATCAATTCTCTGACTTGATACCATGCAGAGTTATCTCCACGTATTACTTCTGTTATTTCAAACGGAAAGAGATCGTGAGGATATTTGAGCCTCAGCTCACTTCCGCCGTGCCCGTGGCTGTTCTCTTTGATCACTATCCGCATGGTCTTTGTTACGAGATCGACGGTAACCTCTTTGAGTTCAAAATAGGCCATCTTGTATCCTATGTTGTAGGTTTTGTTACCTGCCTTTGCTGTAAATGGTATCCACCCCTCAGGATCGGTAGCTACATAGTTGTATTCAAATGTGGTTTCTGCAAATTGGCCACCAAATGTCACCTCTACACGATACTGGCCACTTTGCGGATTGAGCGGTCCATTGATGGTATACTGATAATGAAACTTGCCTGTCTCTGTTTCAACGTATTCCCGCAGGACAATCTCGCCATCAGGGTTATAGATTGAAAGTATGGCAAACTCATCATCAGTTTCTATCGCGTCTTCTAGATAGGAACGGATATCGACAATATCTCCCGTCTTGTATGCTGATGCCTCTGTGTATAGTCGCAGTTTACTTCCCTCTACGGGAACAGTTCCCGGAAACATTAGAAGTGAGCTTGTGGTTAACAATGCTGCGAGAACTAAAGAAATCGAGCTCGATCGTGCGATCAACAGCTTTTCTTACAAAAATATCTTTGTAAGAGGTAACTATTAGATATTTCTATGAGTATATTCCACAATTACACACTTGCCTGAGCATTCTTGTTCCTAAAAAACAAACAGCGTGTGCTCATTTGAGCTTTTCAAGGATGGAAAAGCTGACAAGGTTGTTGAGCGCGATGCCCTTCCTTGCCACGTCGCGCCTTGTGCGCTCGCAGTATTTCTGGTCGGTCTGGTGCGTAGCTTCACCCTCGACTTCGAGAATGACCAGGTTCTTAGAATACGGGAAAGTGAACTTTGGCTGCTCGGCCGCCAAGAGCTGCATCTGGGCGAGGCTTGCCTTCTTTACGCGCTCGCGCCGGGCGATGGCGTTTGCAAGGTCGCTCACCGCCGGATCGCCGCTAGTATATTTCGTAAAGTATAGCGAAACATAGTTGAGCCTGTCGCCGCTGCGCTCAAAGAGCGGGGTTGAAAAACTGAACATGAATGACAGCCTGTCCATATCGGATTTCTGGATGTTCTCCAGTATGGCGGTCATGTCCTTGAAGGACGCCAGCATGTAGTGGTTGGCCTTGTTTGGAAAATATGGGACGCTTTCTTCGGAAAAGGTCGCCGTGGCAAAGTAAATGTCAACGACGTTGTCACTTTTCTTCCAGCTTTCGAGCAGAGAGCCCGACTGTTTGTCGTGAGGAGTGCACACGTAACCGCGTATGTCTCCGCTTGCCCCCACCAATTCCTAAACAAAACTGTAATTATGCGAGTATTTATCCTCTTATGTATACGCCGTTCGCAGATCACATAGAAGGTCCCATCCATCCGAGCCTTCTGAAGTAAAATACCATAAGAAGGGCAGAGACGGATGATATTACTATAACAAAAATCAGGGTTGTGTACGGCCCAAGCTGTGTCCAAGGGCCCGTCTGGGTTCCGCCGGGAAGGGGGACGTTCATGCCATAGAACGCGCCGACGACGGTGGCAGGAATTGACAGGGTGAATATGATGGTAAGCACTGCAAGTATCTTGTTCGTCTTTTCTTGGCTGAGCATATAGTCGGTGTCCTTGTAAATCTCGACAGTCTCTTTTGCCTCTTCAAGCGTTTCATACACCTTTTCGATGTGATCCTGCACGTCCTTGAAGTAGATCGTAAGATCCTCCTTTGAAAAGCGCTGGACTTCTTTTGACAGCTCGACTACAGTCCTCCTGAGCGGGATCACTATTCTTCTGAGCGTAGTTATTTCCCTGCGTAAAAGCGAAATCTGGCGCGGGATCGATATGCGCTCGTCAAAGACGCTGTCTTCGACATCATCAATGTTGCCTACCACCTTCATCAGGATGTGCAGCAGGTCGTCCACCAGAGTGTCGATTATCTTGTGGAGCAGAAATCCTGCCGACTTGCCCATGGTAAGCTGGCGCTGGCGTTCGTCGCTCTTGCACATGTTGAACAATTCGTCAAGCGGCTTCAGGTCGCCCTGGTGTATGGTAACCAAGTAATCGGTGCCCATAAAGACCGCAAGCTGGCTAAAGAGGAATCCCTTCTCCTTGTCCGGCGTTGGAAAGTGCAGGATGATAAAGATGTGGTCGGCGTACCTGTCGATCTTGGGGATCTGGATCTTTGAAAGCGAGTCCTCGAGGTTGAGCCTCTGAAACGGGTATTTCTGCCCAAGCGCAGTCATGTCGGAAAAGGCAGGCCTTTGCATATTCAGCCATACTACCCCGTTGTTGGATATCGTCTCAAATCGCCGTTCCGGGTCTGACATTTGCCGGGCTTCACCTGCTTGCTTGCTTACACAAAATGCCGTTATAAAAAAGTGTGCAAGTCAGAATCTTGCCTTCAGCTGTTCATAGTCTATTGTCTTTGAGCTATCGGCAGTGTGCCACTTTGCCGAGTCGGCGTTCTCAAGCTTTGACTTGTAGTATGGCATCAAAGAATACCCTATGACTGTCGATACGGCGCCGACAGGGTCGGAGGCAGCGTTTTTCAGTGCGGCTGCGATTCCAATGTGCGGAGGCAGGCCTATGCGGAGTGAATCTACGCTGTCCTTTATCTGGTTATGGCCGTTGATTGCTCTTACTACCTGCGACGCCATGTCAGGCAGGCTGTTTGCCGGCTTGAAATACACGACAGCATCGTCGTTGTAGACGACATCAAGCTCCATTTCAAGAATCCTGCACTGCAGGTAAAGATCTATTGCGATCATATCCGACGGTATCTGGATTTTTTTTGCTGTAGCGGAATCAATGGCAAGCGCCCTGCCCATAACGGTGTACTGCGAAAGCCCTGCCTGTCTTACCGACCTTAGCCAGTTTGAGATAAACACGGATGCTCTGCCTGCGATGCCTGTTGCCTGCACTGGCTGCGAGTTCGATGCACACAGTGCGGTTTTTCCAGATACGCGTGATGCCAGTTGTTTGGTGCACGATGGGTGCGGGATGGTGTCTGCGTCATATAGCACAATGACATCGCCGGCAGCCTTTTGAAAGATTTCATTCCAGGCAGCAGCCGCCCCCCTTCTTACATCATGGTGGAAGAGCGTGATCCCTAGCTGAGAATGCCGGGCAAAGTCGCGCACAAGATCGGGCGTCCCGTCAGAAGAGTCGTCAGAGACGATCACTTCAGAGATCATCAAGCGTTGTCCTTCAAGTGATCTGAGGAGGTTGACGATGTTCTGCTCCTCGTTGTAGGCAGGGATGCCGACGGTTACTCTCCGCATGCAGTTCCGGCTTCAAAATATATTATGAATTTTGTGGTTGATTTTTGCATTGAAAACATATATTCGCATTAGCGCCATCAACAGCTGTTGCAGCAGCTCGAGCGTGAGCGCAAAGAATGGTACCGAGAGATATTTTCCACCACAGGTCTGCGCAAGAGCCATCTCATCTTTCCAGTATTTGTTTCAGACCGACTTGTCAAGATAAGCTCGATGCCCGGAATGTCCGTGACACCCCTTGGAAATCTAGTAGATCATGTTCAGTCGGTATTAGACACGGGTATCTCTTCTCTCATTGTATTTGGCATACCCAAGAATAGAGACAAGCAAGGCTCACAGGCTTTTGACGCAAAGGGAGTAGTGCAGCAGGCAGTCAGGGCAATCAAGATGGGATTTGGCAGCTCGGTAAACGTCATGACAGACGTTTGCGTCTGCCAGTACAACCTGACTGGGCACTGCGGCATCATTGCAGGCGGAAGAGTGGATAACGACGCCACACTGCGCGTACTTTCTGAAATCGCTGCAACCCACGCAGAGGCTGGCGCAGATGTCGTCGCCCCATCGTCAATGATGGACGGGCAGGTCCGCGCAATAAAAAGCGAGCTTGCTGCACGCAGCTTGAAGGCCTCAATACTGTCATATTCTGCCAAGCACTCATCGTCGCTCTATACTCCGTTCAGGTCGGCGGCGTTTGCAAATGCAAAGTCGCACCTTGACAAGTCGTCCTACCAGGTGTCGTATGCAAACCCGCGGCAGGTGCTGCTAGAAATAGAGACCGACATCAACGAAGGGGCCGACATGGTCATGATAAAGCCGGCGCTTGCATATCTCGATCTGGTGCGGATGGTAAAGGACAAGTTTAGCTTCCCTGTTGCAGTGCAGAACGTCAGTGGCGAGTACGCGATGATAAAGGCGGCAGCGATGCACGGGCTGATAGACGAGGAAGACTGGAAGGTTTCGTCAATAGCGTCGATAAGGAGAGCCGGCGCGGACAGAATCATCTCCTACTTTGCGCTTGATGTCGCCAAGTATCTCTGACGCCACGATTATATAGCATTCTTGCAACAAACGGAAATGTCCCGCGGTAGCTCAGCCTGGTAGAGCTTTCGGCTGTAGATGTCGGCTTCTCAGTAGCTGACCACGTGAAGCAGCCTATCGGGCGCACAACGCAGTAACCGAAGAGTCGCAGGCTCAAACAAAACCGGCGAAAAGCCGATTTGGGGCAAATCCTGCCCGCGGGACTTTTTTGGTTTATTAGTATGGAAGTGCGTAACTCTTCTATGGCCAAGATCGAAACAATTAACCCTTCCACAGGGAAGGTGATTGCGTCCTATGACAACGCGACGCCTGAAGAGGTCAGCAGGCAGGTCAAGGATGCAAGGGACGCTTTTGCAAAATGGAAAAAATTGGATCTTGCCGAGCGCGCCGAATACATGCGCCGGCTTGGCCGGGTCATGAGGAAGAACCGCGAAGAGTACGCCCGGCTGGTCACGGAGGAGATGGGCAAGCCAATCAGGCAGGCGCTTGCCGAGATCGAAAAGTGCGCATGGGTTTGCGACTATTATGCCGAGCATGCCGAAGTGTTTTTGCGCGACGAAATAATCCCAACCGAATTTCGCAAGAGTTTCGTGTCGTTTGAGCCTCTTGGAGTCGTGGCGTGCATCATGCCTTGGAACTTTCCATTCTGGCAGGTCATGAGGTTTGCAGTGCCTGCCCTGACCGCCGGCAACGTGGCCGTGCTAAAGCATTCAAGCGTGGTTCTTGGTAGCGCGATAAAGCTGGAGCAAGCCTTTGCAGACGCAGGCTTTCCAGAAAACATCTTTCAGTCAGTCATCGGGGACTATCGCGCAGGAGAAGCGCTAGTGCAGGCAGGCATCGACGCAGTCTCTGTCACCGGCAGCGTCAATACGGGCAAGCGTGTGGCCGAGCTCGCTTCAAAGGATCTGAAGAAATTCGTGCTAGAGCTTGGTGGGAGCGACCCGTTCATTGTGCTTGAAGATGTCGACCTGAACCAGACTGCACACATGGCCACCCAGTCGAGGCTGCTGAATAACGGCCAGAGCTGCATAGCGGCAAAGCGCTTTATCGTTGTAAAGGAGGTGGCCGACAAGTTCACAAAACTCTTTGTTGAGGACACGCAGGCAGAAGTCATTGGAGATCCGCTTGACTCAAAGACAACCGTCGGCCCACTTGTCAGAGACAGCCAGAGACAGGCGCTTGCCAAGCAGGTGGAAGACGCGAAGACCAAGGGCGGCAAGGTGTTGACAGGCGGCCGGCCCGTAAACCGTGAGGGTTTCTTTTACGAGCCGACAATAATCTCTAATGTCAGCCATAACATGGAAGTGGTCAGGGAAGAAGTGTTTGGGCCTGCAGCCCCTATCATAATCGTGAATAACGAGGAAGAGGCAATAAGGGAGGCCAACAACTCTGAATTTGGACTCGGAGCAAGCATCTGGACCGGCGACATTGACCGTGGAATCCGGCTGGCGCGCCAGATCGAAAGTGGCATAGTGTCTGTCAACGAAATGGTCAAGTCAGACCCGCGCCTTCCGTTTGGAGGGATAAAGAAGTCAGGCATCGGCAGAGAGCTGTCAGAGTTCGGCATCAGGGAATTTGTCAACATAAAATCCGTGGTGGTAAAGGACATCACCAGCAAGCTACTGGTCGAGTGAACTACTATCGAACAAGTCCGATAGCCTCTTCTTTTTCCTGCTTCCTTGACCACCGAGTGATCTCCACAGGCGTGACTTCCCGCAGTTCCTGCGGTAGTAATAGTAGCATCATCATCAGCGATTCCAACCCCCGCTGAAGGATGTTGAGAGAAGCGTTGTAGTCCCTGTCCATCACCGCATTGCACTTTGGACAGGCATGGGTACACGTACTGCAAGCGACTTTGGTACTGGGTGTCCACACCTTGAGCAGTCAATCGATGTGTATGCTGGATCTACCTCTACTACCCTGTTAGCTTTGTACTGCAACATATTTTTGAATGTAGACCAGCTTGCGTCCAGTATCTTGCGCGCAAGACTGTGGTTCTTCGTCAGGTTTGCCACTCGCAGCCTCTCCAGGAATATCAGGTCATAGCGGCTGGTATAGTATGCCGATTTTTTATGCAGGAAGTCCCTTCTCCTGTTATGGATGCGCTCGTACAGCCTGGCTAGCATGTGCCTTGCTTTTCTGTGGTTGCTGCTGCCTATCTGCCTTCTCGATACCCTGCGGTGGGCTCGCTTCAATGGCCTGAGCATCTTTGTCAGGAACTGCGGGTTGTCTTCTATTACATGGTCGTCAGAGTCATGGCAGAACTTTGTGATGCCAACAACGTCTATCCCTACTGGCTTGCTGCAAATTATGGTTGAGTACATCCTGCGCAGTACATCGCAAGCCATGACTGCGTACCACCGCTTGCCAGCCTTGCTGCGGCATACTGTCACCTGCTTGACGTTGACAGGCAGCTTTCTATGCAGTACAATTCTTATGCTGCTGCCTATCTTGGAGAGTACCAGCCTGTTGTTGCTGCTTTCAATTCTAAAGCCAGACTGGTTGTAGGTAAATGAGTTGAAATCATCGTGTTTCCGGTATGACAGCTTCCTACCTTTGGCAGCCTTTCTGGCTGCTGCAACTTGCTTTGCTACCATCTGGAGCATCTTGCTGTGATAGTTCCGAAGCCACGGGTGCTGCTCCTTCAATTCTGTCAGTGCATAGTTCATGTCATATTCTGACATTGGATGTATTGACAAAAAGTAGTTGTACACCCACCTGCAGCCATCCAGAGTCTGCTCTAACACAAGCTCTTGTTCCTTTGTTGGATATAGAGGCGGAACTTGTAGTTGAGCGTCATATGGTTGATGATGATAGTACGTGTGTGTATCTGTTTCGTAGGTGCTACTTCTCAAAAAATATGATGGCGCTTCATTTATCCACCGGACTTGTCTGGTGGTCTTCTCGCCGGGTTTCTATAAAAATGGTGTCAGGAGCCCGGCTTTAGGCGCTTGGCCATAGCCATCCTTGCGTTTATGACGTTTATCTGCTCTTCAAGCAGCTTTTTGTAGCCGACCAGCAGCTTTTCCTGCTCGTCGTACGGCTCTTTGCGTATCTCTGTCATGGTGTCTTCGAAAACCGTGATGAGGCCTTCGATGTTGCTGCCAAGGTGCTGGATTTCTCTTGCGTCCGTCGTCGCTCCGACATCGACCGACTGCGCCTTCAGCTCCTTGGCCTTTTCCTCAGTGGCCTCTTTTGTCTTTCTGCCAAGAGAATAGACGAGGTCTTTTAGCGACTTGCCTGCCTCTCTGGCCTTGGCCGAGACTGATTCTTCCTCCTGACTCTCGACAGGTTCTACGGACTCTACCTCGTATGTCTCTACGTCGCTTGACGGCGAGGTTGTTACCGTCCTCTCTTCCCTTACCGTGACTTCGGTCGGCGGTTCTGAATCCGTTCTGCTTACAGTTTCTTCATAAGTGTCAGTCTTGTCCTCGCTTGCCACAGTAACTCTCAGCCTCTAAGCCTTATAAGAGGTTCAGAAATTGCTGAGGCGCCCCAGTGCTAGAAGTATGTAGAATAAAAAACATGCGACTATGTTAATAATAAAGCCGCGTCTGCAGCGGCATGGAAGCAAAGAGCACCGAAGTCGCGCTCGACACGTACAAGGCGGTAAGGAAAAAGTTCATTGAGGCAGGCGACTCTGTATTTGGTCCAGGCTTTATCACCATGGCCGAGTACTATTTCATGAAAAAGAATGGTCACAACCCGTTTGCGATGCTCTTCTCTGAGCCGAGGATTGTCTATGACGAGTGGGTCTGGATGTTCAAGGGTGAAGAGCAGGTCATAAAGCTATTGGAAAAGGCCGCCGGCCCAGGCTATGCCCCGATCCTTGAAGACATCAAGCGAAACGACGGTCTGAAGGTGTGGAATGCGTTCTATGGCATGTCGGGCAGGACTGCTATGGCAGTCTAGGGATTGATGACTGCCCTTCCGATTATCTTGCCTGCCTTCAGCTCTTCGAGCGCGTGGTTTGCCTGATCCAGTGTGAACTTTCTTGACACGACTGACTGGACCTTGTTCATACGTGCAAGCTCCACCATCTCTACAAGATCTGCAAACTTGCCTGTATAGGCGCCGGTTAGCGTAAAGGCACGAAGCGGTACAAGCGGCAGGTTCAGCTCAAGCGAGCCTCCAAACAACCCGACCATGACGAGCCTGCCCCTTTTCCTCAGCATGTTGAGCGAGTTTGGCGCCGTCTTGGCATTGTTGACAAAGTCAATGACCGCTTCGGCTCCGAGGCTGTTTGTGATGTCCTTGACGCCTTTGACAGGGTCGCCTGCTCCTGAGTTGATGACCTCGTCAGCTCCAAGCTTCTTGGCTTCGGCCAGTTTTTTGTCGTCAATGTCCACGATTGCAATCCTTGCATTGCTGATTGCCTTTGCGATCTGGACTGCCATGAGCCCTAGGCCGCCTGCGCCTACTATTACAAGGGTGTCACCAGGCTGAGACTGTGCCTTCTTGACCGCGGTATATGCCGTAAGGCCAGAGCACGCAAGTGACGCGGCAGAGTTGGGATCAAGCCCGCGCAACTTTACGAGGTACTTGTGACTTGGCACAAGCACCATCTCGGAATAGCCGCCGTCCTGGTACACGCCAAGGCTGCGCGGAGCGTCGCAGACATTCTCCTCGCCCACCCTGCACGCCGGGCATGTGCCCTCGCCGATCCACGGGTAAACCAGAACCTTGTCTCCCTTCGAAAAGCCGGTGACCGACTCGCCCACCTCTTCGACAGTGCCGGCAACTTCGTGGCCCGGGGTAAGTGGAAACTTTACTCCCCTGTCCTCAACCTTCATGAAAACGCCCTGCGGCCCGGCATAACCGCCTTCCCACAGGTGCAGATCACTGTGACATACGCCTGCGCTCTCGACTCTTACAAGGACTTGGTCGTTCTTTGGCTTTGGGATGCTGACATCCTTGATCTCGAGCGGCTCCTTTGTCTTTATTATGCGTGCAGCCTTCATATCGTGAGAGTACCCTGCGCTCGTTATTAATAGTTACATTGTGAAACGCTTTAATTGAAATCCCTGTTAAAAAAACAGGTGATGCCTTTCAGCCCTGTAGCGGCGGTGCTTGCAGCAATCAGCGTAGTAGGGGCAATCGCGATACCATTTGGCGACCCGCAGTTCATCGACAGGGCTATTGCGCTAGAGCTGTCGTTTATTGCTCTCACAGTTCTTACCTTCAAGGGCTTCAGAAAGGCGCTGTATGCATGCATACCGCTGGCGGCAATAGTCATGATCGGCAACTCGCTTGCGCCGCCACACGTCGAGATAATGACAACTTTCTCAAAGCCGTTCAACGCAGTGGTATTGATAATCGGCGGCTATGTCCTGCAGGCTGCGCTAATAGCAACTACGATCCTTGAATTGCGAAAACACAGAGAAGTGGTGAAAAAGACCAGCTGATTTACTTTGCAAACGCCTTGAGCTTGCCGCGCATTTCGCGGTCTTTTGAGATTGCCGGGTGCGATGGGTCGGCCAGAATCACTTCGTACCAGATGTTCATGCCGTCCTTATGAAGGTAGTACGAGCCGAGCACTTCGAGGTTTGGGAATTTCTCGCTCACCCTGCTCTCTGCGACCTTGCGCATGCTGATGCCCTGCTTGATGTGCACGACACCGATGTGCTTTGGCCTCCTTCCAGCTACTGGGCGCTGCTTGCGCATGCCACCCCTGCCCACTACAATACCCTGCTTTGCCTTGTAACCCAGCCTCCTGGCCCTGTCGAGCCTGCTTGGCCTCTCTATCCTGTGGATGGTCGGCTCTGTCCTCCAAGCTATTGCCTTTGACTTGAGCTCGTCGGAATTTTCCTTCCACATCCGAAGCCATGTCTGGGTCATGTAGCTGTGCATTATACCCTCTCCTGTCTGGCACCCTTTTATAATCTATATTACGCCGCGCAGGATCTGGATTACCTTTTCTGCAATGACCGTGGATGCAAGTTCCTGTGCCTCCTTTGTCTGCGCGCCAATGTGGGGCGTGCATACCAAGTTTGGAAGGCTCAGCAATTGCTTGTTGGTAGGCGGCTCGACTTCAAAGACGTCAAGCGCCGCGCCTGCAATCTTGCCGTTCTTCAATGCCTCATAGAGGGCGTTCTCGTCGATTATCTCGCCCCTTGACGTGTTGACAAGGTAGGCAGTTGGCTTCATCTTGGCAAAGCGCTCGGCGTTGAACATGTGTTTCGTTTCCGGCGTCGCCGGCACGTGGCACGTTACAAAGTCTGCGCTTTCCAAAAGCGTGTTAAAGTCGGTTACTATCATGCCCGTTTCCGTGATGAATTCGCGGTTTATTGGATACGGGTCATAGCCGATCAGGTTCATGCGGAGTGCCTTGGCCATCCTGCCAATGTTCCGGCCGATGTTGCCGACGCCTACGATACCGAGGTACTTGCCCGACAGCTGTGTGCCCATAAGCTCCTTCTTGATCCAGTTGCCGCGCTTGCCCTCTGCGTCGGCTCTTGGAATGCTTCTTGCAAGCGAAATCATTAGCCCGATTGCAAGCTCGGCCACCGCGACAGACGCAGCCTCTGGCGCGTTGATTACTTTGATCTTTTTTGCTTCAGCGGCCTTGACGTCCACATTGTCTAGCCCGACTCCGACGCGTGCTATTATCTTGGCATTTGTTGCCGCATCAATGATTTCCTTTGTGACCTTGGTCCTGCTCCTCACGATAATGACTTCATAATCCTTGACGTAAGAAACGAGCTCGGCCGGCTTTATCTCGGGCTTGTAGTCGACGCTCAAACCTGCGCGCTTCATGCTGTCGATGCCTGCCTGATCGATAGAGTCGCAGACGAGCACCTTGCCGCTGACTTGCATACGGCTTGGAAAAAATCCAGTAGTAATATAATACTATCCATATTGGATAGTTCGAAGTGACTAAAAATTAGGAGGGGACGGGTGTCCCTAGTTTACAGTTATCCTTCCCGCCATCCACGGATGCAATATGCACAGGTAGTCGTACGTACCTGCCTTTTCGAACTTGACACTGAACGAGGTTATCTCTGGCAAGCCAGGTGGCACCTGTCCCTCAGGCCATATCAGGCCAGAATTGACATAACTCTCATCCCCTGTCATCGTATAGTTGGCGTTGGGCGGCAGGTATTGCGCTTCTCCATTAGTAATGGCCACCGGCGAATAGGCCCTTGCATTTGCAATCACTGCAACAGTCTGGTTGCCGGGACCCGGTATCAGCGTAGGATCAGCATTTATGGTCGGGTCGAGCGGTACAAGAGCGCTGCTGTTCGATATAACATATGGCACATCAAGTGGCGGAAAGGCATCAGGATCCTTCATGAATGTCACGGTGTGGGGTTCGCCAACAGATGTTGGGTTGTACCATACGACTGTTTCTCCAACCTTGATTTCAGCATCCTTTGGGAAAAACCATGTTAGAGGAGCAACGCCTCCACCCGCCCCGGCTCTGACCTTCAAGGTGCCGTCTTCGTATTCGCTGTATTTCTTGTTCAGTTTGTAGATCCAGGATGGTCTGTCATCCTGTTCAGATTGCTGTGCGCCGGCAGTCAGGGCTTGGCTTGCAAGTATGCTGACCGCAAGAACGGCCATTCCAAGCATGCCTGCTATTGGCACAAACTTGTTCCTTCGTTCTTTATTGCTTGACATGTTGACTCATGGGTCAATATGCGACGCATATAATCTTTTTGACTGACGAGTCAGTCAAATTAATATACGCCCATATAGCATATGAGGCAGGCACAATGTCTCCCAGAGTCACCGAAGAGCACAAGGAGGGCCTGAAGCAAAGGATCGTCCAGGCAGCGATACGCCACTTTTCCCATAACGGCTATGACGGGACAAAAGTGGACGACATAGCTGACAGCCTGAAGATAAGCAAAGGCACGATCTACTTTTATTTTGGCGACAAGAGTGGCCTCTTCCGCGCAATCTCTGATCACTTTGTAGACAAGGTGAAGGACGAGCTGACAACAGTCTTTAGGACTGCCGAAGAGATGGACATGAGCATAAGCCAGTTTTACGAAAACATAAGGGGCATAGAGCATGGCACGGACAAGCTCATGGTCGAGATGGTCGCCGAATCTACCAGAAATCCGCAGCTTAGAAAAGCGTTGCTTGAACATCAGAGGCGGGTGCTGGAAGTTACAGTAGACCACCTAAAGGCCATGATCGAAAAAGGAGTCCTCAAGAAGGAAACCAATGTGGAGGCTGTAGCATCAGGGATGATGGCGCTGTATGTAGGCCTCACCATCAGCAAGCTGCTGGGAGTCAGTGAAACAGAAAACAAGGCAACCTGGATTGAAATGGCATCCATCATGCGCTCGGCCGTTGGAAATGCCTAACATAGCATGGAAACAAAAATGGTTTAATAATTGCCTGAAATCAGATGCCCTGTTGTCCGAGCCCTCAAGCTACATTCTGAGGATACAGAAGGACGAGCTTGAAAGGCAGCTTTTTGGCAAGCACATCTTTTATGTCAACATCAGCCGCAGCTGGTCGCGTGGCATATTTGTACTGTTTGTCAAAAAGGATTTGTTTGTCAGCTCAGGTGTGATCGACAGGTTTGTTGATCTGGATGAAATGGAGGAAGGAGAGAAAAGACTCTGCATTGAGAATAACTGGTATGGCAAGATATTGTTTGCAAGGCTGACGCGCTTTGTTCCGCCGGTGCCGGTTCGGGAAACACTTGCGGCAGGCCAGAACCCGCTTGCGCTGCACGGCTCCAACCTGTCCAATAACGATGCCGCAAAGATTGAGGAGATGGCCGCTGGCCGGATAATATCTTGAGGCTGTCGATTAATTTATTACGGCCTCCTCACTAGTGCCATCCGGCGATGTCGTTCAGAATTGACAAGGATTCGCTTGGCAAGGTCAAGGTTCCTTCCACCGCATACTATGGCCCATTTACTGCTCGCGCAATCAACCAGTACAAGGTGACAGGCCAAAAGGCCCACGCAAATTTGGTAAGAGCATATGTCATGATCAAGCGCTCGGCCGCGCTTGCAAACAAGGAGCTCAAGGCGCTGGACGCGGAAAAGGCGCGGGCGATAGTAAAGGCTTGTGATGAAATTCTTGCTGGCAAGCTGCTAGATCAGTTCGTGGTCGAAGCGATCAACTCTGGCGCCGGCACCGCGTTCAACATGAACAGCAACGAGGTGATTGCAAACAGGGCGCTGGAGATCCTGGGCAAGAAAAAAGGCGACTACGAGGTTGTCAGCCCAAACGACCACGTCAACATGTCGCAGTCAAGCAACGACACCTTCCCGACTGCGATGCACGTCGCAATTCTGCTTAACATGAAGGAGACCATCGCGTCGCTTGACAAGCTGATCGCGTCTCTGCAAAAGAAGGCAAGGCAGTTCTCAGGCGTCGTCAAGATCGGCAGGACTCACCTCATGGACGCAATACCAGTCACGCTTGGAGCAGAATTCGAGCAGTACGTCTATTCGCTCAAGCAGGCTAGGACGATGCTTGTCCAGTCGATGGCTGGCCTGAGTTATGTCGGCCTTGGAGGCACGGCCGTGGGCACGGGTGCCAACACGCCAAAGGGCTACCGCCAGCTTGCGATAAAGAACTTGTCCAAAATTTCCGGCCTGAGCTTAAAGCCGTCGTCTAACATGTTTTACTCGCTACAAAGCAAGTATGACGTAGCCACCTGCTCGTCTGCGCTCCGCAACCTTGCCATTGAGCTTTCAAAGATGGCAAACGACATCAGGCTCATGGCTTCAGGTCCGACCGCGGGACTTGCCGAGATCCTGATACCTGCAGTGCATGCAGGCTCGTCGATAATGCCTGGCAAGGTCAACCCATCGCTTGCCGAGTGCCTTAACATGATATGCTTTAACGTGATCGGAAACGACGTTTCAGTGGCAATGGCCGCGCAGGCGGGACAGTTTGAGCTGAACGTGATGCTGCCTGGCATGCTGAAATGTGTACTTGACTCGACTGACATGCTAAAGAACTTCCTTCCGATATTTGCGGCCAACATGATAGACGGCATTGAGGCAAACAAGGACAAGCTGGCGTCGTACATCGAAAAGAGCCCGGTCCTTGTCACGCTGCTCAACCCGTACATCGGCTACCTGAAAGCTGCCGAGATCTACAAAGAGTCGCTCAAGACCAGCAAGAGCATCCGCGAGCTGGTGCTTGAGAAAAAGTTGATGACAAAGGAGCAGCTCGACAAGGCACTGTCAAAAGAAAGCATCCTCGGCGCCGGATGATGCTACTGGAAATAGGCTGTAAATTCACGCTGTCATAGTGTGAACGCATTGCCTATCTCTGCGGTTCCAGATGCTTCCCAGTATGTGTTTGCAGCAAGCTGCAAGTCAGGGGTGACCGTAGAAACTAGTGTTGCAGTCTAGCGGGCCAAAAGCTGTAGCCTGCCAGTAGGCGGCACGTCTGAATAGTCCAGTCTTCCCTTGCCAACAAGATCGCCATCGGCACGGAGGTCATACTCGATTCTGGATACTGCCACAGCTGAAAGGTTTGGATTGAACACGTTAAGGTGGATCTCGACGGTCCCGTCTGGGATTTGGACATTCGAGATAGCAACAGGGAGCTGATGCGTCAATGGATATGCCAGCCCCGGGAAAAATGGAAGCAGGACGATTACGGCCGCAACAGCCTCCACAGTACCGATGATGAGCAACCTGCGCAGCCCGATAATCATTAATGCGGCTTATGCTGTCTGCTGATAAAGGTGAGACAATACGCGCCTTTCAGACCAATCTGTTCAACTTGGCTGTGCAGTAGAGAACGCCTGCTCCAGTTCGCTTACGATGTCTTTCAAGCCTTCTGGGACCGGCTCTGCCGTGGCAAAGTCGTCAACCCACGACACCGAATGCGCCCTTCCATCCATTGTAATGTTCAGCGTGTAAGAGAAATAATCTGCAGGGCCCTGTCTTGGCGGGTAGGAGCTGTCAAAGGCATAGAATCCGCTGCCGGCTATTGCCTGCCGAAGCTCTTGCACTTTCTCATCGGACAGTCTCTTCTCCTCACTCGTGTTGATTGCACTCTGGTAGAACGAGATGACACCCGTTTCCGAATCAAAGGTCAACCTATTGTTGATGCCCGCGATGCCGCCTGACTTGACATATTCGAACTTTAGCTCGTGCGAACCCTGCATGGCAAGTATCGCCATCGGCACCGCTATTGCAATGGCCACTCCAACGGCAGCCAGACCCGCGATGACCAATATCCTTTGACGCACATTTTGTGTGTCCGCCACTCCTCATAAATAGATAATCGATCTGCAAGTTCCGTGTAGCTATCGCCCTTGGCAAAACCTGCTAAATAGAATGCCGTCGTATATGCAGTATGCAGACCCTTGTCACCGGGCTCTTGGTATTTGCAGCGACAATATTCTTAATGGGCATAGTGATTTTCATCATGGCGCGCAGCCAAAAGCTAAAACAGCTGGCTGATTCAAAGTGGCCGCAGCGCCTGACCGAGCAGGACATTCAGGACGCCGGCTAGAGTTTCCAGCTAGACGATAGATCCACGAGCCTTTTAACAATGGATACAGTCTTCAGATACAAGTCGAAGACCAGACCGACTTTCGTATCCCTATACGAACATACAGTCGTTCCTGCTATACGTGCTAGAGCCACGCTCTGGCAGGGCGATTTTCTCTTCGTCTTGGATTGCTCTCAGGATTAGAAAACGCTGGCCCATAGCGTAAGGATATATATTTATTGGACGTACAGGGACTAACAGCAAATGGCAGGAGAAATTGCAAACTTTGACAGCTACGCGCTTGTCGCAGTTGGGCTGTTCATTGCCGGCCTGTTTGCAGTAATGGTTTATGAAAAATCAGCTCAGAAGCAAAAACGAGAGCAGCAACCCGGAACAGCCGCAGACACTGAAAAGTGACCACGCTGAAGAGCAGCTTATCATTGAAAAATTCCGCAAAGAAGGCTTTACATCTCTAACTACAATCCAGCGCAAGGCTCTTCCAGTCATTGCCAGAAGGGTAAACTGTCTGCTTGTTGCACCCACGGGCTCGGGCAAGACCGAAGCGGCCGTCCTGCCTGTTTTTACGATGCTTGCAAGCCAAAAGAGTCCCGGCATGATAAGGGCGATGTACATCACTCCTCTACGTGCACTCAACAATGACGTCCTGAGAAGGGTGGTGCGCTATGCCCATTCTGAAGGCTTGCGAGTAGAGATCCGCCATGGGGACACTACGGTCGCAGCAAGAAAGAAAATAGTCGATGATCCGCCCGATGTTCTGATTACAACACCAGAGTCACTTGCGGTGGTATTGACAAGCGAAAAGATGCTTGCGGCCCTGAAAGGCTTGCAGTGGGTCGTTGTCGACGAAGTGCACGAGCTGGTGGCAAACGAGCGGGGCGCGCATCTTGCGCTAAGCTTGGAGCGCCTGCAGGCCGCATCCAATCAAAACGTCGCAAGGATCGGGCTTTCTGCGACAGTAGGCAACCTGAAGCAGGCAGCCCAGTTTGTTTCAGGCACTGACAGGCGCAGTGCGGTGCTAGTGGACACGGCAAGCCGCGGCTATGACATTGACGTCAGGTTCGTCAAGGGCTCGCTCAACAACGTCGCGCACTTTATCCTCGATTATGTCAAGAAGGAAAAGGTCGAAGGATCGATCCTGCTCTTTACAAACACGCGGGACGAGGCAGAGTACCTCGGAACGATATTGAAAAACCAGGGCGAAATCAAGGTCGATGTCCACCACGGCTCGCTTTCCAAGGAGATGAGAGAGGAGACAGAACACACGCTGCGCTCAGGCGAGGCAGGCATTGTCGTATGCACGAGCTCGCTAGAGCTTGGACTAGACATTGGATCTGTAGATCTTGTAATCCACTATGGGTCGCCCAGGCAGGTGTCAAAGCTGATGCAGAGGATCGGCCGGAGCCGGCATAGCCAGAGGACTTTTGCCAAGGGGCTCGTTGTTGTCAACAACCCTGACGATGAAATAGAGGCGCTTGCCATAATCCGGCGAATGAAAAAGGGTTCGATAGAGGAACAAAAGATGCATGAAGGAGCGCTGGATGCTATGGCCCACCACCTTGTCGGGCTTGCGATGCAGACACGCGATCCTATAAAAGTAGATTATGCGCACGATCTGGTGACGCGCGCATATCCGTTCCGCAGCATCAGCCTGTTTGACGTGGAGAGCTGCCTTGACATTCTGGCAAGCCATAACGTCATAAAATACGATCGCGAAAATCGCACATATGTCCGCAAGATAAAGGCGTACAAGTACTATTTTGAAAACCTCTCCATGATCCCACATGTGTTGAAATTTGAAGTCATTGACTCGATAAGCAAGAGAAAGATAGGCACGCTTGACCAGCAGTTCGTCGGCGACTACGGTGAAAAAGGAAATGTGTTTGTGCTCAAAGGATCGCAGTGGCGCGTGCTTTCGGTAGACGAGGGAAGGCTCGTCGTCAATGTCGAACCCTTGCATGGGGCGGCCATCAACATCCCCTATTGGGTCGGCGAAATGATACCTGTCGACTATAAAACAGCAGAAGAAGTCGGGGAAATACGCGCTCAGGCGGCAAGTGGTCATATCAAACTGTCCACGCAGATAATGGAGGACACGAAAAAGGCGCTAAACGTAGTCCCTGATTCAAAGAACATTGTCGTTGAAAGCTATATCGCGCGCAACATGCTTGTGATTCATTCAGTGTTTGGATCAAAGGTTAACAACACCATAGCGTCGTTGCTTTCGACTATCCTGTCGTCTCAGCTTGGCTATGTTGTAGAATCCCGATCAGATGCATACAGGATAATGCTCACCTCAAGCGCAAGGATTGTGCAGGGGAGGCTCGAAGCTGCGCTGAGCGATGTTTATGATCTCGAGCCGGTGATAATTGCTGCCTTGACTGGCACTCACAACATCAACTGGAAGGTCTGGACTGTTGCCAAGCGCTTTGGCATGATAAGCAGAGAAGCAGTCTATGATAAGAAAGTGGCTCGCATGATTTACGACAGGTATTCCAAGACGCCTGTGAGCGCCGAGTCGATACGTGAGCTGGTGCATGACAAGTACGACGTGCAGCAGACACAGCAGGTGCTGGACGACATTAAGCAGAAAAAGATCAAGATCCACTGGTTCGAAGTGAGCGAATTTTCCGACCTTGCAAAGACGATAATAGAGCATTCTGCCAAGATGGCCGGCGCGATGCCGCTTAGCGTGGAAAAAGGCGTCATTGAACTGGTGAAGGAGCGGCTAGAAAAAACAAAGCACCGGCTGGTGTGCATACGCTGCGGCAAGTGGGAGAGGGTGATGGAGACAAAGGATGTGCCGGAAGAAATTTCATGTCCGTATTGTCGATCGCGCCTTATCACGGCGACTTTCTGGTCGGACGACGAGATGTCGAGAATAATTCGCACTAGGCTTGCAGGCGGCAAGCTGACTCCAGAACAAAACCACAAGTTCGAACGAGCGTGGAAGGTTGCATCGCTTGTCAACAACTTTGGCAAAAAGGCGATCGTTGTTTTGTCAGGCCATGGTGTTGGTGCCGACACTGCCGCTAGAATCCTGCGCAACTATATCGATGAGGAACAGGCATACAAGAGCATCTATGAAGCGGAAAGGCAGTACGTCATTACACGCGGTTTTTGGGCTGACTAGGCAACAGGGCTATTGATCTTTGTCTTTTGCCAGACGTACCAGACTACTTCCTGCAGTGTGCGCTCCATATCTCCATTGTATTTTGACTGCCACAGTTTTGCAACATATTCGCCGGCCGTGGTCCTGTTCTCAAGTCTCTTCTCAAGGATGTTCAAAAAGTCCGGCTTTGTCCCGAGGTCCGCGAGCCCCTTTCTTGCATAGTCAAGCTGGCTCCTGACAGTTTCAATGATGTTGAAATGCGTCTTGGCGTTAAAGCCCGACCTGACTGCTGCCTGCCGCTCCTCCCTTACAGACGCAAGCGGCCGCAGCGCCCTCTCCTCGTGGATTGCCATGTGAAGGTAGCCTGCAAAGAACTCGATGAGCGCCATCATTGTCCTTGGAGTGGGCTGGACCGACATGACCCTTGTCTCTACGCGATAAAAGCCAGTGTTCAAACGGATGCGGGCGTCGTCATGCCTCTCTTTCACGAGCCCGAAATAGTCTCTTGCAATCACAGGCTTTCTTGACACGATATAGTCGATGTAATCTTCCACTCCATCAAGATATTTTGGTATGCCCGGAAAACCCGAGTTTTGCTGCTCTGTCTGGTCGTACAGATAGATCCTGGGCTCGTGCATCGAATACACTCTGCCTGCAAAGAGCCTGCTGTTGGCGCCAAGCAGAATCGCCGCCGGAATCAGGTTCAAAATGTGGTTGAACATATGGGCTGTAAAGTTCGGGTTCTTGCCCTGCAGGTGGAGGTGGAATCCCTGAATGGCGGCCGCGGCGTGGAGCGCCTTGATCTTTTGCCCGTCGATTTCGACATCGCGCATCTTTTTCTGCCACCTTGCCAGCTGCAGGTAGCGGGGCTTTTTCGTTATCAGGCCGTTTTTCAGCACGTGAGGCGACGGGTTTGCTCCAAGAAATACAGGAATCACATCGCGCCGGTACACCTTGTTGACAACCATGTCGAGGTGCTCTATGAACTCTTCAAATTGCGAATTGAGCCTGATTAGACGGTCAAAGGATACAGGCTCGGTCTTGTATTCCATCTGGCATTTTCCATATTCATAATCAATGTCGTGGTATTTCCGGAGCCGCTCGATCGCAGGCTTGGCGTTTACCGGCTCGCCCTTGGCATCGATCAGGCAAATCTCAATTTCGACTCCAACCTTAAAGTTCTCGTCAGTCCTAGAAGAATGGCTGCGAACCATTGCTTTCAGCTCTCCTGCCTGCTGCGCAATGCGCTCCGCTGATCTAGCCAATACTATGAAAAGTGCCTGACGCTTAATTTAGCTTAGCTTTGCCACCGACGAATAAGGCCGAAGCGTCAGCTCGACCTTGCCTTCACGGCCGCTGGCTGCAGTGACTCCTGCGAGCCTGATCCTATCGCCAACGTTCAGCTTGTTGACTCCGGCGCTCTGGTTGCGCCAGCCGACCAGCTTGATCTCACCAGTGTCATCACCCAACAGAGTGGACGTGACGGGCACGGTTTCGCCGGTCTTTGTGTTGACTTCTGCAGTCTCGGGCGCTTGCAATACAATGGCTTCGATGATGCAAGGATCCTGCGACGCCTGGATGTCCTTGATCTTTTTCTCAAACTTTGCCAGTTTCGGGAAGGACTTGTCGTCGTCTGTAATCCTGATATAAGAATCGTCCTTTGACAGCACAACAGAGTTGCCAAAAATCCGAGAAGGAACGCACTCGATCATGGTGCCAGCAGTCATCTGGTCAGAGCTGGCAAGAGAGTTGTCGATTGTCAAAACGAGCGCCCTGCCCGCCCTGTCGGCGGCGAGGCATAGAAAGCTACCCCTGCCAGTTTCCTCGCCCACTGAAACGATCCTGAGCGGCATGACCTCGACATCCTCCTGCGTTTCAGAGAACTGCAGGATCGTGCCCTCGTCGCCATGGATCTCAAAGTCTCCGTTGCCGTACTGGGGGTTGCCTTGCTTTACCCGCACGCCTATCATGCGCACCTTGGCGCCGGGCTTGAACACTTTTGGCAGCCTAGTTTCGTCTACGTTCCAGATCACGGCACGGAGTGTCCGGCTGCCAGAATCATTGGATATCTGCATCTGGAGCGACTTGCTAGCCTCTCCCCTAGCGTTGACAAACTCGCTGATCCGGGGGTTGCTTGCAATGGTGCCTGCGATGACGGCGCTGTCCTGCGGCCCGTTTACTGCGTCAACCGTGGTTGCAAGCGAGTCGATGTTTGGGATAGACGGGTCGTCTTGAACGGTCTCTATAGCACTGTAGCTGCCGAGGTTGATCACCGGCTTGCCGTCAAGCCCTGCCCTCACATAACCCTTGATTATCTTGATCACGTCGCCCACCTGGAGTCCCATCTCGTCAGGCACTGCGACCTGCTTGTCCCACAGTTTCACCTTCACCCTTGCGTCCTTGTCATAGACGACAAGCGTCCGGGTAGCCGCCTGCTCGTTGCTCTCCCTCTTTGTAAAAGTGTGCACCGGGTAGACGTTCATTATCCTGCCGATGACCGTCACCTCTTTTGCTCCGACGTAAATGTCCTTGAGACCTGACTGGGTTTTTGGGACGTTTTCAAACGATATGCCAAGGTCGGCAGCTACCAGAAACAGCGCGCCCTGATCGGTAAGGTAGCCCGCGCCTACCTTGCGCTTTTTTTCGTCTATCATGTCCCTTATCTGTTCGGGCGTCAGCTCAGGCCTTTGCCTGAGCATTGTTTCCAGCATCCCCTTGAAGTCATGGGACGGTGATGATGACGACAAGCTTTTTCTCCAAGCCTCCGCTTATGAAAAAAGCATTACCAGCCACTTGCTAATATATCTTTGATAACATCATCACATTTATCTAAAATATCTTTGATAGGGGTTTATGCAGGAATTCGACCTCATAGTCATTGGAAGTGGCTCTGGTCTTGACGTGGCAAACGCCGCGGCGCAGCAAGGCCTGCGCGTCGCAATTATCGAAAAAGACAGGATGGGCGGCACGTGCCTCAACCGTGGCTGCATACCGTCAAAGCTGTTGATACATAGCGCCGACGTTGCAGAGACTATCAAGAGCGCGGCTCAGTTTGGCATCCATATCGACGGATTTTCTGTGGATTTTGAAAAAATAGTCA
>JBFLWZ010000005.1:0-26281 GCA_040757615.1 Thermoproteota archaeon | reverse complement strand
TACCTGATGACGCCTAAAGCATGTTTATTTAAAATAGAGAAAAAAGAGTCAGGATTTCACCTGACTATTACCATCGCTGTCTTTGCCGTCCGTAAGCCCTTTGCAAGGCCGAGCTCAAATAATGCCAGCCCTGTTATGAATCCGAGAATTGGGCCTGGGATCACAATGACTTCGAGGTACCCCGTAGCTATCAGTGAAGGTATCATGAAGATGACGCCACTTGCAGCCAGCAATCCCGCCACAAGGAACGACCTCTGCTTCCATGATGCCGCGAATCCCACCGATCCCAATACTAGTGCGGCTGTGCCGAATGCAGGCGCAAACCATGCCGGCCCGGCCCCCGGTACAAGCCCTGCCTGCACCAGCACAGGTGCGAACCCCGGCTGCAGCAACAGAAATCCGCCAGCAAAAAAAGGCAGAACTGTCGCAAGCGTTGCCGCCGCAAGCCCTACTGACAATGTGTGTTTTAGATTTGTCATGGCGCATTTTCTGCCCGATCTATTTTAGATATTGTCCACCCTTGACAAGTAACATAGTTACCGCAGTCTTAATCTAGCTTGACTGGCAAGCCATTTTAGGAAGCGTGCACAATAATGCCAGTGACAAACATGCCGCACCTTGATCGTTATTGCTATTCATCTTTAATCAGTTCTGTATCTATCAAGCCCGAAAAATCTGGTTAAATTGGTCCACGAATATCGTGACAGAATCTACATCAGAAAAGACGTGATACTAAAGCTGTCAGAGTACGGTGAGCTCAACCAGAGCAAGTTGATGAGCTACTGCGGGCTGAACAATGTGAAACACAAGGCGATCATTGATGACATGGTAGAGAAAGATCTGATAGTAAGGTTTGAAGAGCCATGGGGCAACAAGACAATAATCAAGTACAAGGTCTCAGAGAAGGGGAGGGCGATATTCCGGGAGATACTGGAACCATACGAGGTATTGTTCCCGCGGGGCGAAGGAGAAAAGTTATGATGGCTACAGGTAACATTGTTACTGCATTTCTTATAATGAGCCGGAGGGGAGTTTAGACAGTGACAACCAAGGACGACAAACCTGTAGAAAATATCTTCAGAGCAATGGACGAGATAGTCTACCAGCTGAACAAGACCAAAAGGCTGTTCATCCTGATGATAGTCTCCTTTGTTGTCATTGTCCCTGCGACACACATCATTAGCTTTGCAGTGCTAGGAGAGACAATATTCGATGATGGCGATGGCCCGCCTTTCGACAGGGGCGGACCGCCAGACAATCCTTCATTCAGGGTGGTTCAGGCCGTCGTAGTCATAACAGTGCTGGTCTGGATAGGAATAGGCATCAGGCAGTGGTTCCTGCTGTCAAAGT
Organism: Thermoproteota archaeon; assembly: GCA_040757615.1. Lineage (GTDB taxonomy): Archaea > Thermoproteota > Nitrososphaeria > Nitrososphaerales > Nitrososphaeraceae > Nitrososphaera. The sequence goes on along the minus strand of JBFLWZ010000005.1, from coordinate 24,931 downwards.
GGACAAAAAAGTACAACCAGTACAAGGAACTGCAGAAAAAGATCGACGAAAAACTGGACTATGACGAAGACGAAAAGCAGCCCTAGGCGCTCTTTATTTCGGAATTGAACTTTTCCATCAGTACGTCGGCGCCTCTGCCAAATATCGCCGAAAACGCGGCTTCGATCTTTTTCTTTGACAGGTTGTCCGGGTCGTAGACAGAGACTCCATGCTCCTTGTAGAGATAGAAATGCAGGAGGTCCTTTGCGTCGCCATCAAAGAGGCTGAGGGTCTTTTTGAGCGCATACTGCATTCGTGCCGCCTCGGCCCTATCGACGGACTTTCTCTTCATCAACTTCACGTCGATAGCCTGAAATGACCTTAAAGCAATTGTATGTAATAATTACCACAAGCTCTATCCTATATACGCTGGACAAGGTAATTTTTGAGCACATGAAGATACTGATAGCCGAGGATGAGCCCGACATTGCAATGCAGTACGAGCTTGCGCTGAAGGACAGAAAACACGAAGTAGTAGTGACTCATGACGGCGAACAGTGTCTTGAAGCGTTTTACCAAGAACTTGAAAAGCATGAACCCGCCCGCAATCAAAGGATGATGAAGAAACCACCGTTTGATGCAGTAATACTCGACTATCGCATGCCCAAGAAGGACGGCATGGAGGTAGCCAAGGAGATCCTTGCAATTGAGCCGAAGCAGAGGGTGCTCTTTGCTTCCGCCTACGTGCTTGAAACCCTTGTCGACTCTGTAAAGAACCTGCAGCAGGTTGTAGAGCTTATCCAAAAGCCATTCGAGCTCGATCCGTTCGTAGATCTTATTGAGGACAAGGGCATCTATGCCGAGCTGGAACAGCTGAACGTCAATGCTAAGGAGATACAGGATCTCAACCCGACGCACCAGCAGGTGCAGGATCTCCTGGAAGGCCTAAAGAAACTACAAAAGGGCCGGGCGCTCTAGATTTTAGTAGCAGATATTGTTTGCCTGGTCTATGGGCAGAACTATTGTAAAGGTCGCCCCACCCGTCGCATTGTTGTATGCATAGATTTCGCCCTTGTGAGCAGTCACTATCGCCTTGCTTATGAAAAGCCCGAGCCCTGTGCCTCCATGCCCGTTGGCTTCCCTTGCGTTCTTTGTCACAAACTTGCCAAACAGGTTGGGCAGCACCTTCTCCGATATGCCGGCTCCAGTGTCACTAACCCTGATCTCTATCTTGTTCTTGCTTGGAAACGCGCGGCATTCCACCTTTATGCCGCCCTTGTCTGTGAACTTGATCGCGTTTCCAATGACGTTGGAAAAGACTTGGATCATGCGCGACCTGTCAAGGTCGACTTCAATATTTTTGCTGGCTTGGTCGACCTCCAGTTCCAGCGACACGTCCTTTGACATGTTTGCCCTTGCAGAGCTGACCGCGCTTTCAAGCAGGCCAATCATGCCGACTCTTTCTATCTGGTATGTCAGGCTGTCACTCTCGATCCTGCTCACGTCAAGTATGTCATTTGCAAGTTGCTGCAGTCTACGGGCCTCCTTGAGGATACCCTCCCATGCCTCTTCCTGTGTCACCTTGCCTTTCTTTGCAAGGATTGCGTACCCGAGGAGCGGCTGAATGGGAGTCCTTAGTTCGTGCGATGCTATAGCAATGAACTCGTTTTTCAGCTGTTCCCTTGCTCTCATCTCCTCGTTTGCGCGCTCAATGTCCTTTTTGCTCTTGTAAATGTCTGTCTGGTCGATAAGCGCAATATTGCAGGCGACAACCTTTCCGTGTTCGTCTCGAACCGAGACGGCGCTTAGCAGCGCCGGAAAAACGTCGCCATCTTTTCTTTTGAGCCACACTTCGCAGTTTTCGACAAGCCCTGTTTTTTGCCAGACCTCGAGATATTCGTGCATGGCCACGAGGCTATTTGGACCGACATGATCAAATATTGGCGTGCCGATCGACTCTGCTTTTGAATATCCAATGTGCCTCACATAAGTCTCGTTGCAGTCGAGGATGGTCCCTTCCCCATTGACGGTGCAGTAAAGAACCGGCGAACTCTCGTACAGGCTCTCAAGTATCTTGTACGTCCTTGAGTATGGTCCATGCCGCCTGCCATCCTTTAGGGGCCTATCCGCCTGTTGCTTCACATAAAGTCAACCCCTCCGGAGAGGCAATTAGAGTTAGTATGTAAATCATTCTACACCCCGATTGTTATTACCAATCCGGCTATAAGCTTTAGATCCGAAATTCGGCATCAATGGTGGATCTAGTGCACAACAATACAGAAGGCAAAGATTGCCAGGTACTTTTGCGCCAGTCTATAGACGCGGCAATCGCGTCATTAGGTGGGCCGATCCACAAGACGATAACCTGGTACATGAACAGCAGAGGTGTGTTTTCAGACCCAAAAAAGATCGACATCAATTTTTTTTATTCAAAACTGCAGGAGCTTTTGGGTCCGGGTGCCGATATGATAATGGAGGAAACGTGGGAACATCTCCAGAAGCGGTGCGGGGCAAAGGCCAGACATGATGCAAAGTCTTCGCCACTTGAAAGGATCCAGAAAATCATGGAGATAGGTGAAACATAATGGAGCAGCAGTCATTCCTCAACATAGCTAAGGAGCGCAGGAACCTGATAGTGGCGCTGGCAATTTCGATTTTCGCCATAGATGGGCTGGTCTTCTTTACCGCAGACTCTGACATGGAGATATTTGTCGGCGACCTTTCAAGAATAGGAACAATCTCTGCCGCAGCAATACTCTCGTTCATAGTAGTCGCCAGACAAAAAACAAGCGGGCTATTCGGAAGGGCATATGCATCACTTGCAGTGTCTCTGGTACTCTGGGTTGTGGCAGAGTCGATCTGGGGATATTATGAGCTTGGCCTTGGAGTCGAAACTCCATTCCCGTCTATAGCTGACGCCTTCTGGCTTGCAGCATACGGACCGCTGGGATATCATCTGTTCAGTACTGCCAGATTCTTTGGCAAGGGCGTGAAAAAGTCCACTATAATCATAGTAGGGGTAGCAGCTTCGCTATTCCTGGCATTTTATGTGCAGGCAATAGCGGATGTCTTTGCGCTAGAAGGACCAGAAGCACTGTCTTCGCTAGCGATCAGTATAGCTTACCCTGTACTTGATGTAATACTCATTGTGCCTGCTGTCCTCATAGTCACAAACGCTGGCAGAGGCCAACTCACTTCGATCCCATGGATATTTGTGGGATGGATCCTGCTGGTTATTGCAGATAGCCTTCTTGGAATAACTGCTGTCACCAACTTTACGGGAGAGGTATTCCACATCACCATGACGTACAATGCGGCGTATCTGTGCTTTATGGCAGGCCTGGTGTGGTACAACAGACAGTTCATACCGGATGCGAAAAAACTAGACAGATGATGTAACCGGTATTACATACAAGCTCTTTTAGGCGTTGGAAAAGATGCAAGATTCACAGGACCTAAAATGCCTACAATTACGGCAGAACTGTCGCAGAAAGAGCTGGAAGCGATAAGGGAATATTCCAACCTGTGCGGGATGACTCTATCTGAATTAGTCAGGAAGACCTTGATAAGGGAGATCACCCTCGCAGACGGGTACGGAGCTGACGACCCTCAATACGAGTATCAGATGGTGGTTCCAGCCAAATCTTTGAGAAGCAAAGACCATAAAATAATTCAAGAAAATTATAACAAAATTAGAAGAATTTTAGGCTGGAAAGAGATAAAGCTGTAACTCTGGACTGATCCTTCGTCTATCGATGATCCCTTGAGGCGTTTTATATCAAATTTTCATAAAGCCAGCTAATGTCAATTATCATTCACTCTATGCTGTTATTAGACAGCAGACGAGCTCTGACAAGGGGATACATAAAAGCTTGAATCCAAATTTGGTGATTATCTCGTGATCAAATCAGAACAGATCCTTGCCAAAGACCTTGAACAAATGATTATCGATAGGTCAGAAGCTCTGATCAGGCAAAATCAGGGCTTTGCTGATGGCTTGGACGAAATAGGGGCTCTGCTTACCCGCTATGACCCCTCGCCATCGCCCATCATGAATGCCATTGATCAGAAAGGCCAGGATTTTGCGACCTACTTTTTCGCTACATATTCTGAAACACGTGATATCGAAAGGTCTATTATGACATACAAGACTGTCAAGTCGCTTGTCCGATACATAGTGTTGATGGACAGGTTCTATGAAGTGGGCAACAAGAAGTACGAAAGGATCGCAAGAGGTCTTTTGCAATCCATCAAAAAAACACATGAAGGTCACCTGAAATATTCAATAGAATTCGCGCTAAAGCAGTTCTGGCCGTTCTGGGATTTTGAACAGCAGGTCAGAAAACAGATGCTAAAGGGTCATGTCTTTACCAATAGAGAGCTCAGGCACTTTAACCTCTTCAAATCATCTGATGCACCTACAATTTACTCGCGGGTCCTTGACAATGAGCTGGCTGATTTTAGTCCAAACGTCGCTGCTATAATGCACTACAATCAGGCACTCTTAGATATACAGGACGACTTTGAGGACATTGAGGAAGACATGCAGGATGGAATGCCAAGCATCTTTATCCTTGCTGCAACAGAGAGCACGCTCTTCTCAAAGATTAGGAAAAACCCGAGTCATGCAAGAAAACTGATTGCCTGCAGCGGTGCGGTAGACCAAGTACTCTCAATAATCGATCAATACACAAAATTTATCAAAGACATTTCTGTGCCACAGAATTTTACCTTTCTAAAACACCTCTCTAGGGATTATACCGACAGGTTGTTACGCACAACCGGCATTTTGAAATAGAGCACTATGGCCACCACCAACACGCTCAAAAAATACTTCAAGTTCGTGCAGAATAACAGGCCGGTCTACTTTAATTTCAACAAGCAGCTGGTCATAGGCGAGCTCGCCGGGTTTGCAGCAGGCGTTGGCGTGGCAGAGGCGATGTCTGCAGCAACCCGCGATGAATTCGCAATTTCCATATCTTCGGGCATTGCCGACTATGCAGGTTCTATCCTTGGTTTTCTTGCGATATTTTACCGTGACAGCAAGGCTCAGTACAGCGAACTTGCAAGAAAAGATCGCTTCAAGCGAATAATGAAAGACGCGTTTTCATTGTGGCCATCAGTGGCAGTGGCAGATGTTGCATACATATTTGCACGACCGTATGTCCACTACATTCTGCTTGTTTCAGGAATAGAAGCGGGGATTGCAGCGACAATAGCCCACTTTGCAGCCTTTGGCGTCTTTAATGGAGTCGCGATACTCTCAAGGAGCATAATCGACTATCTCAAAAGCAGCAAGCAATAGAAGACTTTTAACCTCTTTTATCATACAAGAGCCTTGATACTTGGTCCAGATCGACGAGGACATCATCCGACTGATCATAAAGCAGAACCATATCGTCCTTGTAGGGAGTGTTAGCGTCAAAGGGGTTCCAAACATTTCGCCCCGTTACGTGCTCGGGATACTGCAAAACGAAAAGCTGCTCTTTGCAGACGCATTTGAAAACAAAACCTTCCACAACATCAATGCCTGGCCGCGGGCGACTGTTGCGATATTTGACAGGGACACACAGGCAGGATACCAGCTCAAGGGAAGCGCAGAAAACATTACTGATCCGAAATTGATATCGCAGGCAGAAACCAAGCTGGTGGAGTTTGGCATTCAGGTAAAACCAAAAAAGGTCTGGGCTCTTGCGGTCAAAGAAGTGTTTTCTCTTGAGCCAAGCCCAAAATCCCGGTATCCTTGGTCGTACTATAGGTAGTTACCTGTTCCTTTCCTGAAAGATCTCTATAACCTTGCTCTTATCATAGATGCCAAACTTATTGTACCAGATTAGCGCGCTGAAAAAGAATAGATTTCCTGCATTGTATAATGGAAACGCGATCCTGTAAACATCAGCTGTGCCAAACAGAGCAATGTTGGAGAAAAGAATGTCTGCCACCGCAATCAAGATCAGGGCTACCGAAGAGAACAGCCAAGGAGTGTAGGTCAACAAACCATGACGGAGGGTTATCAAAAGAAGCACCGAAGGGACGATGAGAACTGCATCGCCTATGGGATATGACAGCCTGACCATCGCGACCGCCGGAGATCTAAAGTCTCCAAGCGCGCTAAGGATTGAATACATGGTTACTGCCGTCATTGTACCAACAGTAGCGACCACGACCAAAAGATGGTACTTGTTTACCGAAAATCCAAAGAACTGATATGTCTTGAACACGTGGTAGCCAAAGAAAGCATACAGCATCAGCCACGGAATGTCTGCCAATGAGAGCTGTGCAGCCTCTTTTCCTGCAATCATGTTGTCATAAGTCCATATCATTTCTCCTGCAAACCAACACGCAAGCCCTATCGCAAGGGCAGTGTAAGTCCTCCCATATAGGCCGCCAGGTTTTTGCCTTGCTATCACCAACATTGCGGCAACAAAGGACATTCCCGCTGTTATGGTGGTGGAAATAGAAGTGTTGAGTATTGGATCATCTGGCAGAAAAATTGTAGCAAGCCAGATAGCACCGACTGCAGCTGCCAGCAATAGTATTAATCTTGTGCGCAACTGATCGGAGGATGATGATACTTTTTTCATAACTTTCGCGTCACCACTAATGCGTTTTTGGTGCTGTCACTTCAAGCCATTTCCTTATCTTGTCAACGGCGTTTGCGATTTCGGTGTCGTCAAAACCAATCAACATCTTTTTGCGGAGCCTGCTATATGTATAAGTCATAAGGGCTTCAGAACCGATGCCAAAAAGCTCGAAAAGAACCCTGTCAACGGATCCGATGTCAATGTTGCCTGGCCTGAAAGGAACACCACTGGATTCAAGAGCTGTTATCACGAGTTTCCTCTGATCTTCGCCAAGCGAGCGGAGCGTGGCATCCAGCGACTCATAAAAGTCTCTATCTTGCAATATTCGGCATTCGCCCCTCTGAAAGAAGAGGGGCATTGAGGCACTATTTAATGAGAAATGAGTAATGACGAATTACATACACCGATGTGTTAGCGACTGAATATCGGAAACTTGACCTCGATGTCTGTTGTACTTGTTACACGCGCAGAGGTTTAACGTGGAAAAAGCAACTGGAAGAGGTCAGAAATCTAGAGGGATACAAACACGAAAATAATAATAAAAATTATCGCCAGCTTGATGGGAGTAGCCGCGATGGTAGCGATCGCTGTTTCCTATTACTTACAGCAGCTCGTTGGTGCTGGCGCTGCATCTGGCCTGCTCCAGCCAATGATGATAATCGTCATATCTGCAATAGCAATCCTTGGTGCGCTCTTGACAGTCTTTGTGATCCTTCCTCTGCGCAAGATCGGCAATGATGCAGAGCAGATAGCAAGGGGCAACTTTGGCGTGCAGGTCTATGACGGCAAGCTTACCAAAGGCGTGTTCAAGAGGTCGGACGAGCTGAAACGACTCACCATGGCATTTGAGGTCATGAGGAGGAAAGTCGCCGAGGTTGACGACAACCTGAACAAGCAGATCAAGATCAAGACGTATGACCTCCAGCGACTCAACGACGAGCTGGTAGAGAAGGAAAAGGTCCTTCAGCGGGCAAACGCACAGCTGTCCGCCCAGAGCGAGGATCTCAAGAGGATAAACGAGGAGCTCTCGACCAAGAACGAGGAGCTGTCCAGCGCCAACGAAAAGCTGCAGCGGCTGGACAAGATGAAGACTGACTTTATCCTAGTCGCCGCGCACGAGCTCCGCACGCCCATCCAACCTATAATGGGGTCGGTAAAGCTGGCAGAGAAGGGGCTAATCAGCAACGAGCAGGCCTGGAAGACCATTGTGACCGAGGCCAAGAGGCTGTCTACAGTTGCGACTTATATTCTAGACGTAGGCAAGATCGAAAGCGGCAACATTTCATACGACATGAAGCCGCTAAGCGTTTCGCAGCTGGTGGAAAAGATTTCATCTTCGTCAACCAAGTGCGCGTCGCAGGACGGAGTCATAAGCATCAAGATGGATCTCGATGAAGACGTGGAAATTGTCGGCGACAAGGATCGCCTGCTGCAGGCGTTTGCAAACATCATTGACAATGCAGCCAAGTTTGCCAAGAACGGCACGATCACAATACAGACAGAGAACGATTACGATAACGGGATTGTTGCAATAAGGATAACAGACGACGGCCCTGGCATACCCCGGGAAATCCTGCCGGTGCTTTTCAACAAGTTTGTGACAAAGACAAAGGAGAACGAGCGTGGTACAGGCCTTGGGCTCTTTATAACAAAGGCCATAGTCGAGGCCCATGGTGGAACCATCAAGGCGGAGAACAACGCCGGTGGCAAGGGGGCGACGTTCTCAGTGTCATTCTCGATACATCAGAAAGAAGTGCCTTCAATGACACTGACTGAATAAATACTGGTCCGTCGGGCTTGCAACCTCTGATTTCAAGGATACTAATATTCGAGGGTACTGTAAAGTCATCGTCGGATAGCTCCTAAATCATGAATTGAAAAAAGGTCGATCCGACGATAACTTGACAGAACCAGTTAACGAAACTCATTTAATAGTAGAAAACTGATCGGTATCAGGCATTAGCTCCCTGTGATTAGAACCTTCGAAATTGAAGGTTGCAATCCCGAAGACTCCAAATTCAGCTTTAGCTCAAGTGGCAGTCAGTTTTCCCTAATATAGTTTAGTCGCGCTCTCCGGCCTTATCTAATAATCGTTGTCACAGTTTAGTTCCAGAAGTATTAGAACCTCCTCAATTAAAGGATGCAAACCTGAAAGAACCCTTGAAGTATAAGGTATCAAACACGCTCAGGTCCGCATCTAGACATTTTGGGTAAAAATCACCGTTCCAAGCGGAATATGACTATCCGGAACAGCCTATGTAGAATTGCGCTATTGCTATAAAGCTCCCACATCTATTTTAGAGAAGGGTCGAATGATTCGGGTAGTTCACAAAACTGGTGTTGTACTCTTAGTATATCTGAGCCTTGCCCTTTTAGTTTCAACTACCAGCGTCGCAGCAATTGATGATGAGTATTATCCCGCTCTGGTCAATGGCGAGATAGCTATAGCATTAACCACTTCAAGAGGCGGCGCTCAAACCATTGATAATGAATCTATCAGAGCGACCGATTACTATGAAATTCAGTCAAACTTCCTGAATCCAGAAGACCAGCCCAAGAACCTTTCGCAGGTCTACTTTGTTTCGCTCGTAGTCGATCAATATGGCTACACTCAGGCGGTAGCCATGAACACTTATGGTGACCGGACAATACCTGCTCAGACTTATTATGATTTTCATAACCCTTGGTTTCCGCCAAGTCCCGGTGAATACAGAATCAGGACATTTCTTGTGTCCGGGCTTGATCCTCCCCAAATCCTAACTCCGGTGGCAACTACCCATGTTACCGTTCACGAAAGAATCGAGCTGCTAGGAATCGGCGAAAGCAATGAGCGGATAGTAGTTCAAAATATCAATTTGACTGACAACTCGGTAGATGTAAGAGAAACCTTCTGTGTCGGGTCTAGCTATCACGACGAAGTGGAAGCTAGACTGCAAGTGGGTGAACATGTATCAATCGCTGCAGTCGATGTGTACTTTTTGGGCATGGAGGAGAACAGCAAGGCGAAGTTTAGATTTGAGGCAAATTCAAGCCGGGAAGAAGATGTATGTCTAATCTAGTTCTGCTTCGAATGCGAAAGTTAGAAACAGATGCTTCATCGCAGGTGCTGAATGCTTAGCGGCTGTCGTTTGGACAAAATCACAAATAGAAGATCGTCACATCATAAAGCAATGGGTGGCTGGAGCTCCTTTTCGCTTGCGATATTTCTCCTCGCCATCATAATGTCAAGTATTCCTGTTCTCTCAAATTTTCAAATAACACACGCTATCACTTTTAATCAAACCGAAGATGAAGGATCCTCTCCTTACGGTGACATAATAAGGGGCGGACCATATTATAGTCAATATAGCGACATAGAGATTCAATTGCCGTCTGGCTGGAGCGGTCTTGAATTGCTAGGTGCTATTATGATTACTCCTGATGGACTTGAAATATGGAAGCATCCAATCTGGGTAGAGGCAAGCATGATAATTGTTGAAAGAGATATAAGTGAACTATTTGAGCAGAATGGAGCTGCAATCCAAGAATCACTCTCGGAAAGTTTGTTAGGAAATAACAATTTAATCATTGGACACTGTGAGCAGCAGGACTATTCTTATGTGACGATAAACGGCATGGAGGCGTTACAGGGAATAAGCGAGTGCACTTCAGACAGTGGGTTTTATTCTAAAACAAAAACATATGCTATCGCGGACGGACAAGGGGTGGCTGTCATCTTGGCATTGACAGCAAACTCTAGCCAGAGTTTCATGCAATATGAGCCAGTATTTGACGAATCAGTTTCCACAGCTACAATTCCTAACCCTGTAAGCTTCAAAGAAGCAATGGCAGAAGCTCTGAATCTCAATGACACGAACTATCAGGTTGTTGTGTCAAGCGGCAGTCCGGTAGAAGTGAATATCCAGAGCAATTCCGTCGTATCTAACTTTAATTTCAGCGAAGCAACAAAACAGATATCATTTGATGTAGAAGGAACGAACGGCACTGATGGATTTGCTATAATCACTGCCACTGAAGTCTTGGAACCTCCTTATATGATAACTATTGATGGCCAACCAACGACTGACTTTTTCATATTTGAGGATGAGATAAGGAATGAGACTGCAGTGGAAATTAATTATCGACACAGTTCACATCATATAACGATAATGGGAACGAATGTTGTCCCAGAGTTTCAATTGCACATTGTTAGTGCAATTGCAGGAGTGATAGGATTGGTCATAATAATCATTTGGAATATTCAGAGCAAGAAGGATGCTCTCTTCTAGGAGTGTGAATACAAGGGTTCAACTGGATTGCAGACTGTACGGATAGCTGCTGGATAAAACTGCAGTACTAATCTACGAAAAGTTGAAAAGAACAAATATACAATTAGATTTGTGGGCAACGGGAGCATTCCTTTGCCTGCCGTAATATCTGGTCTTGCTGCAGGGATTGTCCTTGTAGCCACATTTTCCCTCGTGTCGATGGCTCAACTTATAACCCGGCTAAACCTGGTACCTAGTGTTTATACTACAGAAGAGCAGTTTGCAGAAAATGACCGGCTATTTGCTATTTCTGAAAATTACACCATAGTGAAAGAGGCAATTCGAAAATACGACTATAACGCCACAATGGGAACCCAGATTTATCGTAATTCTGAAACACTAGAACAAATTAGGAATGTTCCTGATGCCGAGGCAGTCGTGCAATTCATCATTGGGCCATACTTGCAAGAAGCTGAGAAAGGAGTAAAAATAACTATAGTGGTTGACTCGAATTACAATCCTGTGCTAACATATGTCAAGTGCTTGCATTCTGAGGCAGATATTCGGAGCTCCAATCTGGGAGAGCTTTCAAATAGAATTGATTGTGTTTAGCTATACTCAAAGCTCTGAAAGCACAATTCTCTTCGATAATGATAACCGCGATGCAGCAAAAGCAATCGATATACAGCATTCGATCACAAACACCTACTTTGCAGCAGAAGTCTTTTTTACTTCGTTTAGCTCATTACACGCAATTGTCAAGGTTGCTAGAGACTTGTATGCTCATTACTACCATAACCCTTTTCGTTGTGAATTATGTGCCAAATGCAGATGCTTGGACGACTAGCAAAGATTGCAGACAAGCACAGATCAAGGCTTTAGAACACGACATAGGCATAATTGAATGCATTCCTAATGGCGCAACTGAAATAGAACTCGCAAGCAAACCACTCCCACAAACAATAGAGGTTAACGAATCATTCGACGTAGAATTCAATCTTACAAACCACGACGAAGAAGCAAGTTATTCGTTCACTTACATAGTCCAAGTAACCTCTAGCGATAATGTCACCTATTACATCGATTATGGAACCGTAACTTTAGATGCTGAAAAACAAGAGACTGTCAATATCAATGTACCACCTCTTGAAGAGGAAAACAATTACACAGTTGGATTTTTTATCTGGGATGACATTGAGCATCCCTCGACTATCTTTATCTGGCCTAGCTATATTCAAACAACTGCAAATTAATACAAATGCAAGCCACCTGACTTGAGATGCAAACTCGGCGCATCGACAACTAATTCTTTTGTGGATAGACCCAGACTACTCTACAGGTAGAGAATCACCCGCTAACTAGACAGAACCCTGAAGCGGATGCTCGTAACTTGACGGGAAATAGACATGATTTCACGAGTCAAATTGATAGCGATCTCCCTTTAAGTTACCAGAACTTCCGTTTGTACCATGCGAGCCTGAATATGAGCACAGGCTCCGCGCATACATAACTGTAAATATGAACAGCAGAGGACAGCCTGTTTTGTTTACACTATATTGCAATTCTGGTGAGGAAAGCGATATTCTGACACCAAAAGAGATTGACGTTAATGCATTTTTAGAAAGTGTTGCAAGCTGTCCAAAATAATAATTGCAACAGGTCTATCAAATACTTAAAATCGCACTTTATGTAACTCAAATTCATGGTATCTTTTACCGATCATGCCCAATCTTTGCCTCCATGTAAGATATGCGGCAGTCATGACGTAAAACCAAACACTGTAAAGTTTGACTTTTGGTCTAATGGGAAAAAAGGCGAATGGATATGTGGCAACGGTCACAGAAATGTCTTTGAATATTAGAGCCGACAAATCGTCTTTGGTAGCATATAATGCCACCATGATATTAGCGATAGCACCACAGCATCTGTCGTAGCCCTTCTTACTCTGCGAAAAAGAAAGTAACCAAAGGCTCAAAGCGAAGTGTGGATAACTGATGAAGGTTCTGTCAAGTTATCGTCGGATCGACCTTTTTTCAATTCATGATTTAGGAGCTATCCGACGATGACTTTACAGTACCTAATGGAAGGCTGGAAGTTTATCGGAGTTCTTCCGACCGGAAAAGTTATAGTCGAACAAACACGGTTTCCGAATCCAATATGAGAGCGGGCCCGTCGGGATTCGAACCCGAGACAGCCGGATTTCTTTCTATAATAGTTAAAAGTCCGGTACTCTACCTGGCTGAGCTACGGGCCCAGAGCATATTACGCTCCCATGCAGCCATATATCAATGCTCCAACATAAAAAGCGCCGATTCTATCATTACCAGTGCAATCGACAGAGAAAAGGTCCCATTTAACGATAATAATCATTGCTTCCCTTGCGCTTGCAGGGACTGTGGCAGCATCTATGGCACTGCCGTTTGCCAAGGTACCTTTTGCCACGGCAGAGAACCTCTATGTCATTTACTACGGGCACCTCGTCGACGACAATGGTGATATGACAGAGCAGACCCTGAGGATCATATCCTCAAAACCTGAGCTTGTCATTGTTCCCTATTCCTTCCCTGATGGCGAGCTGAATCTCACGCCGGCAGTTCATCGGGCGTTCAAAGAAGCCGGCATCAAGGTGTTAACCTACACTTGGACAGACTATGGCAATCGTGATCTGAATGCAGTCAAGGCCGACATTGACGCCCAAATGGCGTCAGACGTGGACGGCATATTCGTAGACGAAGTGACCAACATTGTTACAGATGATGAATACGAGTATTACGCCGCGGTTCACAAGCATATCAAGAGCCATGGGCAGGACAAGCTGAGCATCATGAACCCTGGTCACTATCAGGTGAATGAATGGGTGATGCAGATCTCTGACATTGTCAGCCTTGAAGAAGAATGGGTTTACCACGAACAGATACATTGGATGGACAAGTATCCTCCTTCACGATTCATGGGGGTGTCAAGCAATGAATACTGCGCCGCCTGCATTAACGAGGCAAACGCTGCTGGCAAGACTGCAGAGGCATGGAGCGCAGGAATTGGTTACCACTTTTCAACGGACAAGTATATCGACCTTCCGGCATGGTTTGACAGCTATGCCTTGCAAGCAAAAGAGCAAAGGACTACTATTATGCAGCCACCGGCGGAACCGCCTGCTTGACAGTCTGGCGCAAAAACATCGCCAGCAGCTTGTCGCATATCGTCGGCGCATTGATCCTGATGTCTGCTGTCGCCAGCTTGTTGGAGCCAAACAAGAACACAACTTCGTCGACCGTCAGGGAATTTTCCCTCAGAAGCTTCAACACCTCTGACTTGGGAGTGTGCAGGAGCTCCATTTTTCTCGGGCGCTCAAGTTCCATGCGCAAGAGTTTAGCGATTGCTCTAAAAAGGTTGTTGCAATGTCGTTCTTGATCAAGTCTCTATAGGACTGTACTGCAGTACAGCACCTTTTACAAGATGGCAAAGACTCGCGCAGGCGATCCCGTCGCCCCTCCAAGCTTTAATGGGCTCAGCACCAGCGTAAACCTACTCGCTGTTATCCTGCCTACATTGCATAGGTTTTCAACCGCAAGGATGCCGAGCGGCAGCAAGATATTGTGCGCAGTGAACTTGGCATCGGTTCCTGCATCGATGCTCGGTCCGTCAATCGCAACTGCGTTGACCTTTTTTCTTGCCAGATATTTTGCGGCATCTGCCGAAAGACCGGGGTTTTCAGTCATGTAGTTGCGCTTTGTAGCCCGCTTTTCCCAGCCTGTTGCAATAACTACCGAGTCGCCCTGTCGTATCTGTTTGCCAAGATCCTCGCGCTCTATCAGCTGGTTTGGACGCTTGGGCGTCTTTATCAGAATGGCGTTGCAGACTAGCCTGCCTGCAGGGATCCTGTCAATGCTTGCAAGGCCGGGCGCAAAGTGAGAAGGTGCGTCGATGTGCGTGCCGGTATGAGTGCTCATAAACATTGCCTCAGAATCGTACCCATGAGAGTCGAACCTTGACCAAGGGACAAACGACGGCTGGGGCGAGCCGGGGAACACCCTGATGGAAGGGGTTATCCGCATCGTGAGGTCGATGACTCTCATATATAGCTCAACTAGAACACCTGTTAATAACCATACTTGAGAGGATAATGCGATCTGTTTAATTACTCACGGCGCCATATTTCCCTATGCCAACAGCATACGTTCTTATCAACTGCGACTTGGGTTCTGAAGAAGAGATCATAAGAGAAATCAAAAAGCTGCCTGAGGCTGTTGAAGTGTCAGGCGTGTATGGAGTGTATGACATCATCGCCAAGATCAGGTCGGACTCGATGGACAAGTTGCGCGAAACAATAACGTGGCATGTTAGGCGTATTGACAAGGTCCGGTCGACTCTGACAATGATCGTGATCGAAGGACAGGGCGAGAAAAAGAAATAGTCAGAGCAGGCTCTTGAGATAGCTTGCAGCAGTCGCCGCTTCTTCCTCGCTGTTAAAAAAGTGGGGTGCTGCCCTAACCGCTTTTCTGCCGCCTCCCACGTCCCTTGCCGCGAATATAATGCTGTTCTGTTCCAGCTTTTTCACTATGGTAGACGATTCTGCCTGCGTCATGAACGCGACGATCGACGTGCGCCTGTTTTCGTCGTCAGGTCCGTAAATTTTGACGTTTGGAACTTTGCTAATTTCGTCGCGTAGCGCGTTTGCAACCTTGATGTTCTTCTTTCTGATGTTGTCAAGCCCGATTCTGAGTATGTATCTCATTGATGCTTCAAAACCTGCTGCACCTGGAAAGTTGCGAAAGCCCGCCTGAAAACGTGTTGGCGGGTCAAGGTAGGCGATGACGTTCTGCTCTGACAATATGGCCGACTCGATCCCTATGGAAGGCGGGCTCAGGATTTCATGCGCCTTCTTGCTGACATAAAATGCCCCGACGCCGGTCGGACCACAGAGCCACTTGAAGCCTGGGAATGCCATGAAGTGGCAACCGATCTTTTTCACGTCAACCGGAATCGTGCCGGCGCTCTGCGCCGCGTCAACACAAAACAGCGTGCTGTTTTCCCCTGCGATCTTGCCAACCTCTTGAAGCGGCATCACCGCGCCGGTGTTGTACAGTGCATGGCTCATCGTCACCATGCGCGCCCCCTTGATGGATTTTTCTAGGTCCGCCATGTCAAAGTATCCATTTTCGTCGACGGCAAGTTCTCGAAGCTGCACGCCCTTTCTTTGAGAGAGCGAAATCCACGGAAGATAGTTGGCATAGTGCTCGTGCCTGCCACCCCTCACGACAATTGAGTCACCCTTTTGCCAGTCGATTCCATTCGCTACCATGTTGAGCCCCTCGGTAGTGCTCTGAATCAGCACCACTTCCTCGCGCTCGCAGTTTATCAGGTGAGCTATTCTTGTACGGAGCTCGTCGAGCAGCGACATGGTATAGTCAAAGATCTGCGGGGCATCGGGACCGGCTTCGGCGCACTTTAGCATAAAGTCAGTTACTGCCTTGATCGTTGACAGCGGGGTCGGCGCTGTAGCCCCGTTATTCATGTAAATGACCTTCTTGGTAAGGGGAAAGTCGCGCTTTATCTGGTCGTCGATTTCACTCATATTATATCCAACCTCCTGTGATGAATCAACAATTGCCTGAAAAGATACTGAGCACGCGTGGCTTAAATACACTCATGTTCAGCGATCCGTACGCCAAGCTTTGCTTTATGGCGCATCTTGTGTCGCAGTTTGATAAGGTGAGCTACATTGATCTCGATACAACCTTTACGGCGTATTTCAATGCTGGGATGATCAAGCCAGGCAACGTAGACATCTACCTGCTCTCCGAGGGCCGGCTCGTGCCGATGATAAAGGACGTAATCGAGTCTATGGACCAAAGCCAGCTTGTTGTATTCGACTCTGTCAACAGCTTTTACAATCTGTTCCCGGCGCAGGTCAGGACGAGTGACCTGAACCACCTGCTTTCCGTGCTTCTGATGCTGCTTGTCAGGCGCGGCTTTGACGAAAAAATACCGGTGCTTGCGACAAGTATGCTGCGCTACCGGAAGGATCGTGGGTGGGTCCAGTCTCCAGCAAGCCGCCGGCTGTTAAAGCACAGAAGCGCAGCTAGACTGAGCGTCGAGCGGTCGGGAAATGACATTGTAGTAACAGTGGTGGAACATGATTTGATGCCAGCAGGGACGCAACTGATCTATAAAGACAGCCTGATCACAGTTTGACGTTTACCAAGATGAACCCGATGAGTAGTGCGATGCCGAGCACCCCAAAGCCTGATATCAGCAACGCCTGCTGCACTTTTGGGTTCGGCGATCTGCCCGAATGATATAGCATGAACGCGCCGGCCATGCCTATGAAGAGAACCAGCGTGACGACCACGGTTTCACCAACCGTCTGGACAGATCGGCTGGGGAGGACAAAGCCCGTCAGGTTTCTTCCTTCTATTATCGCGTTTATCATGCCCGACGCAAGGGCGAAAAAGAACGCGAGATACGCGACTGCGACTACCCATACAACTTTTGAAGTGGTGGTAAGCATGACGTTATTATATAACCCTTAAAATCCAGACTCTAAATAAATGTTCCATGACTCCGCAAAAATGCGCCGCATGCCACAGAAAAGCCCTGTCTGACGGCAAATACTGCCTGCACCATAAGCAGGCCCTTGACAGCATGACGAACCACTACAAAGCTTGGGTCGACGCATACGGCGGCATTTCTTGGCAGGAATTCCTGAACAAACTATTGACAATGCAGGAAACAGGGAGCTGGGTAAAAGAAGTGATTGAAGCAGAATCAAAAAAGTAAGGGGAGACCTTACATCTCCATTCCGGGCATGCCGCCGCCCATGCCACCCATACCTCCCATTCCGCCTGGGGGCATTGATGGTCCGCCGCTGGACTTGCTTGAAGCAATCACGTCGTCGATCCTGAGGATCATGGACGCTGCCTCTGTGGCAGACTTGATTATCTGCTCCTTGACTGCAAGGGGCTCTACCACGTCCAGCTTGCTCATGTCGGCAATCTTGGCGTTCCTTGCATCGACGCCGGTCCACTTGGCTCCTTTGCTCTGCTTTGAGCGTAGCTCGGTGATGGTGTCAATCGGATCCATGCCAGCGTTTTCTGCAAGCGATAGCGGGATCACTTCTAGTGCCTCTGCAAATTTCTCTGCAGCCAACTGCTCCCTGCCAGAGAGCGTGCTTGCCCATTCCCTGAGCTTTGACGCAGCATAGGCTTCTGGTGCCCCTCCGCCTGCCACTATGGCCGGCTTTTCGAGAACATCCTTTGAAACCATCAATGCATCGTGGACTGACCTGTCTGCCTCGTCGACCACTCTCTGAGAGCCACCTCTGATCAGGATTGTGACTGACTTCGGGTGCTTGCATCCCTCGATAAAGACCCACTTGTCTGTCTCTACCTTGCGCTCTTCAACAAGTTCCGCAGAACCTAGGTCTTTTGCAGTCAGGTCGTCAAGGTTGTTGACAATCCTTGCACCTGTTGCACGAGACATCTTGGTCATGTCTGACTCTTTTACGCGCCTTACTGCAAGAATGTTTGCCTTTGCAAGATAGTGCTGTGCAATGTCGTCCATGCCCTTCTGACAGACGACCACGTTTGCGCCGCTTTGCACAATCTTGTCGACCATGGATTTCAGCATGCGGTTTTCCTCTTCGAGGAACATCTTCATCTGGTCCGGCGAGCTGATGTTTATCTTGGCGTCAAACTCGGTCTTTTCGATCTCCAGCGCCGAGTTGATCAGTGCGATCTTGGCATTATGTATCCTCTTTGGCATGCCGCCATGCACCACTTCCTTGTCAAGGACGATGCCCTTGATCAGTTTGGTGTCACGGATGCTGCCGCCGGCCTTCTTTTCCACCTTGATATCGTCAATGTCCACCCTGTAGCCCGAGTCTGTCTTGTCAGCGACAGAGAGGGCGGCATTGACCACAATCTGTGCCAAATCATCGGCCTCTTTTGATACTAACTTGGTCTGCATCGATGTCTTGGCTATCCGCACGAGCTCCTGCTTTTCATTACCCGCAATCTTTATCGCGATGCTGTTCAAGACTTCGATCGCCTTCGTTGCGCTCTTTCTGTAGCCGTCGACAATTATGGTCGGGTGAACATCCTTGTTGATCAGTTCTTCTGCTTTTTCAATGAGCGCGCCAGCAAGCACGACTACCGAAGTGGTGCCGTCTCCGACTTCGTTATCGGTCGCCTTGCTGATTTCAACCATCATCTTTGCGGCAGGATGCTGAACGTCAATTTCCTTCAAAATGGTAGCACCATCGTTTGTTATCGTGACATCACCAAGAGTGTCTACAAGCATCTTGTCCATACCCCTTGGGCCGAGTGAACTTCTAACTATTTCAGCTATCAGCTTTGCCGCGGTAATGTTGTTCTTTTGTGCGTCGCGTCCCTTTGTCTGCGATGCTCCTTCCTTGAGAATTAATACTGGAACGCCTCCAGCTGATCCCTGTTGTATTGACATTTTTCTCATATTCCTCCTAAAATTGTAAAAATAAAGGGCTCTTGCGGGATATTTTAAACTTGCTACAAATGGTTCTGTCAAGTTGACAGTTGATAGGCAACATTGTATTGCCAGCATTGCAATAGGTGGCTTGATCGCGACTTGGTTGCTCCCGCGATGAACATTGCAAGGAAGGGCGTTGCTAAAGTGTTCCAGCATTCAAAAGGCGATGCAGGTGAAGCAATGAAGGGGAACCCTGTTCTTGCAAAAATAATCGGTAATCCTCGGAGTCGATGCTGCGAAGTTGAGTCGTTGCTGTCAACAACCGAAAGTTGGCAGGGCTGTTGTTGTTATTAATCAACCAAAGACTTGACGGAACCCAAATTACTTTGTAAGCCTTATGCGGGCTATGCCATTGAGATACTGGATATACTTTACCACTGGGTTGACTGCATTATCGGGCAACTTTACAGTCATGTCGTATTTTCTCGATCCTCTGGCTGCTATCCTCACTTGCCTGCTGTCCGGGTCATAGCTCGCACTAATGTCAGACGCATCTGCGACGCCTCTTATCTCGGCTATCACCTCGTAATAGTCAGGACCCTCGATGACCTCAGGCGCGGTCTGCACGACGTCCTCGATTTTGGGGCGCGCCTTCCTCATCATAGGGTTTCTGAACATAGGCTTTGAAGAGGCCGAAGCAGCGGCAATGCCGCCCTTGTACTTGATCGAGTCGGGCAGAGCTCTCCAGATTAGGCCTGTGGCCGCCCCGGCCACAAATCCTCCAATATGGGCCAGGTACGCGACTCCAGCTTCGCCTGCGGGTCCAAGCTGGCCTATTAGTGCAAATATCACCTGCATTGCGAACCAGAACGGGATGTATATGAGCACAGGTATGCGGACTGTGTAGAGGAAGAAAGCCATTATCACGGTAAAGATCTTGGCCCTTGGGTACATCACCATGTATGCTCCAAGTATGCCTGAAATTGCGCCCGATGCACCGACCGCCGGGATGTTGCCCTCTCCTGTAGATACCGCATACGCGCTGTGGGCAAGGGCTGCCATTGCTCCCCAGCCGAGGTATATCATCAGATACTTTATCCTGCCGTATCTGTCCTCGATGTTGTCTCCAAACACGAAAAGGAATACCATGTTGCCTATCAGGTGGGCGACACCTCCATGCATGAACATTGAAGTTATGATGGTGGGTGCGCTTGATGGAAAGTCATTGAATATCCTCTGTGGCACAGAGCCGTAAGTCATGAACATGTCCTCCAACGCGCCCTGATCCGAGAAGAAACCTGTAGTTGACGCCTGCCAGATAAAGACGATCACATTCACCGCGATCATGCCATAGTTCAGGTAAGGCCTGCCGTGCATGCGCTCTGTGTCGTCATGGATTGGAAACATGCGCCTAGAGTCGTACTGTAGGATGTACTGACAAGAAATAAGTCTTTGTGCTAGGAGAAGCCAAATGGGTTGGTGCTAGGCATGTCGCCACCCTTCTCGCTGTGGGCTTTCCTCGTATGACGCTTCATCCTCTCCTTGTCGTCAAATGTCATGTTGCAGTACTGGCACTTCCAGACCTTCTGCTCGCCGCTGTCGTCTTTTTTTCCAAAGAGGCGCAACAGGGCTCTTGATCAGGAGCCGGTTGATTAAAGTTGCGATCTGGCCGAAAATGTAGAATTATGACATAATTTTATTCCAGACGAATTTTATAATTGAATCTAACGGGAGACTGTTGAAGTAGATCAGCAGTTGCAGGTTTCTCTCGCACCAGCAAGCCGCAGGTGGTCGTGGTATCTCCTCCCAATGAACGCAAGCTCGACAGGGCTGTCGACGATAATCCCGATATATATGCTGGCGCTTGGAGGCCAGGTAAGAGAAGTCGCTGTCGCCCTTTTTCTTTCAAACTTGGCCATGACGCTTGGAGCTGTCTTTTGGGGCAGGCTTATAGATGCGATGCACTGGCGCAGGACCATAATCGCCATCTGTTCAGCTGCGATAGCGATAACATGCGCGTCGATGTATTTCGTCTCAAGCATCCCTGTTCTAATGTTCCTGTCTGCTCTGGTTGGATTCTTTTCCATCGGACCGGCACCGGTGACAAACCTGCTTGTGATGGAAAAGTCAAGAAAGGAGGACTGGCTCAAGACGTTCAGCTGGACGTCGCTTATGAGCTCTGTTGGCCTAGTAATCGCGATGGTGGCCGGCTACTTGTGGCTCATGAAGCACGACGCGCAGTCGTACGTCCTGATATGCACTGCAATTGCATTTTCATCAGTCGGCCTGACAATGATGTTTGTCAAGGATCCGCCGACGACGCTTGAACGTAGGGCCATAGCCATGTCGCGTGCAGCACTTGTGGACAGGCTAAAGCAGGCGCCGGTAATGTTCCTAAAACCGGTTTCCGACCTTTCGCTTTCAAAGCTGCAGGCAAGCGTGTCTCGAAAAGAGTTCCTCTTCTTCGCCGGCACTGGCCTGTACTTTCTGTCTAACAACCTTTTGTTTACGCCTTATACGCCATTCCTCAAAGACAGCGGCGTCACCGACTCTCAGGTCTTCCTTGCATACACTATCCTGCATGTTTCAAAGGTGTTTTTCCTGCCGTTCAACCACCGGCTAATAGCAAGAGGGGGCGAGGAAAAAATGGGCAGATTTGCATACATCCCAAGAATGTTTGGCATCGTGATGGCAGTGGTAGCGGCATTCCTTTTTGTCAGCAACCCCGGTTCGATACTGATGATGACGCTTGCGGCGTTTGTTACAGTCGAGATCAGCTTTAGCATCTGGAGTACAACCACGACATCATCGCTGCTAAAGATAATCCCGGATGGCAAATCGGGGAGTGTCCTTGGAATAAACAGTGCAATAATCGGAGCGGGTCTGCTGATAGGATCGTTGGCGGCAGGCGAACTTGCGGCAACCTTTGGCTACGGTGTCACTTTTGCTCTGGCAATAGCGTTCCTCGGCGCTTCGTTTGCACTTGTGAACAAGTATTTCCGCAAAATAGTGTTAAAGGCGGCCGCCTGACTATTCCATCACAATCATTGTCAGAGTCGACTTGACGCCGTTCAGCTTACGGAGCTTCCATGTGATGGTTTCCTTTACCTTCTCCATCGTATCGGCCTCCACCTGAGCGACAATGTCATATACGCCGTAAACCTGATAGACTTCCTTTACGCTGTCAAGTTTTCTCAGGTCGTTAACGAGAGAATCCTCACTTCCAAGTTCGGCGTTCATGAGAACAAATGCTTTTGGCATAGAATTGAATCATGTTTGGCGTATAAAAACCTGATCCGAACTAGATTTTCAATGAGCGGCCGCAAACAATCCGCCAAATTCTAAAACAAAAGTATACAGAGCTATCGCCAAACTCACAGTTGCAATCGCATACTTTGCCTTTCTGTGTCTCCATGCAAAAAACTCTCCCAGGATTGCAAAACACGCGAGAACCGCCAGAAATTGCAGGTATCATGGAAGCGGGTCAATAGTCACCAAATTATCGCAGTTCTTACACTTCGTGTTTTAGCTTAGTTTCGTCAAACTGTCCTGCCTTTTCCCACTGGTAGTTGAAGAGATCCGAACACCATTCAAGGAACTCGCTGTCTTCGCCATAGAACATGATGTTAAGGTCGGGTTCGCCCTTCATGTTTGGAAAGAGCACGCAGCCCTGTTTCTCATTGAAGATCGTCATCACCTTTACTTCGGGCAGCATCCTGCGCTCGACCAGGCCCTTGCTGATGAAATTGCGCCAGCCCACCTTTTGCAAGAGCTGTGTCCTGCCCTTTGGAACCACGGCGTTGCTTGCAAATATGTACGAGAATTTCACGCCGCTCTCTACCCTGCTGCTGATTGTTTCTATAAGATCAAGTGGCACCTGGGCCATTATCTCCTTGATGTATTTTTCAGATTCAGAGTAGAGGTTCTTCCAGCGCTGAAGTATGGCCATCACACCGTGCACTATTTCGCAGTTCTGAAATGCGCCCATCCTCTGGATGAACTTTGGAGGCAGGTCGCCTAGGCTGTGGTCGACAAAGAACTCTTTATTGCGGTAGAGAAAGTCATAACTTGGAATGAGCGTGACAACAGTCCTTCCGTAGGCAGTCAGGATCAGTTCGCCCTCCCTGTCCTTTGAGACCAGTCCCGAGTCGATAAGGCGAGTCATATTGCGGTGGGCCTCCTGCATGGTAGCGTCAAGCTCTGATGCAAGCTGCGACAGCCTGTAGTTTTTCTGGCTCAGCCTCGTCAACATTGAGAGGCGGAGGTCGCCGGCGAGCTCAAAGAACAAAGAGCCTACGCCTTCGTTGGGCTGCTGATCAGACATTCCGGCTTTTACACACTGCCCGGGTTTAAAAACCTGCACAAGTATAGTCGAGAGAGATTATAAGAGCAAGAATTATAATTTGGCTAAAACCTCTGCTTGCCTGTCATATGGGAGAGAAAAAGTCGATTTCCGCGCTGGTAAGCGGTGGAGAAGCCAATGCAGGCCCGCCTCTGGGTCCAGCGCTGGGTCCGATGGGTGTAAACGTGTTGCAGGTTGTAAATACCATTAATGAAAAGACCAAGGATTTTCCGGGCATGAAGGTGCCAGTCAAGGTAGAAGTGGATTCTGAGACAAAGAAGTTCACAGTCGAAGTGGGCATCCCACCGACTGCTGCCCTGGTGGCCAAGGAAGCCGGCATCCAAAAAGGGTCTGGCACTGCCGGGACAAACTATGCCGGTGATCTGTCAATGGCAAGCGCCGTGAAAATAGCCAAGATGAAGATCGACGGTTCTTATGCGTTTGATGTAAGGGGTGCAGTTAGAGAAGTCATTGGCTCTTGCGTCAGCATGGGCGTCAAGGTCGAAGGCAAGCCTGCCAAAGAAGTCTTCGCAGATCTTCAGGCCGGCAAGTACGACGACCTCCTAAAGTAACCTTTTCTGCACCTGCCGAGGAGCACCGGCGGTAGGCAGAATCCATTTTTTAGTGAACTGCTATCGTACAAATCCGATGGCCTCGCCCTCCTCCTTCACCTTTACATAGTCCCGGCCGGCAGGCAAGCTTCTTTTCCTAGTTCAGTGACCGAGAGCTTCTTGGATCTCTCTTCCCCCTCTTCCTAAAAGCGTGCATCCCCGGCGTTCCACCGGTAATAGTAATAATAATCCATTTTTCGGCCTAGCAAATGATGGTATACACGCGACCACATCCATGTCTATTCTACGACCACCTTTGCCTAGCTCTGACATGGGGATGCTGAAATGTCCGCCCTGCTGCTATTTAACAACGAGAGCACGCCGAATGGAAGGTGAAGGGAGGATGCAGAGGGATCCGACTCGGCATTCATCATCCACCAGTTAAAACTGGTAGTCTTACGCCGTCAAATTCTATAATAGAAATCGTAATAACCATGAGTAATCCTCTATAACAATAGCGTATTACATGCTTCGCAACGCTTTTTCCATTGCTCTAGCGTTCCTGATAACCGCTTCCGCACTGGCTGCGCCAGCATATTCACTTGGAGTCAAGGAATCTGGCCCGCTCACAGCTTTCAGGCTGCAATATCCCCCGGTGGCAGACATGTCTGCCACCGATTTGCCCAGTAATGAAATCCGGACAGATTTCGGTGCGATTGACCTAGGTAAAATGGAATATAATGGCAACATCGGCAGGACGCTGATCTATGGCTCTGGCAATGC
>JBFLWZ010000004.1:0-31234 GCA_040757615.1 Thermoproteota archaeon | reverse complement strand
GTGCAGAGTGCAAGAAGTGGATGGACAGAGATGTAGTAGTAGTTGCTGCGATGAACATAGGAAGGAAGAGCGCACTGCTAAAGTGTTCCAGCGTTCAAAAGGCGCCGCAGGTGAAGCAATGAAGGGGAACTTGGATCAC
This sequence comes from Thermoproteota archaeon, assembly GCA_040757615.1. Lineage (GTDB taxonomy): Archaea > Thermoproteota > Nitrososphaeria > Nitrososphaerales > Nitrososphaeraceae > Nitrososphaera. The sequence continues at coordinate 31,095 of JBFLWZ010000004.1, read as the reverse complement.
GCTCCAATAATCCTCAGAGTCGATGCATCGAAGTTGAGTCGTTGCTGTCAACAACCGAAAGTTGGCAGGGCTGTTGTTCATAAACCAAAGACTTGACACAACCCAATGCTAGATAAAATCTGTGAGGCTTGACTGCATCTTTTTTTCTTCCTTAAAGATTAATTTCAATTCCGTCGCTATCGACTCTACCCTGCTGCGCAAATAGTCGTTTATCTTGTACTCTTGGCACATGTCAGTCGCGATACCGAGGTACTTTTCGACAGCGCCTCTTGTCACGGTCTGTATCAGCTCGCTCTGGCACTCAGTGCACTTGCCCAGAAGAGGCATCCTGCGGAACTTGGCTCCGCACGCCGTGCAGCGGAATGATTGCGAAGAGTATGACCGCATGTTCCCCATGATGTCCGGCAGGATGTGCGTCGTCAGAACCATCGCGGCCACCTCATCTGCGTCCACCGCATTGATCAGTTTCGCAGTGTCAAACTGCATCTTTAGCTTTTCCTCCATGGTGTCAAGTGTGGAATAGGCGCTCCTCTGTGCCTTTGTAACCAAGGCGTCGGTGAAATGAGTAAAGCCGTAGCCAAAGAACTGGCGCTCTTCGCCTATCCTGTTCTTGATCGTTTCGATCATGGCTGCCGTGTCGGCTGCTTTTGCCTGCTTCCATGTGGCCTCGTAGAATTCTATTGGATATGTGCTTGCAATGTCGACGTTGTGCGCCTGGCGCTGCACTTCGTGCGGCAGCACTACCGGCTGTATCAGCAGCGGGGCGTCCATGAGCCCACCTATCTTGTCCGGCAAAAAGTCAAACGAGAAATTCAGGAACGCGTCCATCAGCATCATGACCGAGTCAGCGTCGCCGTCGCAGTCTCGGCGCTTGGCCGAGTGCCAAACAGGCGAAGCAAGGCACACCTGCGAATCCGTAAAGCCGATTATCCTGCCCATGATGCCGACTGACGTGTGAGGCGCCAATCCCACTACCAAGTGCCCTACAAGGTCATCGATTGAAGACACATTGTAGAACGGCTCGGTGTCGTACAGCTTTTCCAGCTCCTCGTCAATGAATTTCGCTGTGTTGAGAAGGTGCTTTGCAGAGTCGCGTGGGATTATCACGTCCTGCATCAGCAGCTCTACTATCTGGTCCGGCGACGTGAGTTCTCTGCCGAGGTAGTCGCGCGAGTACCCGAGCTCCTTCAGCTTCTCGATGCTGATGCCTATCCAAGCCGGCTTGAAATGAGTTAAGGGCTCATTGGTAGCGTCGAACCTGACCGTGCCATCCTTGAACGCGTACAGGTTGTGCTTTTGCCGCAGTATCCCCTTTTCCAGAGGCTCTGCCGACCTGTGCCGGCTCATGAGCGATTTGACGCCCTTGAACGGCTCTTCAGGCGTCACGCCGAGCTTTTTCCTGGCATTGTCCAGAGCATCCTTGAGCGGATAGTTGACTGATGAATATGTCCTCCCTTCCTTGCCGCAGCGCCCGCATTTTTCGCCTTCCTCGACTTCCCCCTTGCACACGATGCAGAGGTTCCGGATCATTGTCGACGCGCCGCAGGCACGGCAGTGCGTCCCAACTGACGGCAATCTGCAGTTGTCGCAGTAGCGGTTCGCTATTTCGGTATAGAATGAGTCCTCCTTGGCCGCCTTTAGGATGTCGCGGGTAGCGCCGCCTTTTGAGCCTATGGGAAACAGGGCGTGCACAGGCGGCTTCATCTTGCGTTCAGCGGCCTTTTCCGGCCTACCAACCCTTACCGCGATGGTGGAGGCAAACTTGGGCATCACCTGGACGCCGGATGATTTTGTCACAAACTCGATTGGATCTTTGGCTTCAACAACGGGTCCTGAGAGCAGCCGCCTCAATGAGAGAGCTTGGCTCTTGTCGTCAAGCAAGATCCTGCCGTTTGCAATGGAATGCGCGATGCCGAGCTTTTCCAGAATTTCCTTTAGCTTTGCGTCGGCTGGCAGGCTGTCGTCAAGCCTGTCTTTCAGGTAAAGCAAGTCGTCAAGGCCGACTGTGTCCCAGTAGAACGAATACTTTGGATGCAGCGGCATCCCGAGCTTGCTTATTTCAAACGCTTCCTCAATAGTCGGGATAATCAGGGGGTTCTCTGCCAGCTGGATCAGCCGATCCCTGTTTGAATTGACGGGCATGGACGGAAGTTTCGATTTTAGCTGCTGGGCCCACGCTTCTTCGACATAGCTTGCAGGCGGAAGTTGCGCGTTGTTTTCAAGAAAGTCGCCATAGCTTATCAGCATGTCGCCGATGTACAGGATCTTGCTGACCCGCATGCGGATCTTTTCTGCCTGTTCGACTGTCTGGACAGGCATCACACGCCCGTCGTCCAGCCGGACTATTGGCGCTTCTAAGGTGTCGACAAGCGCGATGGTAGAGGCCTTGCCTGGCATGTCCATCTTGATCTGCGTGCCGGCGACTATGGCATAGTTGAGCAGGGCCGGCACTGCCGGGTGGATTCCAACCGTGGCAAAGCCGGTGTTGTAGCAGCGGCCGTAGCGCAGGCGGAAGCCGCCTATCTTTTTGGCCATGGAAAGCACGGGTCTGCCGGTGATGACTTCAGACATCCTATGGTGGGCCGCGTCATCGTCACCTGTCTGAATGGCTCCCTTTAGGTCCTTGAGCCATCCCCAGCCGTCAAGCCTTAATGTCTCAACGAGCTTTAGCAGTTTTCGACTTCTGCCGATAAGCCCGTCATTCATGACCCTGAGCGTGCCCCCGCGCACCCTGTCGGTCGCTATCCGGCGCATGCCCTTGTGCCCCACAACTTCGACTGGGTCGGTGTCGACGCCATCGAGCTCGACAGGGACGTTTGAAATGCACTTTACCACGTCTTCGTCGAGAACCTTGAACTGGAAGCCCATGACTTCCCTTTCGTAGATTCGCAGCTCTTCCACGAACCTGCCGGTTTCGTCGTCAAACGAATTTGCGATGTACTTGCCAAGCCCCGCGACCTTCCTTGCGTGGTCGGCAATCAGCATGGTGAGCGCGGCTTCTGTTCCGCCGGCCGATCTGATCGGCCCGGCAAACGACACCGACAGGTATTGCGAGCCGTCGGCGTTGCTCTTGATCGTGACGTCTGAAATGCCCTGCAAGGGCGCGACGGTGACGCCTTCCGTAACCACCGCTAATGATACGCGGACTGCGTTTTCAAGCCGGGTCTCCAAGTCACCAGAACCGTATTCGCCTGCAGCGATTTCTTCAGCTATCTTTAATGCGGCCTTTTCCTTTGTAGTCGTAGCTAGCAGGGCGCGCAAACGATCCGCGATGTCGATTTCATGCATCTTGGCAACCCTGTCCGCAAGATCATAAGCAATCTTTGGCTCTACAATGTCTGCTACATCGATCCCGCGCCGCCTTGCCTTGAGCGCGTGCTGGTAGTTCTGGTAGACGTTCTTCAGGATGTCCTGCTGGTAGCGCCGGTAGTATGCCGGCATTCTCACGTCCTTGAGACGGGCCTCGGCCTCTTCCAGCATCATGGCTATTGCGACCTGATGGCCTTCACAATCGACGAAAACTTGTCCTGCCAGTTGCCGTCCTTTTCTATCATTGTGCCGATGACTATGATGTCGGCTCCTGCCTTTGCTATCTGCCCGGCGGTCTCTGGCGACTTTATGCCGCCGCCGACAATAAGCGTGCCTTCATAATTCTTCCTGACAGCCGCCACCATTTCGGGAGGAACGTTCTGCGACGCGCCCGAGCCGGCTTCAAGGTAGACAAAGCGCATGCCCATGTATTGCGCCGCAAGCGAATACATCACTGCAAGGTTGGGTTTGTGGAACGGTATGCCTCTTGCCCGGCCGACGAACCAGGCGGCTGTGCCTTCGCCGACGATGACGTATGCAGTTGGAAGCGGTTCTATGCCATACTTTTTGACTGCGATCGCGCCGAGTGCCTGCGCTTCAGTTATGAAATAAGGGTTCTCTGAATTGAGCAACGAGCTGAACAATATTGCGTCGGCCTTTGGTGACACGCCTGTGACGTTCCCTGGGAACAATATCACAGGTATCTTGACCTTGGATTTTATTTCCGCTACAACCTTGGCCAGCTCCAGTTGGTCGATGGCTGACGAACCGCCGACCAGAATCCCGGAGGCTCCTTTCTCCTCTACCGTTCTTGCAATGGCCGCCGCGTCCGTAGAGTTTTCAGAGTCTATGAGCGGAAGGCAAATGGTTCTGTGTTTTTTAATCTCATCTCGTAAATGCTGCTCGACCTTTCCTGGTGCCACTTCTCTTGTTGAAGAGAAGTGGTCATTTTAAAGTTTGATGCTACCAATCTTTTTATCCTGCGTTCACTATACAGATCTGTATAGTGCCTATGGCCGATCCAAAATCCAATTCTAACAACCTTTATGCACATATTGTTGCAAATTCTCTATTTACTCCCCGCCAGCTTGATATAATTTCTAAAAGGCTGCAGGGGGGTGGCCGAGCACAGAACATCAGTTCAGGGGCCTATTACCGGCAGGTCAAACAGTGCCGGGACAAGGTGAACGCGGTTCTGTACAGCATGATACTTCTGCAATCGACGGGGATCGTGCAGCCGGAAGCACTGAGTGCTATCGGCAGGCTAGCAGAGCAGGTAGGCGTGATATTTGGTTCAGAAAGTAGTGATGTTGCCAGCAAATTGAACGTGAGCGATGTGATATCCGTGATTGACACCCTGGTAAAAAGAATGTCAAGATTGTAAAATAATGTTGTTCTGTAGCAATAAATCACGGTGCTGCAACGTTATGCCGTGACATGATCGTCGATCTAATCCGATTTATCACGTTATTGACTAACGACCTTGTGATATCCGGTATGCTTGCGTTCTTGGCTGGCATGGCCAGCGTGATGGTCTATTCAAGGGCCAAGAGCGCGCTGGCGGATCGACGCTACAGGGCTGACGAGGCGGTGGTCGAAGCAGTGGTTCTCGAATACACGAGAAGGTTGCGCGACTATGACAAGGTGATTGCAGATCTTAGGGCAAAGGTCGACATCATGGAAGTGAGGTCGCAACCCCCTCAGGCAATGACGTCACAGTTCCAGCAGGTATCACATCCGCCGCAACCTCACGTAGCGCCTGTGAGTGAGCCTGTAACAATCACGCAGCACGCGACGGCTGAGAAGGAGGGAAACAACGGCACGACCGACTATATCCTAAAGCTGCTTGCTGAAAAGCCTCACACCTCAAGGGAAGTGCAGCTGGCTGTAGGCAGGACTCGTGAGCACACGGCCCGCCTCTTGAAAAAGCTTCACGACTCTGGCCTTGTCAGCAGAGATGTCAACGCCAAGCCTTTCAGATACAACATCACGGACGCAGGTCGAGAGAGGCTGAAGGAGAAGGTTGCGCCTGCTGCTGTCTAGCGATCTTGTAGACCCACTCCTTGCCTTGGCGCGTTCTCGCTAATCTCCCGCGGTCAGAATACCGTGAGAGGTAAGTTGAGATGATACTCAGCTTGATCGGCTCGTTGAACTGATCCTCATATAATTCGAGAATGTCGGTTGAGGTAAAGCTTCCATAGGGGAACTTGCCCTCAACCAAACTCCAGATCCTGTCGCCGACAGAGACTGGCGACGGTCTGTTACTGAGCGTCTCGCTTTCGCCGTTTCCGCTGGATTCGATGTTGAGAAGATCCATGAACTCGACTATTTTCATTATCTTTTCCTTGGACACGTTTCCCTCTAGTGAGAGGTTGTACTTGCTCCCCTCGGCGTCCTCGAGTTCTATCTTGAACCGCTTCTTTCCAGGGCTCATGTCGTAAAGGTAGCTTGACCTGTTAACGTATTAACACTTAACATGAGCTCTGTCATTATTGATAACAAAGAGCTTAGCTCTTGTTAACCGCGCATGAGAAAGAAGTTTTTTGGTTAACAATTGCCTTGGGTTAACCAAATTTTTGGTTGGAAACTGCTCGTTTGCTGTTCCAGTGGAAATGGAGGGGTTCGGTCCATGGCTTGTTAACAACAGATGGGCGATCCTTAACGCTCCAGTGGAAATAAAGGGGTTATTTTCGGGCTTTTTCGCAGGCGGCGATCGTGTATTGTTAATCACTGTTAATTGCGTAGTGACTTTGGCCATGCCGCCACCCCTTGTTTTCCTGTCCAGAGCCCTTCTCATGACCCTTACGATGCAATGTCATCAAGCTGATACCAAAATCAGCTATGATTGATTCGGCCGGTTAAAAGCGACCTGTTAATGTAACTGTTAAGGTAAAGTTAACAAATACTGGTCTGCAAAAGAAAAAGAGGGGGCGGCGGGTTAAAATTGGCGCGCCAGCAATGGTGATCGATAATTGAGCTCTGACATCGATAATATTTTCACAAGGGCCGCAACCGGCAAGTCGCTCGTCAAGTCTTGGCAGTTTCTGAATATTGATTACGTGCCTGAAAAACTTCCATTCAGGGATGAAGAAACAAGGACGCTTGCGCAGGTGCTATCGACGATCTTTAAAAACGCACGTCCATCGAACCTGCTCTTGTTCGGCAAGCCTGGAACTGGAAAAACTGCGGCTGCAAGAAATGTAGTGGAAAGATTATCGAAAAAAGCAAGCGAATTGAAAATGGACGTAAAGGTCCTCTTCATCAACGCCAAGAGCGCAGGCAGCGCGTACAAGGTGCTGTTTGAAATCGCCGAAGAGCTCGGCATAAACAAAGAACATGAAAAGCAGGTTCACTTTACAGGCCTGTCTATGGGTGAAGCGACCGACAGGATCCTGCAGTATATCCAAAAGAAAAAGCTCAGCATCGTTCTGGTGATCGACGAAATAGATTCGCTTGTCGACAAAAGCGGCGATGACATACTCTACAACTTTACTAGGGCCAACCAGAAAATGAAGGGAGGCTTTATCACGCTTATTGGCATCTCAAACAGCCTAACGTTCAAGGACAAGCTGGACCCGCGCGTGAGAAGCAGCCTCAGCGAGGAGGAGCTGGTGTTCAACCCCTACACAGTGGACCAGTTGAGACAGATCTTGCACGAGCGCGCCAAGGTTTCGTTCAATGAATGCGCTATCTCGGATGCAGCTGTCAATCTGTGCGCAGCTATCGCAGGCAGGGAGCACGGCGACGCTAGGAAGGCAATCGACCTGCTAAGGGTCTCTGCAGAGCTTGCAGAAAGGGAGGGCGCCACCCGTGTCGACGAAAAACACGTCCGCGCCGGCGAAGACCGGATCGAAAGGGACGCGCCGTTCATTGCGCTGAAAAACGCGACGACCCACAACAAGCTGGTGATCCTGGCCGTGATGAAGTCAAAAAGCGGGACCACCGGCGACGTATACGACACTTACCTTTCGATGTGCAAGCATACCGAGCAAAAACCGCTCACCCAGCGGCGCATGACGCAGATCATAAGCGACCTAGAGCTACAAGGCCTTGTGTCAACCGACATTGTCAATCAGGGCCGCTATGGTAGGTCGCAAAAGATCAAGATAACAGTCCCCCTGACAACCGTCAAGGAAGCACTCAAGGAAGATTTTTCTTCACTTATTGATTAAAGTCCTGAATCGACGGCTGCAGAGTCGCTAGATTGACCAGTATCGCTAAGCCCGGCGAAGGCGTTATGCCCATGGTCTGCTGGAACTTTGTCTGGCTCTGCCACGCTCCAGAGTTGACGACAAGAGTACCGCGGTAGTTCTGGATATCAGTCACGTGAACATGCCCAGAGTGCAAAATGTCGGGCACCTCGGTTATGACCATCATGTCCTCCTGCTCGGGCGCTATGGGTGTTCGTTCGCCATATGTCGGAGCGAGGTGTCGGGCCTTGAGAAGCACCTTCATGGCTTCGGCCGGCTTTTGATAACTGAGGCCCGGCGTGGTAGCAATCACGTCGTCTAGGCTCTGGCCATGATACATCAACAGCTTGACGCCGTTCAATTCAACAGACGCGGGGTTGCCAAGCATCGTGCAGTTCTCCAATCCATACAAGTGGTCTTTAGGGTCTTTGCCGGGAATTGCAGGCTGCGGAAGGGCGCGCCTGCCAGGGTCGTGGTTGCCCGGAATCACCAGCACCTTGATGTGCTTGGGCACCTTTGCAAGCAACTGCGCGGCATGGCTCATCTGCTTGCCTGCGTCCATCATCAATAGCTCCTTGTCCTGATTTGGAAATATGCCGATGCCGTCGATAAGGTCGCCTCCGACACAGAGGAACTTGATCTTGCGCACAATGTCATCATCAGAAGACAGCCAGTCCAGAAACCGGAGGAACTCTTTTTCCATGAAATACTTGCTACCAACATGGAGATCGGAAATCAGTACCGCGTACGCTTCCGACTTGCTCCTGTTTGGCAAGTGGTCAGGAATGTCCGGAGTCATGACGCTCTTGACAGTCAGCCCCGGCGCCCCCCTATTGTTTTCCAGTTCGAGCATCACCATCTGGTCAAGTGCAAGCGTGGCCGCCTGCTTTTTCACCTCCTCCGACACAGCCATCACTGATAATATTCCTGTATAGTCATCAACTGCAAGCTCAATCCCGTTCTTTTTGGTGCGCCTTGACATCAAGAGGCCGGCGACGACAGTCGTGCCGGCGCCCCCATGGAGGCTTTTTTCGCCCCTCTCAACAAACTTGGAGTTTCTAGAACCCTGCTTTACGGCCGCCACCTTTGAGATGCGTTTGCTGTCAGGCCTCTGCGATAGGATGCGCATCGACTTTTCAAACCTGCTCTTGAAAAGCGCTGCATAGCCGTCTACCCCTTCACCCGTGGTAACCTTGGGCGTCGGGTCCAACAACACGTTGCATATCTGCTCCGCTGGCCCTTCGTCCTTTTTGGGATTCAGCAGGCCCTTGATGTCGTCGACTAGAATGACTGCGTTCTTGGAAGGCTTTTTGGACTTGATTATCTCCTGCACAGTCTTGAGCACGTCAGTGTCGAGGCCCTTGAGCATCGCAAAAGCATCCGGATGAATCTGGAAGCCCTTGCTGGTGGCATACGATAATGCATTGAAAACTTCATTTTGCAAAGCCAACGTTGCCGGGCCGACTTGATGTCGGAGTCCATGCTTAATTAGATTTCTATACAGTCAGGGTTTTATCCCAGAATGCCGCATAGCAAATGTTGAAAAAGTTCTGCAGCAGGTGCAAGAAAGAGCTCCCTGCCGACTCGGAATACCTGCTGTGCAAAGAGTGCCACAGGCGCGTCGTCATGGCCGAAGATGACCGCGAATTTTACGAAAATTCGCGCCTGCACTACTAGGCTTTTCTTTTCCTCGTCGACTTGACAGTCCGTCGTCTTCTTTTTGCGGTAGTTTCGTGCTCGTTCAGTGCCCTGCTCTCACTGGTGTCCTCAGGGAGCTCTGGCGAGACCTCAAGCCCGGGCTTGTCCACCACTGGAGCTGGGACAGAATCTTTGAGCCTAAGAGCGAGGTCGCGACGCGCAACTACCAAGTTGCGCTGCTGATCAATCAGCTTTACAAAGCCATTGTAGATCTGCACTTGGTCGGCATACGTTCTTGTCCTGATCTCAGAGAGCACGTCTTCAAACGAGTCTGCAAATCTTGCTGCAAGGTCGCCCATTCTGGAGATTGACTCGGTGTCCATCACTGCCTGCTTTTCCTCTGCCTGAGCCTTTGCCTCTCTTGCCTTTTTCTTGGCCACCTTGCTGCCTGCCACGATTATCTCTCTTAGCTCGGCCAACGCGCTCTTGAGCTTCTTGGAGAGTTCAGACTCGGTGTCAACAACAAAGCCTTCCGGCACTGACACTCCTGCAGTTTCTGGCCGCGGCGCACTTGCAAGATAACTCCCCTCTTTCATGACAGCGTCAGGCGTCGTGCGCTTTTTCTCTTGCACTTCACTCTGTTCTGCAGCCGCGGCGCGAATCTCTTCACCTGACGGCCTGAGCGGCCTGTCGGGCGGCATTGGCGCGTCCCTGCGCGTCCTGTATCTGAACAACAAATCCTCGCTGGCGACTACAGAGTTGCCAGCCAGCGCAATCTCGAATTTTGGAATGTCAAACCTAATAGAGCTATCAGTATCACTGAACACCACGATGAGATCGACTGTTTCCTTGGCAACCCTGCCGATCGGCTGGTCGTTCACCAAGACGGTCTTGTTAAAGAGATCTTTGGGATATTTTCCCTCGTAGCTTCCAAGGTCAAGCTCTGTAGATGCCTGCCTCGATTCCTTTTCGATTTTGAGCACATTGTCCGAGCTCAGGCCTGCCTCCACATTGCTCTGGGCTGCCACAATTTTTTCCTTGACTGCTCTGGTCCCTGACCGAGCAAGGTCGCCCGCTTCCCTTGCTGCCTGCCTCGCTGCCGTCTCCATGTCACTTGCCGCCACGGCTCCAATGTCCTCCATCTTTGCCTTGGTAGTCTTGGCAGCCTGCTCCAGCTCACGGCCTGTGCCTTTGAGCTCATTGACCACGTTTGCCGCCTTTTCTTCAGCCACTGACGGCCTGTATTCTTCTTCTGTTGGAATAGAGGAGGGCTTCTCAGGGATTTCTCCGGCTTTCTGGATTATCTCTTCAGCAGACGGCCTCAAGCCCTTGCTTTCAGGCAGCGGCATGTCTCTGTTCACCATATACTGGTCAAGTGGCTCGTTCACTACAACCGAGCCGCCTGCCACCTCTATCTTTGACTTTGGTACATCATAGCGCAAATCGCCAGAATCGCTGAAAACTACAATGATATCGTCGGTCTCTTTCGCCACATGGCCTATTGCCTGGCCGCCTGCCACCACGTTCTTGTTAAACAGGTCCTTGGGATACTTGCCCCCAAAACTTCCCAGATCGCCATCCGTGTTCTCCATTGCCGCACAAGCGGCGCCAGCGCATAAAACGGATATGAGGAAATAGAGGAGAAGAAAGTTCAATGCCAAGGTTATAATTGGCGTATGCACGATTTTTTGCCCGTTGGAAGTGCAGCGCTCCAGCTCAATGGTGGGAGTCGGCCTCTCATTCGCGGCAATGGCCGTGCTCTATTCTGTCATGCTGGTAGGAGTCTACATCTCTTCCTCGCACCAAGGGCTGACGTGCACAGACTGGCCACTCTGCCCAAACGGCTTTGGTCTGCCATCGGAGAGGCATTTCTTTGAGCACTATCACCGGGTTCTCGTGCTCATTACGACAGGCCTGATCTATGCCACCGCAGTCTATTCCTTTGTGAAAGCCACGCCTGCCAGAAAGACTGCGATAATAGCCGCAATAGTCATATCGGTACAAATAGCACTTGGCTTTTTCGTCGTAGACACTGCGCTGCACCCAATCATCGTGGCGATGCATCTGTCGACGGGCATCCTGCTGTTTGCCATGACGCTCATGACATTCCTGTCGTCGTACAGGCATGCGAGGGAGCCCTGAGAATCAACAACTCTATAACAATTGACCATCAGGGATTAATAAGAAAATACACACAAAAACTACTGGGGAGAGTTGCAGCAAACAATTCTTCTTGTGGATCAAAAGCCAAACACGGCATCCCTTATGTCAGCTTATCTTCGCGCAGTCGGCCTTTCAGTTGATCATACTCCTGATCCTTCGGAGGCGCTAAAATTCGCAAGCCAGATGAAATACAGGGTTGTCATCACCGACCTTGTGATGCCCGACATGACTGGGCTTGACCTCTACCGCGAAATAAGGTCGCACGACGGCGACGTGCGCTTCATGTTCTTGCTCTCAATCTCGAGTGAGGCGCTCAAGCTTATGGGGTCGCTTGACAGGCAGGACATAATAAAAAAAGAGCCGCTGTCCATAAACGAAGTCATCTTCAAGGTCAGAGCGGCTCTTATGAATAATCGTTGAATATGCTGTTGATGTGAGACAGCAGTTCGTTGCGCAGTTGTATGACCTTCCTGCGCTTTTCCCCGTCGAGATCGGTCGCGAGCAGGACATCAAGTCCCTCTACCAGATATTTGATGTTGGTCATCGTCAATAGTGCCCTCTCCTCTTCCTGATTTTTGCTTGCCATTGCCCCTACATGTATTACGTACTGGTTGTTAATAATCGCGCTGGAAGGTTTGTAGCAGAAAATAGTAATATTTGGCACGCGACCACCAGCCTATATGGCCGAAAGCCAGCAGGCAACCATAATCAACCTGCATAACTCGGGCGTGCCGGCCGAGACAATCGCGCTCCAGCTGGACATCAGCCTAGACGAAGTGCGGAGGGTGATAGCGTCGGCTGAGCAAAAGACCGTTACAAAGGCGTCGCCTTCGCTTGCTTCATTCTACCTTGACGCGGTTGTCGACCTTGACAAGGCAGTCCAGGCAGCACAAAAGAGGGTGTGGAAGGCGCTCAAGGTGGCAAGCACGTTTGACATCTCGGGCGAGGAGACTGACGAAGTGTTGACAAGACTGGCCAAGTCAAAGGCCATGTTGGTGATACTCCACATAGACCTTGTGGGTTCCACCCGGATGTCGTCTGACCTGCCTGCCGACAGGCTCGCCGCGATAATTCAGGCGTTCACGCAAGAGATGTCGATCATCGTGTCGGCGTACGGCGGTTATGTGTTAAAGTACGTGGGCGATGCGATACTGGCGTTCTTCCTTGCAACTGACGACAAGTACCTACCGAGCGTCAACGCAGTCAATTGCGCCAGGTCCATGGTCAAGATAGTGCATCAGGGGATAAACCCCATCTTGAACCAGTACGACTATCCGGAGATAAGCGTGCGCATCGGGATCGACCTTGGAGAAAACGTGGTCGTCCAGTACGGATGGGACACGTTCAACATTGACGGCAAAAAGCTGAAAAGGCCGCACTATGACATCCTCGGCTACACCATCAATATCGCTACGAAAATGACCGCGCTTGCCAGGCCGGATCAGATAGTGATAGGCCAGATGGTGTACGACGCGCTTGACGACCGGCAAAAGTCCACATTCCACCCGCTCTTGATAAGCCCCGAAGTGTGGAGCTATGTGAGCGATTATTCGCACGGCATCTACCCATTATACGGCACTGCCGAGAGAGCGAGACAGTAAATATATATCAGAAAAAAGCGATACTAGACCTATTGCGCTCTATTGAATACGAGGACTCTTTTGTCAAGATTGCAGGGTTGATTGGCGGCGAGGAATACGTCAAGGTGGCCCGCGCGCTTCTCAACACCGAGGACGTCACGGACGAGGAGATTGCGAGCGCAACAGGGCTAAAGATAAACATCGTGCGCAAGGTGCTCTATGATATGTTTGGCAAGGCCCTGATCTCCGGCATCCGCGTTAAGGACGAAAAGAAGGGCTGGTTCGTCTACCGCTGGCGCGCAAAGCAGGATCAGGTCGACAACTTTATTGACAACCAGAAGAAAAAGATCCTCGATCGGCTTCACAAGAGGCTCGAGCATGAAGAGTCGACTGAATTCTACCACTGTGGCAACCACGACTGCTCCCGCGTAAAGTTCGACGCAGCAGTTGAATTGTTCTTCAAATGCCCAAACTGCAAGGGGGCGCTCAACATGGTCGACAACACTAAGGTGAAAGAGGCGTTGCGATACAAGATCGACCAGATAACGACCGACGTCGCTTCGTCAAAAAAGTAGTCGATATCCCTTATTTAGTTTGACAATCTGTCTACGTCATGACAGGAATCAAACAGCGTTCTGTGGAAATGTTCAATTCTCCGATAACAAGGAAGCAGACGTACACGTCGCTACCCAGGCCGGTGCAATGTGCACTGTGCAACCGCCTTGCTTACTGCAAGGTGATGTACGATCTGGGAGAAGTGATCAAGGTAGAATTTTTGTGCAAAGAATGCTGCGACAACTAGTTCACGACTAGGGCTCTTGCTGTCCTGAATATCTTAATCCACATCTGCCAAGTCAGCTTGCCGGTGTTTGTGTTCTGCCTGCTTGGGTGGTAAGACGCAAGCAGAACTTTGCCGCCGATGTCGTAGTATGCGCCGTGGCTAAATGCCAATCCCTTTGCACCTATCACCCTGCAATAGGCGTCAAACCCTATTTTGCCAAGGGCAAGAATCACTCTCACATTTTTCAGAAGCTTAAGCTCGGAAACGAGGTATTGAGAGCAGTTTGCCAGCTCTGAGGGGAGGGGCTTGTTGTTCGGCGGGGCACACCTCACGGCGGCAGTAATGTATGCCCCCTTGAGCACCAGTCCGTCGTCCCTGCTTCTGCTCGTAGGCATATTTGCAAAGCCTGTTTCATGCATCGCCCTTGCGAGCCAGTCGCCCGAGCTGTCGCCGGTGAACATCCTGCCGGTCCTGTTGCCCCCATGCGCTGCAGGCGCCAGCCCTACTATCAGGAGCTTTGCATCTGGGTCGCCCCAGCTCGGCAGCGGCCGCGCCCAGTATTCTTCATTTGCAAACCGCTTTACCTTTTCCCGGCCTACCTGCTTAATGTATCGCGACAGCCGCGGGCACAGTGTGCATTCTGTTACGCTTGCATTGAGCTCGCGCAGATCTTTGTGCAACAATAGCGATTTTATCTACTAACAGAATAATCTTTTTATCACCCAAAAGAGCGTTCGTCTACACTTGTCTACTATCGAATCTGACATTAACGCCGGCGACGAGCTGACGTGGATCGCCGGATCTGTAGTGCTGAGCGAAAACCCGCCCCAGCAGCTGAAATACTGGAGGAAAAAGTTCGGCATAAAGCAGGCCGACCTTGCCAGAAAGATGGACATCACCCCGTCAGTGTTGAGCGACTACGAAAAAGGCAGAAGGCCATCGCCCGGAGTCAACTTCATCAAGCGATACCTGATCGCGCTGTACGATCTGGCCAAGTCAAACGGCCACGCTGCCGAAATCGCGCCGACGCCGGTGGCCAATGTGCATATAAGCCAGCCCTGACAGAGGTACCGCATGCCTCTTATTTTGGTGTCATTATACCCTGGCAGGACGAAAGAGCAGAAGGACGAATTTGCGAAAGCTGTGACCGACGCGGCAGTGCAGATCTTGAAGACAAAGCCAGAACATGTCATAGTGGTCTATGACGAAAAGCCCAAGGAGAACTGGTTCCAGTCTGGCAAACCGCTCTAACAATAGTTAATAGAAATGGACAATAATCCTCTATACGTCTCATTCAAACAACATGTACGATCCTAACGACTCCGAACTCCAGTTCATGGCAAGCGGGATCGTCAACGCGGTGAAGAGATATGGCATCCCGTACCAGCGCCTCTCGGGGCCGGAGATCTGGGAGGAGCTACAGAGGAAGGGCTACAAGTTCCCAGTGAGCGGCAGGCGGATCGACTTTCTCTACGAGTCTGCCCGGTGGTTCGACGCGCTTGATTTGGCGATAAAAAAGCTCAAAAGCGAAGGGCAGTAGCAAACTATTTCTATTTTCACAGGCTTTTCCTGCACTGCTTGAAGAGAATCGCACTGGTGCAGATGCGCTCGTCGGAAGACAAGCAGGAAAACCTAAAGAAATCGCTCGAATTCATTGCAGAAGCGGCCGGCAAGGGCGCCGAGCTCGTCTGCTTTCCCGAGTTTCAGATGGCATTTTCGCCCGGCAGCCAGTCGGCGACAGACCTTGCCAAGATTGCCGAGACTGTCAAAGGGAATTTCATAACCGGGCTTGCGGCCGCTGCCAAGAGGAACAAGATCGGCGTTGTCGCCACGATCTATGAAAAGAGCGGAAAATCAAACCGCGTCTATGACACTGCAGTCATGTTGAGCCCGGCAGGCAAGGTGTCTGCCGTTTATCGCAAGCTGCACCTCTACAACGCACTTGGCTTCAAGGAATCTGCCAAGCTGGTGCCTGGAAAAAGGATTACCCGTCCTGCAAAGACAGGGGCAGGCAGCGTCGGGCTATTGATCTGCTATGACCTGCGGTTCCCTGAACTGTCAAGGATACTGACGGTCAAGGGTGCCGACGTGTTGGTCGCGCCTTCTGCTTGGGTCGCCGGCGAAATGAAAGAGGATCACTGGCAGACGATGGTAAAGGCGAGGGCCATTGAGAACGGCTCGTACGTGATAGCGCCGGACCAACTGGACAACATCTATTGCGGCAGGAGCATGGCAGTTGACCCGTTTGGCGTAGTGCTAGTGGACATGGGCCAGCGCGAGGGGGTCGAAGTGATCTACATCGATAAATCAAGGGTGCAAAAGGTCAGGCAGTCGCTGCCGCTGCTAAAGAACCGCAGGACGGACGTTTACCGACTTTTGTACTAGCAGGACAGCGCCAAGTGGTGGTCGTTGTGAGACGTCTTCCAGTCGATCTTGCACTCGCGCTTGTCAAGCGGGCACGGGAATCTCTCCCTGCAGTATTCGCACAAGTGCGCGTGATCGCTGTAGCTCATCAATTGTAATTGCAGATAGTTTTCTTATTAGATTAATGCAATGTTTCTAGCGAAGCTTGCTATAGAGCTTCATTTCTTTTTTGCAGGGCAGTGCATATTGACGCAGATCTTCCACTGCTTTGCCCGCCTTGCAAAAATTATCCCGACTACCGGCCAGCCGCATTCAGGGCATGCCTTGCCGGAAATCCTTACGATTCCCTTTTGCGGCAGAGGCGCGGTCGCCTTACAGCCGCCTGAATAATTCGAGCAGCCGACAAACCTCTTTTTCGTCTTGTATGATTTTATCATGCGCAGTTGCCCCTTTTTGCAAACCGGGCAGGGACCAAGGGTCGCCGCCTGGGCGCTGTCTGCAGCCGCTGCGTCGCCTATCCTCACGCCAATGTCCGTTTCTTTTTCCATGAATGATGCAAGCGATTCTATCAGCCTGTCTACGGCCTGCTCGATCACCAGAGTGCTGTCTGCAGACCCCTGCTCTACCAGCTCCAACTGCTCCTCCATTGCCCTTGTCAGGTCCGTCGAGACAATAGCCGGCACGAACGTTCTCATAGAGTCGATCACTGCAAACCCGAGATCGGTCGCCTCGATCCCGCCCCTGCCAGACGCAATGTAGCCCCGCTTGAACAGGGTGACAATGATGTCCGCCCTCGTCGCTTTGGTGCCAATCTTTTCCTGTTCCATCTTGGCAAGCAGGCTCGCCTGGTTGTAGCGGTAAGGCGGCTGCGTAAACTTTTCCTCCATGCCTATGCCAAGGTTCCTTACGGTGTCTCCATTGTGCAGCTCTGGCAGCTCGCGCTGCTCCATCCTGACGTACGGCTTGTAAAACACCATCCAGCCCTCGTACACAGGCATCCTGCCCTCCGCATGGAAGGCGCGGCCGTTTACGTCAATGGCCACGTCGATGTGCCTGCTCGCCGCCGGATCACCAAATGTCGCAAGGAACCTCTTTACTATCAGGTCGTAAACCTTGAACTCTAGGCCGCTCAATTTTTGCTTTGGAGAAACACCGGTGGGATAGATAGCTGGGTGCGCTGGGTCTGTCATCCTGCCTTCGTTTGGTACAAGCCGGCCCCTTGAAAGCAACATTGACGCTAGGCTGACATAGCTGCCGATCTTGGCGAGACCTGAAATTATCTTGCTGTATCCGATAGACGCCGGCAGCTTTTGGCTGGATGTGCGCGGATAGGAAATTAGCGCCTGAAGGTACAGCTTTTCCGCTATTGCAAGCGTATAGCCGGGGCCGAGCTTGAACAGCCTGTACGCTTCGCGCTGGAGGTCTCCTATGTTAAAGGGCGCTGGTGGCCTAAGGACAACCTTGCTCTCGTTAACGTCCTTCACGGTGCCGTCCATGCCGACACATGCGCTTGTTATCGACTTGGCCTCTGCAAGCGTCCCGATTCTGGGTTTCTCGTACTGCGCCGAAAAAACTTGGGCGTTCTTTTCAAATTGCGCGGCAATCGTCCAGTAGGGGTCGGGGATGTGCAGCCTTATTTCCAGTTCTCTGTCTACTGCAAATGCAAGAGTAGGACCCTGCACTCTGCCGATAGAGAGGTTGCGGTACCTGCTTGCTGTCTTGAGCGACCTTGCAAGCGCCCTTGACAGGTTGACGCCATAAATGAAATCGAGCATGTGGCGCGATCGCCCCGCTTCCGCAAGGCCTCCACTTGGTTTTACCAAGCTGGCAAACGACTCATTTATCTCGTCATCGGTAAGTGTAGAAAATTTCGCCCGCAGCGCCTTTTCATATTTGTTGCCACATGCGTATTCTAGGATGCTGTGACCTATCACCTCGCCTTCCTGGTCATAGTCACACGCATGGATAAACGCCGCAGCGCCTTTTGCTAGTTCAGAGATGATCTTGATGGCCCTTGCAGCCTTGGGGTTCTTTTTGACCGGACCCCATTCCAGATCTAACACTGGATATACACTCCTGTTCTTTGTCACGTCGGCGAGGCCATACAGATGCCCAAGCGCCGTACAGACTTTGTAGTGATGGCCATTGTTCACCACGTCAAAAACGGAAATGCCGGCCGGCCTTGACTCTCTAGAGTTGCCAAGCGCCTGCGCTATCCTCCTTGCGGCATCCGGCTTTTCGCAGACAACTAGCGTGTACAATGGCTAACCGATCCCGCGATGAACATATTAACCCGATCCTGAAATTTCCTTCAAAACAATTTTCTCTCCGCGATCCGGCACAAAAATGCCCGGTATGTAGCAAACGGGGCAGAAACATCTGCAATAGCATCAATTACATAAAGAGAATTGAGAAAAGATAAATCTAATGTACTGCACGATTGCGAAAGGGGCGTTAACGCCGGAGGATTCTTCTTGCCTTGTCGAGGTCTTTTACAAAGTTTTTTTCTGTCTGCCGGGAGAAGCATGCTATGAACATGTCTATGACAATTTTCTGGCGAACCCGATAAATCAGTTCCTACTCTTCAGTTTGATGCAATGGATCATAGAAACAACCTGATGACTATCCTTGCGCTTGGAACGGTGATGGTCATGGCGGCCGTCGCCATCGCGCCCGGGGTGGCCTATGGGCAACTGATTAATGCAGAAATCGCAAACGTGGACTGCGAACAGGAGCAAAAGAGCGAGCAGGATTCGGAGCAGGCCCAGCTGAACGAGCAAAGCAACGAGCAGAAATCGGAAGAGATCCTGTTGAGCGAGCAAAAGAGCGAACAGGACACAGAGCAGAACGATGAGCAAAACAGCTTGCTAGGCTCGATTGAAGGATTGCTGTCAGGCAACCAGGATTCAGAAGAGAGCGCCGAGCAGGAGAATGAACAAGATACAGAGCAGAGCGCATCGAACGAGAATGAACAAGAGACTAAGCAAAGCAATGAAGCTTCTCAGGACTGCAGTGCAGTAGACATATTGTAAAATAGTGGGTTTCCTCCCCGTCTATTTTTTGCATAACCGTGTGTAAGAATAATCTCTAATGTTACTAGCGTTTTATCTTAGATTATTAGGTAATAATTTCAAGTTCTATTAGCTATAAAAGTGATTAACGCTCTTTCGCTAGAAGTGACCGACGGTACAATTGCTAGCGATGAACATGTACGAAAAATGCACGAAATAATTCAAAGCGTTTCTTCGAGGGAGAATCTGACGCTGTTCCAGATGGCACAGGCCGGCATCAGATACGACCCGGCCCTCCTTGAAAGGTCGGGGATTTCAAGAAAGCAGTACTACAAGGCACTCAGGGTGCTCAGGGATGTCGGCCTGATACGCAAGTTTGAAAGTCGATATTTCCACACGACGCTTGGCAAGCTGGTCTACCAGGAGATCCTGAAAATCGAAAAATACACCGACTATGTGAACGAGATGAAAATGATTGACGTCCTTAAGGATTCGGGCCAGTTCAGCCGGAACGACATGTTCACTTTCATCAAAAAGGTGAGCAACAAGGAGCAGGACGCATCGCTCTTGGACATTGCGACGGACGATTATGCTACACACCATCCATGATTCTTCTGTTTCAACAGTAATCAAGCTATTTATAATGCAAAAAGCCAATTTTTACAGATGACAAACAGCAAAGTCTGCGTTCTTGGCGCCGGTAGCACCAAATATGGAAAATTAAATGAAAGCATCATTGAGATTGCACTGAATGCGGCCAAAGAGGCCATCGACTCGGCTGGCATCACTCCAAAAGAGATCCAGGCCGGCTATATTTCAAACGTGTTTGGCGTTGCAGACAAGCAGGTGCATATGGCGCCAGTCATCATGAGCAACCTTGGCATATCCCACGTTCCCGGTCTTACGATTGAATCGGCCTGCGGCTCTGGCTCTGTCATGTTCAGGGAAGCCTATGCAAACGTGGCTGCAGGTTTCTACGACTGCGTCCTTGCGCTTGGAGTCGAAAAGGTGACGCACACCGGCACGGTGCACAGCACCACTCTGTTCTCATATTGCTCTGACTTTTTTTACGAAGGCGGCAACGGCGCCTCGTTCCCTGGGCTGTTTGCATCGATGGCCCGGGCCTACATGCACACCCACAAGGCAACTGAGGATGATCTGGCCCACGTGGCAGTCAAGAACCACGAAAACGGCATCTTGAACCCAAAGGCGCACGTGCGCAAAAAGATCACAGTTGACGACGTGCTCAAGTCACCGGTGGTCGCTTCACCGCTGAAGCTGCTTGATTGCTGCCCGTTCTCCGACGGCGCTTCTGCCACGATACTGTGTAGCGAAGAGTTTGCGAAAAAGAGCGGTAGGCCGTACATGGAGATCATTGGCTCCGGCAGGGGCGCATCGCCAGCAGCTGTGCAGGGAAGAGAAGACATCACCACCATCCCAAGCACCGTAGCTGCTGCACGGCAGGCCTACAAGATGGCCGGCGTCACTCCAAAGGACATCGACTTTGCCGAAGTGCATGACTGCTTTACGATCGCTGAAATAATTGACATCGAAGACCTCGGCTTCTTCCCCAAGGGCAAGGCTGCCCATGCAGTGAGGGATGGAGCGACACGCCTCAAGGGCGAAATTCCGATAAACCCGTCAGGCGGGCTGAAATCAAAGGGCCACCCGATCGGCGCAACAGGCGTCGGGCAGGTGGTGGAAGTGTTTGAGCAGTTCACCGGCAAGGCCGGCGAGCGCACGGTTCCAAACGCCGAGATCGCACTGACGCATAACTTTGGAGCCACTGGCGCAAGCGCCGCGGTGCACATATTCAGAAAAGTTGATAGGAAATGATGGAGAAATTGTCGACGCAGGAAAGCACACACCAGAAATTCATCGAAGCAGCTAACAGGAAAAAGATACTGGCGCACAAATGCACGAAATGCGACCACCTGATGCTGGAGACAGTAATGTTTTGTGAAAAGTGCTCTGCAAGCAAGTTCGAGCACGTCGAGCTTGACGGCTCGGGCGCTGTCGTCACATATACTATTCAGGCCGTCGCGCCAGAGGGCTTTGAAGATGCAGGCTCGTACGCCTGGGTTGTGTTCAGGGTAGACAACTCGCAATTGAGAGCGTCCGGATTTCTACCCGGCATCAAGACGCCGGCAGACCTGCCAATAGGCACCAAGGTCAAGGTTGTCGGCTATGACCAAAAGCACGGCCTGATGCTCCAGAAATAGCGTGTATGTAATCGGGCATACCCAGCTTTTTCTTATATCATCTCACGTCCTTTTAATGAACATGCTCAAGTCCAAGGTCTACGAATGCCAGTCATGCAAGCAGTTCTTTTTCTTGAAGCTGGATGCAGACGAGCACACTCGCAGGACGGGGCACTCTGACTTGAAAGCAATGGATTGGATGCCGCCGGTCTAGCGTAGCTGCAGCTGCGCATTTTGTAAAAAACTGTCAAGGGCAGTTTTCTTATTCCAGTTATTGCAGGTTGCCAGTATGCTAGCAGCTGATGTTGTTTGCGGGAAATGCGGCTCAATTGTATACCAGATGCGGATGCTAAAATCGGTCAAGGACGCGCTCCGCGCGACAAACGGGCGCTGCCCGATCTGCGGCGCCGCGCTCAACCCTGGCGACTTTACAGTAACTGTCAACAAGCGCTAGCGTATTCTGTTGTGCTTGCGAAAGCCACCATAGTATGCCAGCGTGGCTATCGCTATTGCGACTAGATACCAGACTGGTATAACGAAACTTCCAAGGTCTATCGCACCCATGTGCATCGAAGTCCAGTCGGAGAACTGCATCAACAAGCCTCCTTTTGGGTCGCTCTCGAGCGGCACAGCCCACCTGTTGGCAAACCACGCAAAATCTTCGACCAAGATGGCGGTGATGAGATTGGCCACGCCGATAAATGCGGCCTTTACGCGCTTGTGCCGGCCGAGAAGTTTGAATGACATGTCATCCCACAGGGCCGCAAAGCTGATGAGAGCGAATATGAACAGCATCGGAAAGAGGTGGTACTGGTACATGTTGCCGATGATGGGCTCTGTCTCCCTGCTCCTGTCAAAGTTAGAATCGGTGACTACTACCTCACCGTTTGAGATCTGCAATGCAGGGTCCTTGATGTAATAGTATTCGAGGTGGGCAAAGCTTATGGCAAAAACCACGCAGACGACCGCCGTAGATATGAACTCGATCTTGCGCGCGCCGAGGTGCTTGGCTATGTGCTCCCTCTTTGTGAGGCGGCTGTGGTCCTCGTCTGCCACCATCTCAACTATCGTATGCACATATCGCTATTAACGAATACAATTTTTTTCGTAGCTCAGCTTTGTAGCAGCTTTTTGTACACAGAGTACAACATCCGGAGTTTTCCCGCTTTGTTTAGCCTGATGGTAGTAAATGGGAGGAGACAAGCGCCAGCAGTTCATGAGTCAGATCACCAACGCCACCGGAGTGGTCTACAACCAGCTCATGCGCCTCAATATGCTCGACAAAAAGTTCGCCACGACTGAGGCGTACTATCTCGAGCAAATAGCCTCAAACATCAAGTCAGGCAACAACGCCCGGGCAAAGATCCTGGCGATGGAGTTAACAAACGTGAGGCGGCTGCGCAGGACGACCCAGCACACTGGCCTAGCGCTTGAGGCGGTCGTGATACGCTTTAGCACTATCAGCGAGTTCGCCACCATCCTTGACACCATAGACCCCACGATCGACATGATAAAGGGCATCCAGTCGGAGCTGAACAAGGCCATCCCAGCTGCTGGTCAGGCGCTCTCCGAGGTCTCGACAGTTACCTCGGATGTGCTGATCAATGCAAACATCAAGGCAGACGCCAAAATCTCAACTCCTATAGACGCAGACGCCCTTTCCATCCTCAACGAGATCGAGGGGGTGCTGGAGAACGAGGCAAAGGCCAAACTCCCTGAGGTGCCGACGAACATCCCCTCTCAGGAAGTCAAGCAGGAAGCCCCTGCCGAAGAGCAAGGCGTGCTGGTAGAAAGCTAAGATAATTGACCAAAAGGTCAATTGGCCCAAGTAGGGCGGATCGTACTGTTAGTAAAAAATATTTTACAAAGGTGTTTTAATCATTTACCTTGATAACGGATGCAATGGAACAGATGAGTTTTGATTCTCAATCAAGGGATTCCAAGAAAGGCGGAGTTTTAGAGTCTGCATCAAAGCGTGTAAGAATGATTTTCTCTGTAATGGCCAGCCCGAACAGGATCGACATCCTGCGCATACTCAACACAAAGGGGCCTCTCACTTATTCCGAACTCAAGGCGCTTGCCGGCTTTAAGTCAAAAAAAGAGTCCGGCAAGTTCGCCTACCACCTGAGAAAGCTGCTGAGGCAATTGCTGGTCGCCCTCAACAAGGCAGAGCGCCGCTATACCATTACCAACCTTGGCAAGCTCGTCCTGAGCCTGGCAAGGCAGATCGAGGAACGCTCGATAATCGAGAGCGGCAAGATGTACGTGAGGACTAGCAGACACACCATCGAGGAGTTCAACTCTCACAAGATAATCCAATCGCTCGTGAGGGAGGCCAACCTGCCGCTAGAGCAAGCACACAAGATCACCGAGGAAGTCGAGAACAAGATCTACAAGTTCCAGACGGCCTACCTCACGTCTTCTCTAATTCGCGAGACAGTCAACTCAGTCCTCATAGAACACGGCCACGAGGAATACAGGAACAAGCTTGCTCGCCTCGGGCTGCCGTCGTCAGACATTGTCGAGATGCTCTCGGCCGAGGGCGCGACAGTAGACGGTATTATGACAAAGGCCGCCGGTTCGGTATTCTCAGAATATCTAGTGTTCAACACCCTTCCAAAGGACATCGCAGACATGCACCTCGCAGGCGAGATAAACATCTCTAACGCCAGCGTCTGGGGTCTGCTGCCAGATACGGTCTTTCTTGACCTCGCCGAGCTCGAGGAAGGCCTTGATTTAAAGGGCCGCTTTCTGGGCGTGACGCGCATACCTGCGATAAAGAGCTCGGATGACGCGATTGCAGCTTTGCCTGCGCTGGTGTCGCTCCTATCGAGGGAAGCATCGTCCGAAGTCGTGCTCGAAGGAATCGTGCTTGCGCTGCTAAAGAACGTTAAGGATCCCGAAGACATTTCATCGCGCTTTGCAAGGGCGCTGACAGCTTCGTCTGCAGCTCCTTCGCATTTTTCCAACATGCCGATAACAACGCTCGCTGTGCCCGAGCTCGACGCGCGGCAGCTGAACGCGCTGCTCGACGGCTACAAAAGATATGTCGACGCTACGCCTGTGCCAAGGATCGGCATTGCGATAACTGGCAAGGCGAAGGACAGCCTTGAACACGTTGCTGCAGCAGTGCGCAGCGGAGGAATCATTTCGATAGGCAGCGGCGTGCGGGCAAGCAGCGGCATCCGCAAGGCAGGCAAGGGCGCAGCGACGATGTCGCTCCATTCGCTTTCGATAAACCTGCCAAGGCTTGCGTACGAATCAAACAAGGACGAAACATACTTCCGTGCAAAGCTTGCGCTCATGATCAAGCCGTCGCTTGCCGCAATGGCGATGCGTAAAAAGACAATTGTTGACTATGTCAAGAAAGGATTGATGCCATCGCTTGCAAGCGCGACCCAGTCGATGCAGCGCGGCTCGTCTGCAATAGTGATCAACCTTACGGGCGCAAGGGAGTCGGTCCACAACATTCTAGGCGAGTCTTCCAGCGACGTGCTGCAGAAGGTGCTAAAGACAGCCGTTGAGGTGGCCGCCACGCAAGGCAAGCAGCTTGGCGAGGAGGGGGCGGGCGTCTCAATTGTGGCAGACGACAGCGGCACGAGGTTTGCCAGCCTCGACTCTGAGAAGTATGGCAAGGTCTCGCTATTGCAATCTCAAAATACCACCAGCTATTCCCAAGGAATGATACTAAACGGCAAGGAAATCCTTTCAGACAGGGCTGCAATTCAAGAGTGTGTTGCAATCGACAAGCTGCTGAATGGCGGCTTTGCAGCCAGCCTGGACGTCACCGACCTTGCAGCAGCGGACGTAAAGGGCGCGCTGGAAGCTGTGGCGGAGCTGCCGTTCCTGCGCCCCCGCATCAGGCTCGCAGTGTGCGCGACCTGCGGCAGGCGATCAAAAGCTGCTGCGGACAAATGCGAGCACTGCAAGTCGCCGCACAAGCTGCCTGTGTATTCGTAATTGCAGCTGCAGCAGCTGCCGCGCCGCATCATCATTCTTTTTTAGAATTATGATGATGTAGACAAGCTGTCGATGTTTGCAGATTTTGTAATTGCAGAACTTTCTTTTCAATTATTGGAAATATTACATTCATGTATTCGGATTTCAGCTTGGTTTTACTTTATTATTGGAAGGGTGCACTTCCACTGATTAATCAGTGCACTTCTTTATCTAAAAGATATAAGTACTAGTGGCTTATGGTATAGTGCGGGATGGCGGGAGTTACTGAATTTAATAATAATTCCAAGGAACTAATCGCACAGATACGCAAACGCGACGGACGCATCGTAAACTTTGAACAGTCAAAAATTTCCAATGCAATATACAAAGCGCTGGTTGCAACTGGCAAGCCGGATTATCCATTAGCGGAAAGGCTTGCCGCCAAGGTAGTCCAGAAAATGGTCCAAGGCGAAAAGACGGTTGTTCCAAGCGTAGAAGACGTTCAGGATATGGTAGAATCGATACTGATAGAGGAAGGGCTGTCGGAGACGGCAAAGTCCTACATACTCTACAGGCATGAGAGGCGCAAGCTGAGAGACGAAAAGATGAAAGTTCTCAACAAGCGGGACCTTGACGAGGTGGACAAGGCGTTTGACCTCAACTCACTGAGAGTGCTGGCGGCCCGCTACCTGCTGAGGGACGGCAACAACGAGATAATCGAAGGCCCCAAGCAGATGTTCGAGCGCGTCGCGACTCTGGTCGCAATAGCCGACGTCATGCATGACCCGGCGGTGTTCAACCTTACTGGCAGCCACACGCAGAACATCGAAGAAGCCGAGCGCTACTATTCAAAACTGGATGACTTTGACAACAAGCTGCACATCGGCGCTTACTATCTTAACAAATACCACTTTGAAGCCATAATACGCCACTACATCCACTGCGCGCAGCAGGGCCAGATGAAGGTCAGCTTCAAGGACCTGCTCAGGCTCGTCGCTGAAGGCAAGATGGCGCAATATGAAGAGCAGATCAAGGCATACTACAACCTTATGGTGTCACGCGACTTTTTGCCAAACACGCCGACACTGATGAACGCCGGCGCAAGGCTTGGGCAACTGTCGGCGTGCTTTGTGCTCAGCATGCCAGACGACATGGCAGGCATCATGAAGTCATCAACAGACGCCGCAATGATCTTCAAGTCTGGCGGCGGTGTGGGAATAAACTATTCCGACCTGCGGCCGGAAGGCGACATTGTCGCGTCGACATCCGGAGTCGCGTCAGGCCCGGTATCCTTCATGAACATCATTGACACAATCACCAACGTGGTCAAGCAGGGAGGCAAGCGCAGGGGAGCCAACATGGGCATACTTGAGGCGTGGCACCCGGACATTGAAAAATTCGTGACTGCCAAGACAAAGCCCGGAGTATTTGAGAACTTTAACGTCTCTGTCGGCATCTGGGAAGACTTCTGGCAGGCGCTTGTGAACAAGGAAGGCAACCACAAGTACACGCTGCGCAGCCCAAGAAGCAGGGAACCCATGAGGCAGATAGACGCGCAGCAGCTTGTCGACCTGATTGCGCTGAGCGCGTGGAAGAGCGCCGAGCCGGGAGTGATATTCTTTGACAATATCAACAAGTACAACCCGATGATAAACGCAAGGCAGGGCCCGCTGCGCGCCACGAACCCGTGCGGCGAGCAGTCGCTGTACCCATACGAGTCTTGCAACCTCGGCTCGATAAACCTGGCCAACTTTGTCAAGCGCAAGGCCGACGGCGCGTACGAGTTTGACTGGCAGCGCTATGAGCAGGCAATCAGGCTGGCCACAAGGTTCCTTGACAACATCATCGACATGAACAAGTACCCTGTCGACGAGATCAAGGTCGCAACAAAGGAAACAAGGAGGATCGGCCTTGGCATCATGGGCATTGCCGACCTGCTGTTCCTGCTCAAGACCCCGTACAACTCGAAGGACGGCTATGAGTTCATGAACAAGCTTGCGGAGGCGGTGTCGTACATCAGCATGGAAGAGAGCGTCGCGATCGCAAAGACCCGCGGGCCGTTCCCGATGTTCAAGGACAGCGACTATGTCAAGGGCAGGATTCCGGTGGCAGGCTACTACGAGCTGCCAAAGGAAACCCACACGTACGACTGGGACACGCTCGTTGAAAAGATAAAGAAGCATGGCATCCGCAACTCGTGGACGTCGACAATCGCTCCTACAGGCACGCTATCAATGATCGCCGACACTGCAAACGGAGTTGAGCCCGTGTTTGCGCTTGTATATGAAAAGCGCGTGACTGTGGGCAGGTTCTTTTACACCGACAAGGTGTTTGAGAATGCGCTCAAGGAGAACGGCCTCTACAACGACGAGATACTCACCAAGGTCGCAAACAACTATGGCTCTGTCCGCGGCATCGAAGAGATCCCTGAGTGGATGCAGCGCATATTCGTGACTGCTATCGACATCCACTGGACCGACCACGTGATGGCCCAAGCGGTGTGGCAGAAATGGATCAGCAACGCCATCGCAAAGACCATAAACATGCCCGGCGACGTGACCGCAGAAGACGTGAAATGCGCATATCTGCTGTCCCACGAGCTTGGGCTAAAGGGCGTGACAGTGTTTAGGGACGGGTCGCGCCACGAGCAGGTGCTGCACATCACCGGCAAGAACACTGGCGAGAAGGCGTTTGCAGTAAAGCCGAGCAGATACATAGTTGACTATGTCAACACAAACATCAAGGAGCCGTACGTGCTTGAGCAGATGCAAAAGATATTCAAGGAATCCGGCGTAGAAGAAGAAAAACCCGTGGTTCCGACAGCAACACCAAAGCCGATACCGGCAGCCGAAGCGAAAAAGCCGGCGGCGCATCAGCCGATGCAGCAGATGGTCATGATGGATGCAAACGAGGACCGCTGTCCAACATGCAACGCCAAGCTGATAATCACCGAAGGTTGCAACGTGTGCATCGAGTGCGGCTTTAGCGGCTGCGGCTCGGGCTAACCGCTTCCCTTTTCCTTTTTGTTCAAAAAATTACAGATTACAGAAGTTTAGCGCTTTCTTCTGCCCTCTTTTTCAACATCAACCTTTTCGCTCGTGACGGTGTCGCTGACAGTCTTTGTCTCAGTCACTGGCTCTTTCTTTATGACCACCTCTTCCTTGACATACGGCTTTTTCGTGACTTCGACCTCCTCCTTTCTCAGCGGGACCTTGACCTCTGTATCGGACGACACCGGCCTTTCTGCGCCTGCGCCGCTCGCCCGCCGCCTCTCAACGGTCATTTCCTCGTGCGTTACGGGAACTTCGACAGTCTTTGTCTCAGTCACCGGCTTTTTCGTGACTACTGCCTCTTCTGTAGATGCTCTTTTTGAGACCTGCAGCCTTTCTTCGATAACCGGTATCCTCGTTTCTATGTCTCTTGGAGTGTCCTCTTTCCTGAATCTCGAATATTCGTCGTAAGATGGCGCGCTGTCCCTTTTCCAGGCATCAAGCTGATCTCCGGATGCATTGAACCACAGCGTGTTGCCATCATATCCTTGCACCAGATACTTTGGAATGTAGAATCTCTCCTTGTTCATGATGCCTTTCTGGGTAAGCACATAATGCTGCCCTACTTCCTGCACTTCGCCAAAGTCCGAATCGTCTGGCGCTCCTCGCGCCTCTTTTTTGATTACGTCGTTCCATGCTATTGATTCTGTGCTCATAGCGCCGCGCTACTTTGCATGCTATTTAACAGGTGGCAGCAATTTTCAGGGTGATCACTTGCCCTAACAATAAGCTGGGTTGACAGTATGTTTTCCTGCCATGATAAACACTTAGTCTGAAGATAGCGCACCTGCAAGAATGCAGGCAAGACTGCCTTAGAAAATAGGTACTGTTAACTTGGTATCGTCCAGCACATTCTTTTTGATACGATTTTTCAGCCGACTGGGTTATAACAGGCTCGCTCAAAGCGTTGAAGATCTTCTTAAAAACGATGATGTGCCGTTGTTCCAACGTATAGCATGGGAGGAGGTATCTGTAATGATAACAAGAATGCCGGCAAAGAGTCCTGAAGAAATATGTCGCCTCTTCCGGCAGTACATTGCCATGGGCGACATTGACTCGGTACTTGACATCATATACGACCACGATGTGGTCTTCCTTAATCAGGCATGCGAAGAAAAGAAGGGCAGGGAAGCGCTGAGACAAGAGTTAGCCCCTTTTGCGGCCGCGAATGCTATCTTTGACTTTAACATCAAGCAGGTCATCCAAGCTGGCGACATCGCATTGATGCACACTGAATGGAAGGTTTCCTCACCTCCTCCCTACCACCACCGCCAGCAAATGTCCATGTATGCGATCGAAGTGGCGCGCCGCCAGTCAGACGGTACATGGCGCTGGCTCATCGGCGACCCATTTACAGTTGGAAGGACGAAGAAGGCTGGTTCCTGAAGAAAAGGAGCGGAAAAACTATATGCGCACTTTTTCGTGCGAGAAGATGATTTTCTCTGTTATTAGCTTGACATCGGGTGAACTTTTTCTTCCCAACGGAGCATGAACCGACACCAAGTTAGCAGTACCAGAAAATACAGTTAAAATACTGCCCTGCCCATAGTATTATTGCAATGTCAAACATAAGGGTCAACGAAAGCCCGAACCACTTTATGGTTCTGGACGCAATAGCGAGGGGACTGAAGACCGTTGACAAGATTGCCAAAGTAACTAGGCTGAGCAAGCCAGAGGTAGAGCTTATAGTAAATGATCTTGTAACGCAAAGGCTGGTAATCGGCACTGAGAAAAAGAGCTTTTTCGGTGG
Source organism: Thermoproteota archaeon (assembly GCA_040757615.1). Taxonomy (GTDB): domain Archaea; phylum Thermoproteota; class Nitrososphaeria; order Nitrososphaerales; family Nitrososphaeraceae; genus Nitrososphaera. Next base: position 1,119 of record JBFLWZ010000004.1, on the reverse strand, counting down.
CAAAAAGATGGAGTATGCCATCAGCCACACCGGCCTGCAGGTGCTCAACGCGAAAAAGCTAGAGCTTGAGAAGCAGGCGCAGCAGATACAGCAGTGGTACAGCAACGGCCAGACGCAGCAGCTGCAGAACTACATGGACAACAACAGGATGTGGATGCCGCTGATGCTGTTCTCTGGCATCATGAACGCCATGTTCTTCATGTCCATGATATCGATGTTGGGCATGGCCATGAGCCCGGCTGAAAGCGGATTTGCAGGCGGCGAAGGGGCTGCAGCAGACGGCGGAGCGGCAGGGGCCGAAGGCGATGCAGGCGCTGACGCCGGTGGAGATTTCGGCGGCGACTTTGGCGGAGATTTCGGCGGCTTCTAACCTTTTTTCTTCTTCATCTTTCTATATGCTTCGGGCGCAACCACGGTGAAAGCTCCGGCCAAAAGTGACAGCGGCACCGACAGCAAGAGCAAGTACTGGTAAAATACCATACCCACGGTTTCGGCTGTCAGTATGCATGCACTCTCGACAGTGATCAAGATGATGACGCTTGATTTTAGCACCTGCCTGAGGTTCGGCCGCCGGTGGTAAAGATGCTGCAACTTTACAATGCCCATTCCAAAATCTCTAACCGTGCCGCTGAGGTTTGCAACAAAGCCTTTCCTTGCACCCTGTTCAAGCACAGAGCAACAGCCGCATGCCATCATCTTGCCGTCGTACCTACCAAGTATCGTCAAAAAGGTTACCAAGCCAGCCAGCGCGTACCCCATCACATAGGCTATGGAAATGCCTGCAGAGTTGAAGCCAAAAAAGTAGAGGCCGAGGTTTTCACCAACTTCAGCCGCCGAAATGCACAAGATTTCAATACCAAGTGCAGCGGTATACAGTTGTTTTGCATTGCGAAAAAATTCCGATATCTGGCTGGATCGCTTTGCATGTTCCTCAATGCAGCAGCTTTCTCTATTGCAAACAAGGCATGAGAGTCTCCTGCCACACTCATGCGGGATACAGCGGCATTCCACACATCTTCTAGCCACTGACCCTTCTAGCCTTTACTGCTATTTGAAAAATACACACCGAAACAGCGGTAAAAAGTGGTAGTGCTACATTGCGATTAGCTTTACGTGATC
>JBFLWZ010000003.1:0-35185 GCA_040757615.1 Thermoproteota archaeon | reverse complement strand
TACAGCAGCACGCCTTTTGGAGCTTCTATTCCCAGCTTTTCAAATATCTCCGGGTGCCTGAGCGGAAGCTCGATCATTTCTCTGACTTTTTGGATTTCTTCCTTCAAGCCGCCAATGTCTTCGTATGCAACTTGGGGAACGCCGCGAGCTGCTTCATGTGCCTCCACTATGGCAAATATTGTCTTGGATGTGATTATTGCCCCGCCGTCCGGACCAACAGATGGTGTTATGCCGCTAATCTGGAATGTCAGCCTGCCGCCAAAGTACGGGACCATCACGTTGTCGCCCTTTAGTACTGGTACGCCTTCCAAAGCGTCGGTGAGGTACCGCTCGTCGATGGGCGGGATCTGTTCAAGGGGCGCGGCCATGACCTTTGCGGCCTGAATTAACTTTACTCCTTTCACAGCCACGGCATCGCCTATCGCGATGCCGGCATTGTTCCTGACAAGACCGTCAACGCGGATGATGCCCTTGCCCTCGTCCGACGGGTAAAGCGGTAGAATCTTTGCGACCGTGCGGCGCTTGCCCTTTATCTCTATGATATCGCCTGTTTTCAGCTTTAGCGAGTCCATCGAGTCATAGTCGATTCTGGCTACTCCCCGGCCGACATCCCTGGTATATGACTCTAGTACCTTTAGGGAAAGTGACGACATGATTTTATCCTCAAGCTAGCTTGCTGTCAGTCCTGCTGCCGTACCTGAAACTGCGATGATCGTTAGAAATGGTAATAGCTGAAACATCTGTAAGAGTTGGCAGACTGGAGACTATCCATGCCGTTACAAGCGAAATATTGTGGATCATTTCCTAGCACCATTAGTTGGTCGGATGTAGTATTAACCGCACGACAATTTAAAAGAGTTTTTGGGAGTCAGAGTTTTTTGCAAAGAGTAATAATTCATAAAAATATAGTCATGAGTTCAAACAGATATCTGAGCGTGGTGTCTTGGCTTTTTAACCAAAGCCGAGAGTCAGACATGGTTCAGATTCGGGTACCAACCTGTATGTAGTGGGAACATACTGACTTTAACCTATATTCTCATAGATGCTTACCAAAACGTTTGACCGTGATGTTTAACCTGAACACGCAAAAGAACGCAAGTACGCGAACGCTGATTTTGTTTGGAATCGTGGTTGCGCTGGGCGCCATGGCGCAGTATGTGCTGCTTGAGCTTGTTCACTAATGCATTTGTGCAATTCTGTTAAATGACGCTTCCTTTCTCAGGGCATCTGCTAGAATCTCAAAAAGGAGCTTGGCTATAGAGTCTCCCATTATCTTTCTCAATTTCTCTTCAAAGACTTCTGGCTGGGTAGTGATTGTTTTTTCAGGGTCTATCTTGTATACCAGTTTTAGGGTTTTGAATATCAGGCTTGTCGTTCCTTCTCCCAATATCCTGTCCATGCCCTCCTCCACCTGCGTGATGATGTCATATGGGTGCCACTCCCGATATAACCAGCCGTCGTGAATGGTAGAATGATGGGCAGTGATGATGGTAACCAACTCGCTAAATGACAACTTTGAGATGGTCTTGGAGTTGCTGTACCAGCAGATGGCCTCCATCGGCTTTGCAAATTCTTTGGCCACTGCGCGCTCGTATTCGAGCAGCTTGATCCGGTGGTTCTTATTGATTTCAAGGAATACTGAAGGGTTGCCTATGGCGACGACTCCACTAGGTCTGGATCGCCTTTGCGCTTTCAAAACGTATGATTGCCACAGACTCACCAGCTTGTGGGTTTCAGGCGGTTTGGCCACGGGGGATGGCGAATAAAACTTGTCGCTGCTAAGGACGATCAGGGCGCCACTGGATATGTAATTTTCAATTTCCCTTTCGTCAGACGGCACCAGCTCTGCAACTATTTTTGACATTTGCTGTACCACTTTTGACGGATCCGACTCTGCAGCGTAAATCACTGCATAGCCGTTTAAGAGATACTCTGAGACCCGTTTGTATACTGCAAGCTTTACTTTATCGTGCTTCTGCTGAATTGTAGGCATCATGATAAGCGAATGATGGCGCCGCCCGAAATCATTTGTTGACATTTAATTTGATGTATCTCTTTTGAACAGCTATGCTAATATGACTTGCGATTTCGTATTTATAGTATTATTCTAGTACTTCGTCCTAGCTAGTTTTTACCTATAAAAGTTATCTAGTTGATCTCAGCACAAGCGCAAGGTTTCATCATTTCGTTTAATTTATCCATAGTCTTCTACTTGAAATTATAAATGTCACTAATTCACTGGTTAATTATACTTGAACTATGGTAAGTTTTGTGAAGACATCCTGAATTTGAATGAATCTATAAGGATGGTACTACTCTGTACCAAAGAAGGGGACATTGTAGGAGTCGAGTCAAAGATGTCAGACAAGCTGCCACTGCCGCCGCAGCAGCAGATACCGGAACTGATAATGAAGTCGCTTATCAGATTGAATATCTTAAAGACGCTTGAGGAAAGCCTGGGCAAGGTAATTTACTCGTTCACAGAGTTTGAAAAGATAAAGGGAACTGCGGTTATGCTTGGAAGCTATGTCCAGGATCCTTTTCTTCAGGATTGCGTTTTGATGCTATCGTTTGGCAAAGAGTCCGACCATTGCAAGATAATGGAGGAGCAGCTTTTTCCATTCTTAAAGAAAACGCAATGAAGATAGACTACCCTCCATTTGTGAGTAGATCCTGACTGCTCGTTTCTGATTCACATTTTCAATTCGTATTTTTGGTTTTTAATTTTCAAATGTAACAAGGCATCGAATTGCATAACAATGATTGTTGATCTAATGCCGCACTGGGTACTATGGCCAGTATGCCCGAAAGCCGCGGCGTTCTTGTTTGCCAACTCGACATGCCAGGCGAGTAGGGCTTTATGATGTTTAGCCTGTTGGCACAACCAATATGGCAATAGATGAGCAAAATATCAAGAATGAAAAAAGATAGGCCGGGGCTAGTTAAGCCCTCTAGCCTATCCATCGGGGGCTAGTGTATCTGTATGTTGCCCTTGTCCAGGTTGCCGCCCCTCATGTAGATGGTGGTGTCAGTCGAGTCCTTGATGACGATCAGGAACGAGTCGTCTGTTCCCGGCTCACCATTGTCCTCTACTATCACCTTGAAGGTGTAACCTGATTCGCCGTTGACGGTGGCTGTTCCCTTAAACGTAGCCTTGGTGCCTGTCGGGTCTACAGAGAGCGCAGTCATAGAGTCACTGTGCAGCTTTATCCCCTCGGACTTGTCGTTGAACTGCAGCTGTCCCTTAAAGTCGGTGCCGTTATCTGACTGGACATTGAACCCGGCATTGGCGTCTTCGTCAAGGTCTGCCTGGCCGCCAGTAACTTTGCCCGGCGTGCTTGCAAGGTCGTCTACTGTGACTGTCACGTTTGCCGTCGCGGTCCCGCCGTTGCCGTCGGATATCGTGTAGGTAAAGGTGTCGCTGTCACCAAAGATTGAAGGATTTGGCGTGTATGTTATTGTGTTGTCTGCGTTGATCACGGCCGTTCCTTGCGACGGGAACGAGGTCGCAATTACAGTCAGGGTGTCTCCATTTGGATCAGAGTCGTTTGCAAGGACATCGATTGTTACCGGAGTGTCCTCAAGCGTCGATGCAAAGTCGTCTACTGCCACCGGCGGTCCCTGGACGTTGATGAATGCCTGTGGTATTGCCACTGAGGCGCTGGAACCGTCTGGGTTGAGGTATTGTACGCTTGATTCCGAAAGTTCGTCTACTTCCAGATTGTTTCCTGCCACAGTGGACGAGGCTTCAAAGGTTACAGTGAATGTTTCGTTTGCAAGAAGCCTGTTGTCGCCATCGCCGACGTGCTGCGCGACGTTGTTCCAAGTAATCTGGGTTTCCCCTCCCGGCAGCGTGACGATGCTGTCTGGAGCAATGCTAAAGCTAGATTCGCCTGCGATATAGTCCTTGGTCGTTTCAATCAGGTTGACGTTCGTTGGAGCTGTGTTGATGACTATGGTTTGCAGAATCGTGTTAAAGATGGCGTCAAGGTTTTCGGCAGTTGGTGCATTAAACACCTGGCCTCCAGTTGCAGCTGCCATGTCGTTCAGCGGGCCAAAGGCTACGCCAGAACCAAGGCCGATCGCATAGATTTGGTATCCCTTGCTCGCTGCGTTAGCTGCTGGGCCGCCGGAACCTGCAGGAGTGTATATTCCCTGTCCATCTGTCAGGAATATGATAACCTCTGTAGAGCTTTCTGCCCTTGTGTTGGCATCAAGTATTGCAATTGCAGAGTTGAGCCCCAGGTTGAGGTCCGTGCCGCCAAAGGCGCCTACCGTATCAATCTGGGACTTGAGCGCCGCAAAATCGTCAGTCAGGCCGAAAGTGAAATCGATAACCGAATTCCAGCTTACGACTCCTCCTTGGTCCCTTGACGAGTCAAGCTTGTCGACAAACGATTTTGCTGCCGAGAGTCTCAGGTTGGAAGGATCGCTTACTATCATGCTACCAGAGCTGTCTATTGCAAATACGACATCTATTGGCACTGTTTCAGTGAGCGTGCCGCCAAATCCGGTGACAGTCAGTTTTATTTCGGTTGTATCTGGGGAACCTGCGCCCTGCTGGAATATGTCAGCAGGGTCTGCGGTCTTGGTAACCTGTACCTGTGGTGTTTGGGCCGCGGCCGGTCCTGCTGCGCCTGCTCCGATAGCAAGAAGCAACATGCCAACAAGGCCGAATGTCAAAATTTTCTGTGAAATCTTCATTGCATTCCCTTACATAGACAGTCTCTATAAAAATATTCGGAATTAGGTATGTTTTTGGTTCATTCCTGTTTTTTGTCGCTGTTCGACCATTGTACCCCATTTTGTGGATGCACCTCAAGAGGTTTCGCCATGAACGTGTCGAGGAGTCTGAATCTGGAATTATCTTTTTTCAAGAACGAGAAGAATCAGGATTTTGGGTATTTTATTCAGGTAGAAAGTAATTGCCCCACCTTCATCAGGTGGGGGCCGACATTGCCGTTTGGTTGTCATGTTCCCTGTCAGCAACAATACAACCAAGGGATATGTCATGGAGATCCATGAACAAGGTCTGCTATGGCCCAGCTTTGACGGCTGATAGCAATATTGTATTGACCGTTAAAGACGTTAAGCAACATGATTGTTGATTGCTCATAATATTTCCTGAGATCTAAAATGCAAGTCACATCTAATTTTAATATCAAGATTAGAAACGACAATTTTTGAAAATGGGATTCTTCGATAGATTCAGAAAGAAAAAGGAAGCGACTACCACAGAGCAGGCAAAAACCGAACAGGCACCGACAGAAAAGAAAATCAAAGCGTACACATCAGATGGCAAACCAGTTTACGAATAGATTATGGAAAATTCACTTCTTTTTCTAATCCTTCATTATTGAAGATGAAAAACCATTGTCTGGTGAAACTGGACGCAGACTGTCTAAACTTGACTACAATGTTCTAGAATAGACTACTGTATCTAGATTTCTAACTAGCTTATATGCAATTTTTTTGATTGGAATCAGAATGACATCAGCACGCTACAGCAGATCAGTGATATCCATGACACTAGTGATGGCTACTGCAATACTGCTCCCATCGGCTATCCCGATGGCGCATGCACAGTCGCCATCTGCTAGCACTGAGGTCCAGACAGTGTACAGATCTTCGTACCCAGAAGCAAGCACAAATTCTTCAATCACCGTCCAGTCCGAATACCACATCTACAAACCCGGCGACACTGTGAGGATACAAGGTCAAATGTCATCAGAGGCAAGAGAAGAGACAGATTCAGATTCCGTAATGGTCCGGATAATGGACGCGCGGGGAATGATCGTAGCAAACCAGAATGCCACAGTCAACAGCAATGGAGAGTATACAGCATCAATAGACCTGCCGGCTGACGCAGAAGAAGGCCAATATGATGTCAGCTCGAAAATTGCGGTGGAGGCAAGCATACTTGGACTGCTCGATGCCGAAGTTGTTGCAGACCTAGAGTCGTCTGCGACATTTATCGTGGCAAGCTCGAGCACATTTGAAGTTCAGAGCGACGAAGGAGAGGCATTTGAGGTAGAGATCACAAGCAACTCCAACGTAGACAACGTAGAATTTAAGCAGGCAGAAAAGCGGATATCATTTGTAGTCGAGGGCGAAACCGGGACACGCGGAGTGACAGAGATAACCATACCAAAGGCTATGCTGAGTGGCGAGATGATGGCGTTGATTGACGGCGAAGTGGTAACTGCCGAATCAAATGATGTCATTGTCAAGTCAAACACAGAGACGGAGGTGGCATTTGAGATCAACTACAGCCACAGTGAGCACACGGTAGAGGTGACCGGCACCAATGTTACGCCCGAGTTTCCAGTGTCAGCCTTGATAATGACTGCAGCAGTCGCCTCGATAATTGGCCTGTTTGTGGTTGCCAGAAAGACAGGTCACCTCAATGGTCTCTGGTCATCGTGACCACTCCCACTTTTTTGTAGGCATGATAAAGAAAAAATAATGTGACATCCAGAGTTTACTGAATGCCTAGGTGCGGAAATGAAGCTACGCTGATACCGAGTTCGCCCTGAATCTTGCGGATCTTGGTCGCGTATTCTACCATCTTGGCGTTGTCGCCCTGGACCTTTGCGATCCTGTATCCCTTCCAGGCTTTTCTCAGCGCGCCCCAGCTCTGGCCTGTGGTAAAGCTGTTGTTGCTCTTCTTGAGGCCAAAGAGTGATGTAAGACTTGTCATGACGAGATAATTCGTCAGATGTACTTAGAACCATAAGTCAACATTCTCTTATCAAGTTGTAAGTTTTGAGAACAGAGAGGTACATGAGAGGGTTTGCGGGCTTTCGATCGAGTCTCACGAATGCACCGGTTTAGTGAGACAACGCATAAAATCAAGGCCGTCTCGTTAGCCAAATAGCTGAGATGGGTTGTGTCAGCCAAGACCTTTGCTACCTGTTAAATTGTTTGTATGATATCAAAGTGGGATGATTTGTGCTGCAGGTCCGCCGGGAGGTCCGTCCAGATCACGGTGGCCAAACAAGAGATTTCCTGCAGGAAAAAAGATGACGCTTATTATAATCGGCTCTCTCGCGGTAGCTGCAATAGCAATCGGTGCCATAATTGCAGTAACTTTTCAGCAGGTCCAGCACACTATAATAAGCGATTCTGCCCCAGAAGTAAATTTTGTGAAATTTGGGGTAGAGAGGCAGGAGTTGTGGGTCGGCCAGAATACCAGCATCTTGTTCAACGTGGAAAACTTGGAAGATAGTGTGATTGAAGACGCAAGAGTGGTTGTAGCAATCGAGCCGGAAGTGGGCAACACGTATCTTTCAACGAGCAACAGCACGATAGAGCTGCCGACACTCTATACAAATGCAAGAAGCGGAGACATGACAGTCACAATAACTGCAACTGGGACGCCTGCAATGGAAGCGGTCTATGATGTCGCATGCACTTTGTTTGCGCAGGGTACAAGGACAGAGATCAGGCAATTTGAGCTGACCATACGACAATAGTCCCGGTTGCCTGCGCAAGATCAGAATAAACTCTTTAAAATTATGGTCTAGACTGAATCAATGCATGCAATCGCGTTGGAGAGAGCGTGATTGTTTGAATCGTAGAGCAACGCAATGAACCGCACCCCGAAAGCCGGCATTTAACAACTCCCTTGGTGCCGGCGAGTAAGGTATAATTATCAATAATTTATAGAGCCTCATGCGTTAACTGATATTAACTATTTTCACCGACTCAAATGCAGATACTGTATTTGACTTGTTGCAGCAGCAAACAATACATGCCCATTATTCTTGCAGGCATCCTGTGCCTGGCGCTGCTGTATCCTGTGTTTACTAGCCCGGCGTATGGACAGGCTGCAGAAGATATTCCAAGAGTTAGAGACAGCACATTACGAGTTGAGCTGGTATCGGAAGGATTGTTATTCCCTACGGGGATGGCGTTCTTGGACAATAGCACACTCCTTGTTGCCCAAAAGAACAATGGAAGGGTGGCGGTGGTCGATCCACTGACAGGCGCCATAGGAAATGCGTCGGCAATCGATGTGCGCGTGAATGCAGCCCGTGAAAGGGGCCTTATTGGGATAGCTGCGGCATCAGGCGGCAATGGCACTCAAACCACTTTTGTATTTCTCTACTTTACAGAATCAAATGGTGTAGATCCGATAAGAAATAAGCTGTATAGGTACGAATGGAATGAAGTCAACCAGAGCTTGGTCAACCAGACGCTCATTTTGGACCTGCCCGCAGGGGCGTCGTCCATCCACAATGGAGGCAGGCTAGAAGTTGACGGGCAGCATGTTTACGCAGTCATTGGCGACCAGAACCAAAACGGACTGCTTCAGAATGTCGAAAATGGGACGTGGATCCCCGATACCTCGGTAATCTTTCGCATGAACCTTGACGGGTCCACTCCAGCGGATAACCCCTTCTACAACATTACTAGCAACGAAGGGATACGCAAGTACTATGCCTATGGCATCAGGAACAGCTTTGGCCTGGCTTCCGACCCGCTCACCGGGACGTTCTGGGACACTGAAAACGGGCAGTTTGGATATGACGAGGTAAATCTGGTCGAGCAGGGATTCAACAGCGGCTGGAAGAAGGTCATGGGACCGATGTCAAGAAATGTCACTGCCAGTGACCAAAACTCTACCAGTACGCCCCCTGTCTTGATAAGCCTTGGCGGCTCCCAATATTCCGACCCCGAGTTCAGCTGGAAGGGGTCGGTGGCTCCAACCGACATCGAGTTCTTGAACTCTACAAGGCTTGGAGAAGAATACGCGTACAACATCTTTGTCGGCGACTTTAACAACGGCAACCTCTACTTCTTTACTGTAAACGAAGCAAGGGACGGGCTCGTGCTAGGAAGCGACCTTGAAGATTTGGTGGCCGATAATCAGGAGGAACTTTCTCAAGTAGTGTTTGGGACAGGATTTTCAAGAGGCATAGCCGACATCGAGACTGGCCCGGACGGATACCTGTACGTGCTGACGTTTGGCGGCATGCTCTACAGGATCATGCCGGCTGCTGCATAGTGTAGCGAAATTTTCCAGCAATATCTTGTCTGGTAACTATTGCTTTTATCACCAAACTGCCAGTGAACTACTACCGGACAAGTCCGGTGGTTTCCTCGCCACTTTTCTCGATGAAGAGCGGCTAAAAGTTAAGAGCGTTAATTGTCCAATTAATTCCATGGACAGCAGAGAATATGACCAGTTAGACGCACTAAGTTCTAGCCCAAATGCAGAGATCAGTCGATTAAGCCAGATAGTCAGGAATCTCAAAGAGAGGATAGAGAGCATTGAGAGAAATCAGACAGACCTTATGGACAAGCTCAACAGACTAGAAAAGAGCGGTAGCTAAGACCTGTGCCAGCATTTGAAATTTCATATAGAGCACAATATTAGAGGAAAATTGTGATCCCGATTGGCTTTGTATTCATCCACTGTGCAGAGGGCGCTGAAGACGCCATTTTGCACCAGATAGAATCTATTTCAGGCGTGGCCTATGCGTTCAAGCTGGACGGCAGTTACGATGTTGTCGCCAAGGTAGAATCGGATTCGGTTGAAAAATTCACACACGCCATTTCGGCGATAAGAAAGGTTCCAAACATTCTAAACACCGATACCATTGTAGGATTCAAGTGAGATATTCCAGAGACCTTGGTTATTTAAGCTGGTCCTGCCCACAGGAAGGGCATGCGGAGACGTGGGCAAGGACCAACAGATATGCCAACTTGGGGCAATGAGAGCACTGGAACGATAATATTAAAACTTGAATTAACCAGGTTAAGCTGGCCTCTTGTCAAGTACCTCCTGCCCGTTGGCAAATCTATGCACCAACAACTTACCATGAAGCTCGGATGAATCGTTGCAAAGTGCAAGGATGCCAAAAACTGGACAATTATCGTGATTGTCACTTTTGGGTGATTGTCGTAAAAGATACAACATAACAAAGTCGAAAAGGCTGCCAGAATCAGTTATAGACAAGTCTTGATGCTTGCAGCCATTAACAACAGCTGAGCACTTGGAAGGCTTCTGTGCAAGGATACGATCGCTGGATAATAGCATCAGGTTTGCTGGGCTTGCCGATTATGCAGGCAAACTGCGGGCATCTGCATACAGGCAAGGACTTGTTCCGCTGATGGATAGGCATGAAACTGAAAGGTACGCGCTACAGACTGTCTTTAGGGCAAGGACAAGAGGCGAATTTGAGCCAAAGCTTGGCCGCCAGAAATATGCAGTCGCAATTTACGAAAAAGTGATCCGGGTGACTCTGACCATTGCCAATCCAGCCAAAGAGTACTGCAACATGTACCTGTTGCTCTCGCTTGACATGATCACCGGCTTTGATTCTGTGATTGAAAACAAGGTCCTGCCATTTATCAGGGAGCACAAGGCGGAGTTGCTAGAACGTACGGCCTCGTTCTCTGCAGAATACAGTCGATTTGACAAATTCAAGTAGCGCAGTCTTCTTTATCTTCTTAGGGCGTCGAAAAATATGTAGAGCACTGCGATTACTTCGAACCTGCCGACTATCATGTTTGCTATGAGCATCAGTTTTGAAAATAGATCGAGGTCCATTGATGTTATGCCAGTGCTCAAGCCTGTTGTCGTAAGCGCAGACACTGCTTCGAAAATACCGTTCTCAATGCTACTCCCTGATAAATGACTAAGAACAAGTCCCGTTACGATAGAGAGGGCAACAAACGACAATATGACGATTGCAGATTCTCTGAGCAGCCTGTCAGAAAACATGCTTTTTGTAAACATGCTTTTAGTGTGGTCAATGGAAGGCTCGTCGTCTTTGTCCGCCAGATTCTGTTCTTTTTGATTGCGCGAGTCGCTCTTGGTCAAAGAACCCTTGTAAGGATTCGACAGAATTGAAATCGAAGAGGGCGTGTCTGTAGTAGCCTCTTTTTTGAAGAGACGCTGAAATAGTATCAGAATTCTGGCAACCTTGATGCCGCCTGCAGTAGAAAATGCGGTTCCGCCTATGAACATGATTATTATCAAATGGATCTTGGCATCAAGTGCAAGTGATGGGATATCGATATACTGAAAGCCTGAATTTGTTGATGCGCTAACTACGTGAAAGACTGATGAGAACCAGCTGTTGCCTGCACTCCAGCTTGCCCCTGCCAGGAGAATAAAGATTGGTATGGAAGCGGCCATTATGATGCCATAGGCGATAACTTCAGAGGTCAGCCTCTTTGTCCTGGCTTGCTTGCTAAATACAGAGTAGTGAAATGCAAAGGGCAGAGCAGAGACTATCATTCCAACTATTAGTGCAGAAAGAATTTGCGGCTGGTTTGGAGCCAGAATGTCAGAGGCCGGGATGAATCCTCCGCCCGTCACAGAACTAAAGATAATCGAAACGGCATAGATGTCGGGCGCGTCGCCTACAAGAATTAGGAATAGCACAAGGCCAACAGTGTATGCTGAAAATATCACGCCCACTGTGACTAGCAACTGCTTGAACCGTAGCATGCCTCCACCAAGTACACTTTTCATGGCAGAAAGCTTGCGTTCTGGATAAAAGAGCGTCATTACAAGATAGATGAAACTGAGCCCGCCCACCCACTGTGTGTATGAGCGGTAGAACGCCATGGTTTCTGTGAGGTTTTCCGGCTCGGCTATCAGCGAGAGGCCGGTAGTGGTAAAGCCTGATGCACTTTCGAAAAAGCTGTTGATAAATAACGACAGAGGGTCTATCCCTTCCCAGAACGGGTTGACATACATGTATGGAATCGACCCAAACAGACTCAGTACTAGAAAACTGGAAACCACCAGAATTGACGCCTGCTTTAGGTTGAGCGGCCTTTTTTCACCATAAGCATTCAATATAAAGCCTGCTCCAAGGAGGTGGACTGCAGCCAGAAATATCCCGACGGCGCTGATGTTCTGGCCAAGTGCAGTCCCAAGGTAGGTGGGCGCAATCATCAGTATGCCTGCAAACTGGAGTATGAACCCGAGGTTTCCAAGAATGGGCTTGTAGTGTTCTCGGATGGCAGTGCGGTAGCTTCGAAAGGTCGCTTCAATGACAGAGTTTCTGACTGCATCTGCAAGGGCGCGCTGCGTGACCATCCCAATGATTGAAACGTTATCTGTAATTGGTATGCGCTTGACTTGGTTTATCCTCATGAGCTGAAGAGCCTGCTCGACTGTCCCCCTTGAGGAGAGAGTGATGACCGGAGTTGTCATTATCGACTTTAGGTAGACGTGGTCAGAGTCTTCACCCTTCATCACAACCTTGTCGAGGATGTCGCTGTCGGTGACGATCCCTATTGGCGTACCTTTTCTAGTGGCTATTATTGTCTCGGCATGGTGAGCCTGCATTTCTCCTACGGCGTATGCAACGTTGACGTTTTCGTCCAGCATGACAAATTCTCTGTGCATATATGCAGTCGCCGGACGCTCAAGCGGTTCTTGCATTACCTCTTATGAACTGGGAGTACGGCCTGCTTTTATTAATGATTCATCGCAAATCTCTTTGATATCTCGCAGATTGTAAAGCGTATTTTGGCCGATGTCGAGATGAAATAGAAGTATTTTGATGTACCGCCTCATTTGTCGAAAAATTAGCGCTTAAGCTCTGCTACTTCAATTCTGGTAGGTGAAGGATGCTTCTCAATAAGGTTTATTTGCCATTACCTGATGGTTGATGGGCAAGGCATTGCGAGCCAACAATGGGAAAATGGTCAAGACCTGTTCTGCCAAATGCCCTGTGTGCCAAAGGCTGATAGCCGACAGTGATAAAGAATCTCTCCTTGCAAGAGTAAAGCGCCATACCCGGCTGAGGCACCAGAGTGAGATCAGTGAAGCAGAAATCGAGGTCGAGGATCTGAGCACAGTTGCCAAAGTCTTCGGTTCAGATCAGATCGATTTAGAAAAAGAATCCAGCCCGCAGCTAGCAAGATGATAAGCTTTTAGCTATATCTATTGCTAGTGGAGAGTTTTATGATTCTGGCACAGCTAAAAAAAGAAATTGTGTCAGAGCCAGAGTTCTCTATTGTGGTTGTGGTTCTTCACGTTTCATCTTTTCTCTTTGCGCCCTTTCTTTGACTGCCGCAGCTGCCTTGGCTACAGCCTCTGAAGTCTCTGGTGCGGATTCTCTGGCTTCTTGCGCAGTCGTCCTTATTTCGCCTGCTGTTTGTCTTGCTGTCCTAGTCGTTTCATCGATAGCAGCTGCAGTATCTTTGATTACTCCCTCGTCTCTCAGCTGTTTTGCAGTGGTGCTGATCTCTTGCGATACATCTCTTGCAGCAACTGCTGCCTCTTTAATGGCGGCGGCAAGCTCAGATATCGCTCCGCTTTCCCGCAGCGTTCTTACAGACTCTCTCATTATTGCTGATTGCTCTCTTATTTTCCTAGCGACATCTTTCATGCGTTCAGCCGCCTGCTGAGCAGACTGGGACGATGATCCTGTTGAAGGAATATCTTTTTCGCTCAATTTAATACCAATAGATATATGCCTGCATCGCTTAAAAGGGGAACCACCTCGCAGCTGGGCAGGCAGAACCAGCAGTCGCTTTACTGCGCCGTCTTCAAAAAATAGATCGCAGCTGCGGCAGTAATATTTCAACAGGCTGTATACAGCCTGTCTCTACAGACCTCAGACACTCGCTAATCAGAGAAAGAGAGAGAAATAAAATAAAGAAGTTGGAAGAGAATTGACTTGACGACCTAGTGCATTTCCAAGCAGTCGAAAAGCAAGTCAACAACATGGAGGAGATAAGCTGGGCAGGGACATCAGATTCGTATTTTTGCCCTAACATCACTTTATGCACACAAATAATGGACTTTTCGCGCAGGCAGAGGACTTTCTACACAAAGCCTTTGCAAGATAAACTCTTTAAAATTATAATTTTGCAACAATGCAAGCAACCACATGACAGCTTGACGTGTGGTTGCACAGTTCATACCGGATGTACAGAACAGACCTGAAAGCCGGGTTATTATGCCTCTGGGCCTCTAATTGCCCGGTGAATAGGGCTTTTCTCTACAAAGTTGAAAAATACTATCATCATACAATGGATTAGCGCTGCGCGCATCCCACTGATTTCCTGATTAATGCTAACCTGATTTAGGTCGCTTCCCTCATTCCACCATGCGCAAAAACGAATATGTAGAGTAAGGAAAAATAGTCGTCCCCCTTTCTCGACTATGGTTATATCAGCTCATTGGCAGTCATGTGTGAAAGTTTTGGGCAATAGGAATGCATGCACTGCATTGCAGTAAATTCCTCATATTATAATATCATGTTTGTAAAGCACTAACCATGACACTAGAACCAAAAGGTAAACCAGACGAACAGCCTGAGATAGTTCTGGCAAGCTGGGGAACAAGGTTCTTGGCGTGGCTCGTAGATTTTATCATTGTAAATGTTGCGCTGGGAGTGCTATTTTCCATAGTCGCAATGCCAATCTGGCTTTCTGGATTCATGAGCCCAGATATGATGATGGCCAATGGGCAATGGTGGAATAGCGTTGGCGGACCATTCACTTTCGCAATCAACAGCCTAGTTTTCTTTGCGTACTGGGTATACATGGAGTCCAAGTACAACGGCCAGTCAATAGGCAAGATGCTATTACGCATCAAGACAACAAACCTTGAAGGAAAGCCGGCAGACATAAAGAGCATAGCCATATCCAGCTTTGGCAAGGCATTCATTCTACCGCTAGACGTCCTCCTTGGATGGATATTCACTAACGACAAACGCCAGCGGTTACTTAGCAGGGCGGCAAATTTGATCGTAGTAAAGGCTGCAGACGATAATAATACTGTACCAACAGGAATATCATACAGAAAGGAGTAGGTGCCAAAACATGACACAGCATCAAAAGTATGGCTGGGTCGAAAAAGAGGCGAGAAGAGACTACATTCCCAAGTCGGCACGAGGAGGCGAAGGAGCCAGCATCATAGGATTGGTGCTGGCTGCGCTTTTTTTCTATGCGCACCAAGCTTGGTCAACTGGATTTTTTACACCTGGCTTTGGCGGCTTTGAGGCGCTGTGGTTATATGGTTCAATCTTTCTTGCTATGGTCGGACCCATCATTAGATCAGCGACTGGCAGAAGAAATCCCGCGCGTATTCCAGAAGTTTTAGTTTCCATATTCTGGATTGCAGGTTCAATTACTCTACTCATATCTTTTCCATTCAACTTTGCGCACTTTGCAGATGTTGTGCCAGAGTTACTGCGCTTCCTTGTGAGCTGGATAACAAATGATATCGCATGGGTTCTAATGGCAATTGGGACTGCGGGCGGATTTGTATTTGTCGGCGTAACTATCTTCCTTTACATAAAGGTGAAAGCATTGCTAAAGTCAGGTTGTTGGGAGCGTTCGCCGTGACACTAGCAGTAGAGAAAGAAAAAGAGTCGCCGGCGTCTAAATAAATATCTGGCTCTCTAGGCGGCATTGCCAGCCCGCATCCTACAACTTTTTTAGGAGGGGGGGAAAGCGAGGCGGAAGCTGCAGCAAAATAATACAATACAATCGCGGGATTCTATTATCTGGTGAAACAAAGCTTGGAGGATACAAGAATAATGCAAAAAAATGCTGATCTGCGAGTGCGGATATTTTAGAGAAGAATAGAAGAGACCAAGGAGTGACGCCGGAAGAGAACAATGTTCCCCATCAGTGAATAGCAAAGTCTGCCTGTTTTTGTACATGATAAAGAGCAATGGTTTTATCATTATTGGTCTTCTGTCGACTGCAGTCCTTTCGACAATAGGAGCGATGCTATACGGGCCGCAACCTGCAGAGTCGCAGCAGCAACAACAACAAACGACAGAAAATGTGAATTTTACACGGCTGTTTGAACGGCAGCTAGATAGCTCCTTTATGGCGGCGGATGCCCGGGTAGTGTATCAAAGCCCGACAACCGTTATCTTGGAAGGCGACCTCCTCACGCTCAGCAACGAAAACGGGGGGTATATCGACAATTACCATCTTTGGGAGGGCGTTGACATAGTCAAGTCATATGGCTATTCCATTGACGTTGTAACAATTTCCGGTGAGGGAACTGGAGATAATCCTCTTCAATACAACATCATCATGTCAGGGGCCGACCGACCCCTCTGACTGATCAAGTGGGACTTGATTTCTACTACTTCTTTTCTTTATGCTAGATAACAAACAAATTCATTGGTTTATGCTTTTAATTTTATCGAGGTGAACCTTGCTCAGCTCGATTATACTGTGTAACAGGAAGCTACTAACTGAAAGTTATAACCCATGTTGAACGTATGCAATGGGGGTACTGATTTTGTCGTATCAATGCGTTGGATGTAATAAAAAAGGCGGGATCATGGCTGAGCTGAATCAGCTTCCAATGTGCGCTGATTGTTTTCAAAAAACAATCGAGCAGATTGTAGAGGGAGATAATGTTATGGCAAGCTCCTCTGGCTTGGCCTAGCTAGTCCGTGTTTCAATACTAGTTAGTTGGTTGGTTGGTTGTTAAATTATCAAGGTAAGGAATGATTTGCCCAGAGATTAGCGCATTGTGGTCTAATGCATATGCATCAAATGAAAGCATCAAAAGCATGCCTCGATTTTTTGGATCATCTCTCTCTAATCTTTTTGTTCCTGCCAAAATAGCCCCTTATGGATATCGTAGCCCATTCGACCTTTTCAAATCTGGTAAAAGAATAGACAGTGTCGCCCAGTTTCTTGTTGTGCTTGCCGGTCCCGTCTATATTCACAGCCGACTGTATGATTGCAGTCTTGGACTCTCCGGGCGATAAAAGCGGCCGAGTTATGTCACTTCTGTATACGCTGGCAATTTCTTTTCCGATGCTATCGACTATGCCGGCGTAACGGATGCCTTTATTCAGGGACAATATCTTCCTGCAAACATTGAGCCAATCAGCTTCTTCATTGAGTAAGGATATTACTACTATACCCCTTCACTCTCGGCCATTGGCTTTAGTTGTGGTCCTAGCACCGTTAGTTCTATGCTTTGAACCCTAGATCTGAATATCAGTTATAGTATGTACAAGCCTCTACAACTGGTCTACCTCGTTTCATAGAGGCAGGGGATTTTACATACTACTCTTAGTATAGCAAATGTCACACATTACAAGATGTTTTTGATGGTCAATTCATACAGCGGCAAAAAAGAAAGGTCAGGCATCTATCTCCCTGACGCTGAACCACTTAAAGTCAACATCACCTGCATGATCCCACCTAAAAGTCACAACTGGCCCGCCCCACGAAATTACTTGATTTTTGTCGCCACCACACTTGTTATCAGAGTCTGCTTCCCATCCGCCATCGTCCAGGTATTCGTTGACTTTCTTCCAGCCATCCCCATCGCCGTCTTCGTCAACCCACAGCTCCTGCTTTACAGCAGTCGAGCCGTCAGGCATCTTTACATTATAGATCACTGTCTTTATGCCGATCCACCTTCCTTCAAGGTCGTCAGTCGAGCCGTCTATTCTGTTTGTCACGGCATATCCCTCATTGTGCCACAGCTCTTTCACAGACGCGCTGGTGCCGTCGTAGTATATCCTTGGCTTGACTCCGGTTCCTTCGCATTCCTGGTTTTCTCCGTTTGGCGCCTCTTCTTCGTGCGTGTGTCGTCCGCTCCTTGCGTACCAGCTAAAGTAGCCAAGGGAATCGCTGGAATCGTCGTAGTCATTCAGCTTTACGTAGCCCGTGATCTCCACGTTCTTCCAGTCGTTTGGATCCCGCATGTACCCTCGCTTGGCAAGAACTTTTTGGTCGTATGTGTCGATGCTGTCTGGATCGTACCCGCTCTTTGTGAAGACGTTCATGCGGATTTGATCGTCCTCCACTTTCCAAGAGCCGTCAGGGTTTTGAGTGATAGAGTCTTTGGTGGTGAACCTGTCTTCGTCGACGTTTGGATCGTTCATGTCCATGAACCATTCGTCGCCTCCAGACTTGGTAGGATACAGCTCTTCTACTCCAAATCTGTCGCTTTCGGCATATGCGGCATACGGAGAAAACATCAACGAGGCCGCTGCAATGCCTGCCACCAGGATAAGGATTGTTGTTTTTTCTAGCATTTTGTGCAAAGCCGGGTAAATAGCATAAAGGCAAGCCGGAACAATTTTTTGCAATTTGTAAAGGGAAGATATAGAGAAAACTTGCGAGATAATATTTTTATTTTATTTCTTATGCAGGATTACTGGTTTCCGTTTTAGCAAATCATATAGTACAATATTGTGAAGTCATGTTGATTTTTCCAAGTATGCAACATCGCGTTTAGGAAAATCTAATCTTCCTGCACCGTTAGATTAGGTTAGGATTGCAAATCGCAGAACCATCTAGAGCAAGACAAATCTTGGAAAGTATGCGGCTGAATGCGAAATTCAAAAAAATACACCAAGTGAACTATAATCTCGATGCATATCAGGGAAGTAGGCCGATGGCAACCAGCTGTTTCCAAGGCCTCTTGACAAAAACCTCAGGGTTGTGCCCCCTCATGTTCACCTTTTCAGAGACCCTCTTTGTCAGATGCAGGGTAAATGCCGCTACCGATCTCCAGAGCAGCGAGTCTGGATCTTTTGTGTAGGAGTTCAGCGCCCACTTGGCCGGCAAGTACGCCCTTGGGTGATGCTTGAGTGCATACTCTAAGAGCGAATCACGTGAGCTGTCAAGGATGTAGCGGGCATGCTCATAGATTTCAGATTTTGATGCATAGTCGTGGCTGACGATCTTTACTTTGCCGCTCTTCATGATTTGGATGATCGAGTCCAAGTTATTTTCAGATTCAATGGTGTTTACGCATCTGCCAATCGTGGTTAGGACGTGGGAGTCGCTGCCTGCAACTGCAGGAATGTTGTTATCCTCTGCGAATTTGCCTGCCACCAAATCTGAAAAACGGTCGACGTTGTTGCTGTTAAACGACTCCATCATGTCGCACATTGCAGCCTTTTCCCTGATACCGTTTGTGACTGCAAAAGGATGGGCTGCACAAGAAACCGCGCCTTGGCGCTCTATCTCGTCAAGGGTCTCTTCCAGAGTCATTCCGGGCCTGATTGCTTTATGGATGCCGTACGCAAGAACATGGCCGTTGTTGTCTATGGTGACCTCCTCTGCCGGGTATATCTTGATTGATTGAAACTTTTCGTGGCTTTTCTGGTACTCCAGCATTTGGTTATACCCATCTAAGGTATTGTGGTTAGTGACAAACAGGACATCGATTTTTTTATTGAGAGCTGCCTGGAGCTGGTCCTCAAACCGCACTCCGCAGTCAAACGGCATGCGGGAGGAGCCGTTGCGGTAATTTGAGAAGGTGTTGTGGCAGTGAAGCTCGGCATTCAGGATATCGGTCATGAACCAGGACTGGTATTCGTTACCGGGATATATGTGGAGATGTAATGTCGGTCTCCATACATGCGAGAAGACCCTGCTCTGTACTGGTTCCTTTGAATATGCTCAAGTTCCTGATGATTTGAGACAATTTCTCATGCTAGCAGTCAAAGTGAGCCATTATCATGACGTTGTCATAGTACCTGGCATAGCTGTATGCATTCTCGTGCACCTTGTCGACGTAGCAACTCCTCAGGCGGCCCATATCTTCCAACACAAGGTGCAGAGTTTCGTGCGACAGGGCCTTGGTAGATTTCTCGTAATTGAGCTCGACTTCCCCGTAATTCAGAGAGGGGTGAGCCACTCCTTCGGCCTTGTAGTTGAGACCCCTCACAATGATATTTTCGTCCTGCATCACTATCACGTTCAGCCCGATGCCGTGCAGTGCAGCCAGCAGGTCGGCTTTTTCCTGCTCGCTTAATTTTTCAAGGCAGATGGTCTGAGAGGAGATGTTCCATTCCAATTTCATCGCCGAATCATAGTTTGCCCAGAACTCTTGGTCAAAGTCGGTCTTGCAGTCATATGGAGGATAGAATAGAACCACTACTACGCCGGGTTCGCTTTGTGAAAAGGCCGGCGGCTGCTGAATTGGTACAATGACAGCGAGTACCAGGATTGCAAGCCAATACCATCTCATAGGGCATTAACTGATGATTCTTATGTTAAGGGAATGTACGTCGTACAATGCAGTATTATGGAGAAGAACCTACAGACAAGTCAGGTTGCATATAGAATGCTAGTTTGAAGAAAAAGTGACATCATACAGTTATTAATGCACCGCCGCAGTTGTTGTGGCCGACCGCTTTTGATGTTCATGGAACGGCCCGAAGAGTTTGGCAGAGACATTATTACCATGGGCGAGGTATAGCCGAGACTGTCGTGTTTATGGTGTGAACTACTACTGGACAAGTCCGGTGGCGGTCTTCTCGCCACTTTTCTATAAAATTAGGCGATGACTCAGATGGCAATCCCCTCTATTCCTCTGCCTAAAAGTTATAATTATTATCATAATAAAAGGGAAGAAATTGAAATTAAAGTTTAGAGGTATTGCGGAAAATCCCCTTGTTTGCCGGTGCTGCCTCCTGTGTCCTTAACTACTACTTACTATTTCAGCATGTGGCTGGCCTTTACGAAGGAAGGGTGTCGGTAATCGAAGGTTTTTGCCCAGAATCTCTGAGATCTCCAGCAAGTTCATTCTGTATTTCCTGAGCAGCACGTTTTGCACTTGCAAAAGAACCGTTGGAAAGTAATCCCTCCCGTCCTACCCAGTCTCCAACTACGTATAGCTTTTCTTCGATTTTTGGACCGGCTCGTCCCGATAAGCCGCGGTTCGCAGCAGTAACCAAGGTATTGGAAACCACCATGTTTGGCAACGGTCTTTTCTTAACAAGCACCTGTCTCCAGCCGGGCTGCAACAAATCAAGCAGTTCTTCCAATTCTTTTCCATCTTCTCTTGGATTTGGGTTGATTGAAGTGCCCAGGTATTTCGCTACATGGATCAGCGCGCCGTTCGGGGGAGCAAGCTCTGCATATGCTGAATGGACCGAAAAGTATAGCGGAGAATCAATCCCAAGGGCAAACAGCATATCCTTTTGTGGAAGGCTGCTAAGTGCTACGTCCAGGCATACCATGCGCACAGGCTTGACCTCTTTGACCGCCTTTGACAGCGCTTCAGGCTTCTCGCCATCATGAAATAGCGCTTCTGCCTCATTGGGGCCTGATGCTATTACAAGTATCTTCGCGGATACTTGACTTTGGTCAGATAAAGTAACCTGCCAACCCGAACCGTTTCTTTGCACTTTGGCTGCCTTCTTTCCCATGACAATTCTCGCTTTGGCATTCTTGGCAGCTGAGACGAGTCCGTCCACCAGAGTCTGCCAGCCTCTATCTAGATACATGACCCCACCTTGATTGTATACGTGGAACTGATGCAACGCGGAACCGGCGCTCTGGATGTCGGGGTCGTTCGCGTATGTTGTCAGGCTGATTAGTGCCTTCATCAATGCAATTGAATCTGCATCATGAAAGTTTCTACCAATCCATTCCTGCACACTGACATTGTCCAATTCTGCAAAATCAGATTTGTTCAGTAAATCAGAGAGCTGAGCAAAGACCTTCTCCGGGCCCGATTCGCTTGCTTGGGTCATAAGAGAGTTAGAGGAGCCGCCATTCACTAACAGCCGATGTTTCTTGGAATCTCCTCTTATCTCAAAGCCTGTAGCTGGAGGTATTCCGCCAGTATAAGAGACCCCTAACTCTTGCAATATTTTAGCCCCTACATCAGCGGGGAACAATGCATGTGGCCCCTGATTAAAATAGAATCCGTCATGGACTAAAGTTCTTGCACGGCCTCCTATCTCGCTAGAGGATTGTTCAAACAAAGATACAGATTTTCCGGCGCGAGCGAGCAATGTAGTTACAGTGAGACCCGCAAGCCCTCCGCCGATGACAATGACGTCCGGATTTTCATTCTTATCAGACATTGTGTTCCACATGACGTTGACTTTGTTTTTAACAGTTCTCTTGCAGACTCCCTAGGTCTGCAATGTTTCTACTGTATTTTTTTGTTTGCTGAACTGCAGTCGTTCTAAAGGACGGCAACAGATTTTTCACATTTATCAAATCACGTCACGTCAACGATGTTGTTATCGATGAAAATATGCACCGAAGGCTAAGAGTTAGTTAGAATGCTCGATATGAAAGTTGATGAAGCATTCAGAGACTTACTTGACTCGCAAAGCTATCACATTACTATTATTGGGCTGACAGTGACTTTTTCAACATTTCAGAGGCTTGATCTATAGCCCCACGCACGTCCGGAGTATCGGAGATCGGATTCAGCATTACAAAGTCGTGTATAGTCCCGAGATATCTGGTGGCTGTGACAGGCACGCCTGCTTGCATTAGCTTGTGAGCATACGCCTCTCCCTCGTCGCGCAGCACGTCAAACTCTTCTGTAATGACTAGTGCGGGTGGCAATCCCCTGAGCTGATCGGTCGAAGCCAGCAGCGGCGAAGCGGATGGCTCTTTTCTACTGGCGTTATCTGGCGCATAGTTATCTACAAAGTACGGCATGGACTTGCGCGCCAGCCAGTAGCCTTCTTGGTTCTCGATGTACGATTTAGTGTCACTGTTGGTTAGATCAGTGGGTGGATAAAAAAGCGCTTGAAAAGCAATTTTTGGCCCTCCACGCTCTTTGGCCAGCCGCGCTATTACTGTAGCCATGTTGGCACCGACACTGTCACCCGCGATAGCTAGACGAGACGGGTCAACGTTGATAGACTTGCCATTTTCCGCAACCCATTTTGTGGCGGCATAGGCCTGTTCTATTTGGACTGGATACTGAGCCTCAGGTGCGGGAGTGTAGTTGACAAAAACTATGGCTGCATTAGCCTTGTTAGCAAGCTCTCTAACCAGCCTTTCATGAGTGTCAAAGCCTCCGAGTACCCATCCGCCGCCGTGAAGGTATATTACGACAGGTAGTAGAGTATCGTTGCTGCCTTGAGGTCGGACAATAGTGATTGAAATGTCACCCTTCTGACCTCCAGGGATGGTGCGGTTTTCTATGGCTGCTGGAAGCTTTTCAACCGGGACTGATGCCTGAAGGCTGGATAAGACTGATCGAGCCTCCTTTGGCGACAGCGTATAGATTGGCGGGCCTCCTTGTTTTTGAAGGTTCTCCAGAAAAGCTCTAGTCTTTTGCTCAACGTTGGCATATTTTTGTGTAATAGTACTCAAGATATCTTTGCCTCAGTCCAGTCCCGTGCAGGTATGGTATTTACAAGGTCAGACACATAATAATGAAGAAAGAATTGCTTGACAATTTTCTCGGTTGGACGTTTTAAAGAGGATTATTACTACTGCTGCTGCGCCTTCTATCTTGTCAGAAGTAGAATAAGTTAGTTAACAGTATCTCTAACAGAATATGTTATAACCTTGTCTTTCAGGCAGGCTCAAGAGCTCAGGGTGTGAGATTCAGAACAGCCTGGCCATGCTCGAGGTCTGCTGGGACCGACACGTGGTCGTGCACAACCAGCCAGACGCCGTTGATTCGCCGGAAGCACGCTGTCCAACGCAACCACAGGTCGGTGATGTGACCGCTAGCCAGGGTGCCGTTCACGTGGTTGAGGCTATGAACGAAGGCCAACTCGCCGTGCGTCATGACGTTCAAGTCGCGTACCTCGTAGGTGAAGGGGCCGGTATATGCAGCAAAGGCTTCTTGCCAGGCTCGACGTTTATTGTCGGCCCCGGCGTATCGCAGGGGCGGAACGATATCGAATGAAATGACGTTGGGTGCAAAGAGGGACATGACGCCGTCGATGTCCTTCGCGCGAAGCGCCTTCACGCAGTCCTCTACGCGCTGTCTAATGAGGTCTTCAGTCATAGCAAGCAAGCCTTCTTCGCACCATCTCGCCTATCTTCCCGGCTGAACGAAAGGTCGCGGATCGAAAACAAGCTTTATCGAACTTATTTTCCCATCATCTACGTGGGCCCAGAAAGATACAGGGAACGTTACAGGCGGCTTGGTAAGAGTCATTTCATAGAGAAGGCAGACATCATCGCCATCGGTGAAAACCTTTTTGATATCTGGTTTCGGCAGGCGCAAGCTTTCATTATACTTGAGGTATGGTTCAACGCTATCAAATGAATTAAGAGGCGACACGTACGATACGCTGTCCTTCAAGTAGCTTCTGGCAGTTTTAAAGTCCCGGCGTTCTATCAATGCCTGCAAGTACTCCATTACGATTTCTTTCGCGCTTTTTGCTGACTCATTTTTGTTATTCGCATCGCTTGATTTTGGATTCATTTCTAATGTGTCCATGCCTGTAATAATAACCAACAGATTATATAACTCTACCGTTATGTGAACATGTATTCATACATCTCGAAAGATATTGAATCCACTTCAATCGGTACATTTGAGTGCCTAAAGTACAATCAGAACTTGCACTAAGAGGGATAGAATTCCTTGGCTGCGTCGTGCGTTTTCTGCCAGTCCGGAAGCGCCCTGTGGTCCAGCTGGGCTGCGAGACGTTCAAGAAATGTATGCATTCCCGAAGCGAAACGAAGAGCGGTCGACTTGGTCAGGCGGCTGAAAGTCAGTGTGAGGATTGTGCTAGAATCGCCATCGCGCACAAGTTCCCAGCGGATTACAGCTTCGGCTTCGCCGTTTGGCAGTTGTGGGTGCGGATCAGTATGCCATTCGTGTTCAAACACGCGAGGAGGGTCCCAAACCAGGATGCGACCTGTAGTATGAAAGCCTGCAGGCCCGGTTACAAAATCGATTGTCCCGCCGTTGCGGCCATCGATGACTGCCTTGTTATTGAACCACATTGCCAGCTCTTTTGGATCCGTGATTGCATTCCAGACTACTTCGCGTGGATGTGCAAGCCGCCGCTCATATTTCAGAGTTGCATAGTCGCCCTCGATTATCACTTCTCCTCTTTGGCTGTTAGCATTCATTTCTTTCTTGCTCCTTTGTTTTTGTCCAGGTGTTGCTCAAGCGCATCAAGCCTGTCAGACCAAAAGACCTTGTACTTTGCTATCCATGCATCAAGTTCGGCCAGACCCTTTGGCTGGAGAGTGTAGATTCTTTGCTGGGCCTGGACACGCATATCGACAAGACCCGCATCTTTGAGAATTCTAAGGTGCTTTGATACAGCAGGCTGGCTAATGTCTGGAAATGCTCTGACCAACTCACCTGCGGAGCGCTCACGCTTGACAAGCAAGTCCAGCATGGCCCTTCTCCTCGGGTCAGCCAATGCAGAGAACGTGTCCATGCCTAATGAATAACTGTTTGGTTCTATAAACTTAATGTTATAAAGATGATACTATGCCTGCATTAGGTATCGATGGTGAAAAGAGCTCGGCCCTTTTATGCATGATGCAGCTGACACGTTGCGCAAGGCAATGCCACGCGCTAAGTGGAAACCCTTCAAGACCAAACACACCAGGTCTCGCATAAAACGCGACGTAAACGGCAACATCGTCTTATCGCTGCAGCAGCAATTGGCAAGCGAATATGCCAAGCTGCAGAGTGAAACGTTTAGCCAGCTTCCATCGATTCAAAAATGGATAACGTACCTGAAATCCGGCAAAGTGCCGGCTACAAGAATCAGGTACATGACAAACATTATTCATGGAATATCTGATCAATTGATGGTCATGCTGGAAACTCTGGTCAGCCATGGTGTACCGATAGATGCAGCAAAGCGAAAAGAGATAGCCATTGAATACCGGCAGAACTTTCTGGCATGGTTCAACACCGCGTACCCGCAGATGCAGCGCACAAACACCATCATCATAGCAGGTATCCTCAACAACACCTTGACCGGCACCATCGAAAACGACTGCGGCGGAATAATCAGCGGAATGATAACCGGCTTTTCAGCCGAAGACGTCTGCGAGCCTGTGTCAGACGGCCAGTCTGCGACCACCGACGAGGATACCGGTGCGCCAATCACAATCACCGAAACAGACCCCGAGGTAGCAGCAGGCAACCCGTTTGAAAACGCCCAGTTGACGTTCTTTATAATGGCGCAGCCGGAGAACGACACGCTTGCACTGGCAGGCGGTAACACCACCACTTCCGCCGGATTGACGTACACGCCAGATGCCAACTTTACTGGTATTGACAGCTTTACTTTCATTGTTAATGATGGCACAGCCAGCAGCACGGCCGCGACAGTGTCGATAACGGTCAACCCCGTGGCCGAGCAGGATAATGGCAACGGTGGAGGGGGAGGCGGCGGGGGCGGCAACCGCGTGGTGATTGTCAATAACAACAACCAGCAGAGTGGCGGCTCTGTCACCACGTTCCCCGACAGCCACTTTGAAGACAACCCGCTAGACAGGATGAGCGCGACCGGACAGTCGTTCCTCGATGCAAGAGGAGCCAGCATCACTCAGGCCGGAGCTGGGCAGCAGGTGAGCATCTCTGCCACCATATCCAACCACCAAGAGACAGAGCAGGAATACGCGTTCATTGTCCAGATAACAGACGGGGAAGGGAACGTGGTGTACATCAGCTGGAAGCAGGGCACGATTGGAGGAGGCCAGTCTAGCACAGTCTCTACAGTCTGGACTCCAGAAGCTGCAGGCACGTATTCGCCCAGCATGTTTGTGTGGAACAGGATAGGGGCGGCGCCGGAGGCGCTGCCGCAGATGACAGAGATGGAAATCACCGTGTCGTAAATTACACAATCTGGACATGCGGCAGGCACAGGCGCGTTGCATAGCGTGATTGCCCCCGGTCTGGCTGCCGCTTGCTATGCAACAGAATCAGAAATCAAAGTGTTACTCCTTCGTAAAAATGCTCTCTGTCACATATTTTGCATTTATTTAGTGATGTCTTGGAGAGCAAAGACCGTATCTGCTGTTGGTCTATAGTAGACAGCTCTCCCCTCTCCATATTCCTTTACCACCAAATTCTGTTTGTAAAAGCCTGTAAGATACTTATTCAATGCTTGAGGAGTTTGTAGTCCTACACTCTGATACTCCCTTGTTCGCATTGATCCCTTTTTGACAATGTTTTTGAGCACAGCTATTTCTTTTGGAGATAAATTCAGTGCATCTATTCGGGACTTTGCAAAATCAATGATCATTGATTTTGCAACATCTAATGGAATTTTTGAAACTGAAGGAAATTGTCCTCTGAACTTGAGTATGATATCAGTTATACGTTTGAAAACATATCGTATCTCTCCCTGTGAAGTATCATAGAGAATCTTTACTATCTCGTCAGAGACTATGCCATCTCTACTTTTTTTGTCCCGGCTTAGCAATTCAATGCGCACCCTTATCGCATTGTATACGTCTTGCAATGTTAGTGGTTGGAGTACTACAGGTTGACCTGTTATTATTTCACTAACCCTCCTAGCTTCACTCTCAAGCAGAGAGAACAGACCTTTTCTGCCTATCAGTATCCAAACGATATGCGGCCTATCAATAATGGTGTCTCGCATTGAGTTGAGAAATGATACGATTTCCTTGTCATCCAAGACATCCATATTATTCACAGGGATAACTATCGGCCCATCATATTCGGTATTCTTTGATACATATTCTACCCATTTGTCCATCGTATTCAGTATGGCAGGCAATGTTACTGCGGCTGGTTGAGTGGCAGCGGGGCTACGTGACATTCCGCCACCAAAACCAAAGGCTTGGAGACTTCCCGCAAAGCCAGATTGGATAGTTTGAGCAACGAGCAACTTGCCTTCCTTCAATATACCTGATTGTTTTGCCAGATCTTTATTCGTTAATTTCTCAAGACTGAATATCATATTGGAAAAGGTAGATAGGATGAAATTCTTTGGTTCTATGTTGTCATTCGTGAGTTCAATCTTTTGAAATGCTGGGAGAATTTTGTTCTTTTTCTGATGTAACAAATCATACTGCATGGCATTAACCAAGCTAGTTTTTCCAACTCCAATGCCCCCTTCTACTATTATGATACCTCTGTTGCCAGAATTGGCCAGAGTAGTTAACATCCGTAGTTCGTCAGTTCTGTCGATTAGTAGTTTTCTGTCTTCGTCGCTTATGGATAGTGCTCGTGGATCATAAGGATTGCCGGTAAACCCGAGGTCTTCCCACACATTTCCCATCGTATTTCAACCATGATCTTAATTTTTTAGTTTATAAACTTAATGGAGTTTATCAACTAATATAGGTTTATAAACTAAAATATCAAGCCTCAGGTTGACATGGGTTTCAAAAATTGAATTAAACCGGTTTTGACAGTATTGTAACGCGTTCCTGAGACTGGCTCATCCCCCGGGCGACTCCACATCTGGCGTTGGAGTCGCCATCATCACCAGAGTGGGTGAGCAAAATTTAAGGCGGTTATTTTGATGGCAACATCGAGCGAGCCCGTTTGATTCATGACTGCAAACTTGACATCACTTCCAGCGCTCGTATAACCTACGTTTCTATGAATGCCATAAAGCGCAGGAGGACCTCTGTATTCAATCTCATAAACCACCGTTGTGCCATCATTGATCGGCTGCATGGTGGTAGAATTGATAAAGGTCAAGTCAAACTGCGCGACGGCCGGCGCCCTGATCTCTTCAGGCAACGTTAGGTTCACGATGATGGGAGCATGATTTATGCCAGCAGTCATGCTCGTAATCGTAACCCTGTCAAGGTTTCTTTTGCCTGCCATGTCATCTTGGAAAACCCACTTGTCGCTGCCGGTGTCAAGCTGCCAGTACGCCAGATCTCCATAAGGATCGGATAATGCAGGGGTAGAAACGCTATATGTTCTCCCTCTGTAGCTTGACCCATTCTTTATCGTATAATCGATGGAGACGATGGCACCGTCCTTGTCTGCTCCTGGCGGCGGGCCATTTCCTCCGCTTCCGCCCACTCCAATTCTTGTGGTAAAAGTATCTGCAGTCGGAACAAGGCAGCTCTGCTTTGGATCAAGGGTTATGCTGTAAGGATATCCCCCCATGCTCAAACCGCTGCCGCCAATCCCGCTACTATTGACAGCAGCCCTTACTTCAAATTTGAAATCTCCTGCCGTTGCAAGCGTCTCATTTGTGGTGTTGTAAAGC
The DNA here is from genome assembly GCA_040757615.1 of Thermoproteota archaeon. Taxonomy (GTDB): domain Archaea; phylum Thermoproteota; class Nitrososphaeria; order Nitrososphaerales; family Nitrososphaeraceae; genus Nitrososphaera. The sequence continues at coordinate 6,314 of JBFLWZ010000003.1, read as the reverse complement.
TCAATCCATGCAAATGCAACTCCGCTTATTTGACTGCCGCTTTCATCTTTGAAACACCACTTTTCCCCGTCCAGGCCCCTCAAAGGACTCCAAGGGTCGATTTTTGTGATTATTATCGGCGGCTGATAGGAAGGCGACGCGGCATGAGCGGGTGTCATGGAAGAAGCTGCGGCCGTGATGGCCGCTAACACTATGATGCCCACAGCCAGCCTCACCATCGTCCGTCCTCTTGGGATCCTGTCCATGAGCATGCTACGAGAGAAGGAAGATTCGCGCTTCTTGATGAGTGTTATGTATCTAGCATCTATGAAATGCTGCTTTTGGGCCTTTGGCTACCATCTAATCCTGTTATAAGCTGTAGCCGCGCCGATAATGGACGCTAACAGCATAGACAGCAAAATCGCACTAAACTCAGGAACTACCACTACCTCTCTCAAGTTGCCGTTCTGTGGGTTCCAAACGAAGCTCGCTTCAGGGATCAGGTCCGGCGGAAACAAACATCGGACATTGTATGCACCGAGAACAGAAACTTGAATATCATATGATGATGTCCTGCCCAAGCTTATCTCTGGACTGTGAACGATGATTGGTTCAGTAGTATTGGCAACCAATGCGTCTAGGAATCTTTCACGTTCAGCTCCTTCAAAGGCTGTTTCTTTGCTTTCTCTGTCACGAACGACAGTCAAGAAAAGTGTCCCATTTGGCGCGTGAAAAGCATCGGCAAGAAGGGTTTTATTGCTTCCAACTTCTGCCATGCTAACAATGTAGGTTACAGCGGGTATTGTCTCCCCTGTTTCGTTTTCATACAAGCCGAATCGAAGAGCTGCAGATTCATTGCTAATCTTTGTCGCATTGAATGATAGCACAAAGGGCAGTTTGCCTTCATAACAAGGCGGTTCGATCACAAGATTGCTCGGGGAAGCCTGTCGTATGGATTCGACTGCGCATTCCTCTGATTCAATGCCGAGTTCCTTGCACGCTGATTGAAGATACTGGTCACGCATCTCTTGTAGGTTAGAACCGCTGGCAGGTTGAAATCGAACACCTTGAAATGATAATAGTAATATCAATAGGATTGCAGCTGAAAAAAGGAGCGCCCTCAACAATGTAGCTAGCTACTATTCAGATATACACCTTTCAGAATTATATCTTTTGAGCCCTTGATTATATCGTATCTTGTTCAATCGGCACAGTTGTCTTCAAAATATCTTCCCTTAACTTGGTCGCATCCCCATCATTTACCTGAAAATCAATGATATATCCGACAGAGCAGCCACAGGCCAGGCAGCTTGGAGATTGGCTCCACCTGTACAACACGTCAAATACCGTAATGCCTACCTGCTCTCTGTAATAGTCCTTGATTATCTTGTATTGTTCTTCTTCTGCAAGCAGTTGAAAAGCATTGTTTGGATTTGACCTGGTCCAGTGACTTATCCACGGTGGTGTGCTACACTTGGTCGGCTCGTAGCTCACCCACGTTCTTTCAATTGCAACAGAGTTGTCGGTTGTCGCTGCCTCAGGAACAAAAATGATGCCAAATATGATAACTATTCCAATTCCTGCAGCAAGACCAGCAATCACAGGCAGCAAAATACCGTATCCAGTCAATGGTAGTAGTAGTTGTTACTTGCGTCATTCTATTCAACTTTTGCCCCAACCGTCAGTTGCGACTTTTGAGGCTTTGGCTATGGTAAATCGGACCAAGTTGTCTTATCCTTCAATAACTTTGACTGTAGTAGTGACTATCTTTGCTAACACAATTCTGCCATTTAGATCAGGCATTGAAAATGATCTAATTTCATATTCGCCGGGTTTATCTGGAATCCATGAAAATCCAATGGACTTGCCTGTCCAAGGCTCAATCGTTCCTTGATGCAATGCAAGATGCTGCGTAATCCCATCAGAATCTCTAACTTCAATGATTGTAAGGAATGGATAGTTGCCATCCTTGGCTGTCGTATAGTAGCAATCAGCAGAGAGTGTGGCTTCAATGATATACTGCCTACCAGCATATGCATCGTAGGTCAGCGGCCTTCCACTGGTTTTCTTTACTGCCAGCTCTTTTGTCATAACAGGATAGGTTCTGCAAAGCTCTGGATCCTCGACATGGATAGTCGTCGTTGCAGGAATAGGGATTGTGAGGGCGTGAGCGCTAGCAGGTAGCGTCAGGAAAACTACTAGACCCATGATCTCTGAAAACAACATCAGGTGCCTGTGGCTCAGCAATTGCCATTAGGACATTTGTCGATGTCATTCTTAGACTTTTCCACTTACTTTCAAGTCGTTTGGCTACTCATGTAAAATTCGGAACTATCTCGACCATACCCCTCATCCATGGATGGAAACTGCAATGATATGGAAAATCGCCTGCTTCAGTAAATACAAATTCATAACTGTTTGATGGTTCAATAATGCCCGAGTCAAATCTATCTCCTAATTCATTTGCATAATCGTTATCAGACGTAACCGTATGAGCAGCTACTGCATCATAGTTTGTCCATCGTGCTTTGTTGTTGATTTCTATCACTCCACGAGCTCCCGAAGGAACAAAATTCCTCATCTGCTCCGCATTTGAAGCGCCACTTACTATTTGCACTTCAACCGTTTCTGGTGGATTGAGTATTGCTTCCATATGTTCTCTTATTGTCTTTGCATTGCTGACATTGCTGTAAATATCGACTTCGGGCGACGGCAGCCTGTTTCGCTGCGAATCTATGGTGCTCCATACAAGCTCGCCAGTCTCTGCATCAACTACATGATAACCTTCAGTGGTCGAATATGAAGAGGAAATAATGGCAGGCGGATGCCATATTGATTCTGTCCTATACACTAGCCTGTCTTTGAGGGCATATTCTGCATACTTTGGAAATGCACAGTTACTAGGGTCAGGAGCTTCTAAGCATCGCACTTGATAGGTGCCGTCTGTGCTGTTTATCTGATACTGGGTGCCGTTGGCATGGACGAAGAATAGCGGCAGGTTCAGTAGTTCAGGGTTCTCCTTTACATGTGAGAACGACCATCCTTGTAGAGCTACTCTGCCGATATAGTTTGCATATTCCGGATCGCTAGAATAACGCTCGTCTGTGAAATTATACAGGAAGAAATACAGTCTTGCTTGCTCTAGATTGGGAACCTCGCTTTTCAAATGTTGTTCGACGGTCTCTATAACCTGAAGCTGCGATATTTTCGGCTCTGTAGGGATTACATTCGGCGGGTGTCTTGGAGTTGATTGAGACGAGCTGCTGTATAGCGCGGTGAACATCACGGCAAAGGCAAGGATGACGATTATCAGGACAGAAGAGCGCCAGCCCACTACAACTTGTCAATACGGGTAGAAACATTTGAGCATTTGTCCAAACGTCATATGATGATTTTGAGCCTTTGGCTGGCTATTTCACTGCATTTTTACGCAGAAGCCGGCTGCTCATAATGATAGGTTATGTGGATATAATACACCCGGGTCATTGTAATAATGGCAAAGCGGAAGGACTTCAGCCAAACTGCTATTTTGTGATACCTCAGAGCCAAATGTGAAAGATGTAGAGTAAGCAAATTCCCGAAGTTACTCTATAACTGCACATCATAGGGATGGCGAGTCGGACAATAATGACTGGATGAATATTGTCATTTGGTGCGAAGGATGTCATAGGATTGTTGTTGAAGGCCGCAATAAGAAGAAGCGTGATATGCGATGACTCTCAAGGGGCACAAGAACTACTACAACGACGCTGGTGATTCGACGGGAGATGGGGATGATTTCATGATGGGAATTGATAGCGATCTCCCTTTAAGTTACCAGAACTTTTAAGCTAGTTCTGCTCCGATCGCGGGAGAGTCCCCATCCAAGTACGATCCACGGCAGGAATTTTTGCATAAAGCTCTGTTCAAACTAAATCCTAGCAGGAGGTGCTGAGCCTCGGATAGCCTGACGCCTCATTCTGTAGGCTATCACAAAGAGCCACACAGTCCAAGCGAGGACGCCGGGTATAAGGACATAGATAGTTATTGCCTCGTTGTTTACGACATATGACATTCCATACGTATAGCCACGAGCTATGTACGTCAAGCCGAGCAGCGCCATAAGGTAGCCAATTGGCCTAGAAATTCTTGCCGTCAACACTATTACTGTAGCAAAAAGCGCTAGTGTAAGGCCTGTAAAGTAGTCTGAAAATCCTCTGGCAGCCCACTCAAGGCCTCTAATTCCCTGCGCAACAGCAAAGTACGCGGATTGATCAGAAGGTGGTGCGTTAAGCCAAGCATCGATTGCGTATCTAAGTGCAATACCGTCCACCGCAAACACGACAGCGAAAAATGTTAGCGATGCTATTGAAGAATAAAGTGCAAAGCGACTTACTTGTCCTATTAATCCCGATTTGATATTTAGTGCAGAGTATAAGGTAATCAATCCAAAAGCAATTAGCCCGTCTCCAAAAAATTGAAGAGCATGTACTAAAGTCCAATTAGTTGAATCGGCATAAGCCTTGAAAACGACGCTATCGCCATCACTTAGGTGAGGTCCCGGATGAAATAGCGGTGTTATTGCATTATAAAAGAACGCTCCTGCTACTAGCAAGCAAGCCGAGAAGAGCAGTAATCTTCGGTCAACCCTCTCTGCGTCAACAGTCGAAATTTTCTCGTGTAGTTCGGGCATGCGGCACTGTGCATTAAATATTTTATAAAAGTCTTGGCCCGCAATTGTTGTCTTTCTTTTTTTATTTGATATCCAATTTCATATCGCTGAGGCTTTGCATAAATTTCAACATCCCGTTTTGCAACAACCATGCCCTCGACACTGACATTTCGATCACGGGCAGCCTTACGACAGGGTCGTTCTCTACCGTCGGTATTGCCTTTATCGCCTGGCGCATGTATGCAAATTCATTGATATGCAGCACCGGAGAACACTTAAAGTGAATCATGGATGGGTGGTGCAGCCTGATTAGTACCTGCCATGCTACTAAACCAATAGTCGCAAGACTGCCAATCCAATAAATAGCATCGAACCAAGATGCAGCCAATAGTAGCAGCAAGCCGATAACTCCTATGACACCGACTGCCACAGAGGAATCATCAGTGAAGCGTTTGAAATTATGCTTGACATTTCTGATGAGCCTAACACCGGTATCTCTACCACACATTTTTTCTATTTTGTCCAGAATCTCTTGATACCTATTCCACCGGTCTATTTGCTGCTGGTAGTCTATTTCCTCGACTTGTTGTTCTGTTATACTCTGAAGCTTGTAGAGAATAGCACTAGCATCGCCATCTTTCACACGATTTAGGATCTCTTGTCCTTTTTCCATAATTCAAAAATTATTACAAGAATACTAATTATGCATTAAGTAGCAATGAGCGTATAGAAGAAAGGGGGATCAATTTTTGGTTTTGTAGCATATATTATGCAGATATATAGCTACAGAGATGCAGAGAAACTATTGTAGTTAGCAACATATTTGCAGAGGAGACAGCGTCAGGAGTAGCTTAGCAATGATTCTTCGAACCATTTATCACCAAAGTCTTCATTTGAGCACACATGGCGTCGGATAGACACACGAAAACTAAAGAATATTTTTCTCGAATCCTTGTTGTTGCATATTTGATACTGAGTTTCGAGAACAATCGCAGAGCCATAATCGATTTCATCTGAAACGCTGAACCTGTTGTGATAAATTGGAGGGGGCGACTGATGCGATTCAACCAACAACCATGTGTTCTATGATTGCTTGGTTGGCTGGACAGCGGGATATATTCGCTGTTAGAAAAAAGGGAGTAGTTAGTTAGTGATATCACGCATGGGAATCTTCTTCAGGATTGCAAGAAAAGAATGAGCCAAATCGACGAACTGCGCCATTTAGCTGGCATAAAGATTGTTTTTGGTTACAGCAATGTCGAGTTTATTGCAATTGTGCCATCATTGGCACCAAGACAAGAAATCGAAAAAATTCAATTCATTCAAAGTGATTCTGAAAAGGTGTACTTGGATACAAACAGCTCATATTTGACACGCCATGGGACCGAGTAACACCCGCTCAACTAAGAATTAATATCATGCTGGAGGGCAAAACCGCTCCAAGTCTTGAGGCAGACACAAAAAAAGAATGTGATAGATATAGGATTTATGCGCGTGTGTGTGGAGAATGTGGCCAGACGTTTCCCTTTTCAATTGAAGTCAAAGAAAGAGCACAAAACAAGCATAATATACCCACCATAGGAACTTCCGTGGATTTCCATTAGTTTAGAGTTTTATTCATTAAGGAGCGAATGACACAATAATAATTCGTTCTTGGGGAGCTCGGCATCATACTCTAAACAAC
>JBFLWZ010000002.1:24598-50972 GCA_040757615.1 Thermoproteota archaeon | reverse complement strand
CCTCAACGCTACCCTTTGGGACTGCAAATTTGACAGTAGGCATCGATAACTATCAGCAAGGCGTTTTACAGGATATATATCTATGTGGATAGTTGGGAGAAGAATAAGGCTACCGGAATTTCTTGTATCATCTCTGCAACCAGCCTCAATATCTCTTCATGTATTCGGCAAGCTGTTCGAAGGTTCCGGTAAAGCCCCGTTTCATAGATTCTTGGCCTGCCTCGAACGTCCTGCGCTCATCCTCTGTAGCGTTTAGTGGAGTCCATCTCCCTGTGATCTTTGTCCTACCTCCATACTCTGCAAACGTCACAATGCTTAGGATTTCTAGAGGCCAGTTCTCGCTGAATGGAGCATGAACAGTGTTGCCATCTTTATCCGAGAAAGAAACTACAAATACGAGACGTTCCGGCCTGACAATTTCGCGATACATAAACTTGCCCAACATGTCGCTTTCATCGGGGGATCGCAGGTTGTAGTGAAAGGTTCCGCCTGGACGCAGATCGAGCTTGCAGGAAAGCATCATGAACCCTTTTGGTCCCCACCATTGAATCAGGCGATCAGATTCTGTCCATGTTTTCCACACAGTGTCACATGGGGCGTCGAAAACACGCGTAATGGTGAATTCGCGCCCAGCAGATCATCATCCTACTTTGAGCATCTTTGCGAGTTGCTGTTCAAGCCGGCCCAAAGTCTGGTTCAGTCCCTCAATAGCTCCATACTTTTTCACTACATTGTCGCGCTCTTCGGCCGACTCGAAGGTCATCCACACGGTGACCTTGGTCTTGCTGTCTTGGTCATCAAAGGTTACGATCGCGCGGAATTGCGGACCCGAAACATGAGAATATGCAATTCGCTCTGGCATCACGATTTCGTCATAAATGAACTTGTTCTTATAGTCAGTGCCATCTGGACCGTGCATGACGAACTGCCAGACGCCGCCAGGTCTGACATCCATCTCATAAATGGTGATTGTAAAACCATTCGGCCCCCACCACTGCACAATATACTTCGGGTCTGTCCACATCTTGAACACGAGTTCGCGGGGCGCGTCAAAAATGCGCGTAGTCGTGATCTCGCGGTCTCCCTGTTTGTCCGTAGAACTATTTTTTGTCATTTTGCACACCTTTGTTCGTTTTTCTTTTTTCTTCCATCAACACTTTGTCCAGTGCATCAAAACGCTGGTTCCAGAGCTCAGTCATCTGCTTGGCCCATCCTTCCAGTTCAAGCATGGCATCTGGATTCATTTGGTAGATGCGCTGCTGCGCCTGCTTTTTCACTTGCACCAGCTTAGCTTCCCGGAGGACTTTCAGGTGCTGTGAGATAGCTGGAGGGCTCACATCAAAATTCTTGCATATGTCTGTGGCAGATAGCTCGCCCCTACTGGCAAGCATCTGTATGATGCTCCTCCTCCTAGGCTCAGCAAGCGCATAAAACATATCCATACAGCTGTAATAAAGTAGCCACTTAATTAAGCTTATGCTTAATTACGTATAGCCTCATACTACTTGCTGAATTTTCGACTATGCAACCTCATATGACCGGCTTGAATGCCCTCGGCAGAGAGCGCCCTAATCGCGGCAAGGTTCTGCGCGAGGCCGGCTGCAGCCATCGCCATCGCCAGCTCTTTTGCGCTCTTTACACCTAAAATCTGGAGGGCAAGCTTTGCTGTAGGATGGGCATTGACCACGCCGCCTACAATACCAACTGCCAGCGGCAGCTCGATTTCGCCGGCAAGGTTTCCTTCCTTTGTTCTGCGCCATTTTGTCAATGAACGGTAGGTGCCGTCCCTTGCCGCATACGCATGGGCGCCGGCTTCAATCGCCCTGAAATCCTGTCCTGTCGCAAGCGCGACTGCATCGATGCCGTTCATGACACCCTTGTTGTGCGTCACTGCGCGGTAAACATCGGAATGCGCAAGCGCATAGGCGTACAGTATCCTCCTTACTATTTTGCTCCCGCCCAGCTCTTCCTTGTCAAATACTGCTTTGCACCTGACCATCCTCTTTGTCGCGTAATTCGACAGTATCTTTAAAACTACTTCGCCGCCAGTGATTTCAGCTACCTGCGGAGCTATCACTTCGCACATTGTGTTTATTGCATTTGCGCCCATGGCGTCTTTTGTATCGACAACAATTTCCACAATAAGCATGCCACCCATCTTGTTCGGGCTTGCATCGCGCAGCTGCCGCACCTTCAGGTCGACGGCGACAACAGATCTGCTCTTTGAATTGGCAATTGCCAGCAACTGCTTCTTGCTCTTCATTATCTTGTGCATTGCAGCCTTGCCGGCACCGACTACCTGCACCTGACCTATCATGAGAGAGTCATCAGCCTCTGCGGTAAAGCCACCATTTGCCTTGGCTATCTTGGCGGCCTTGCTGGCTGCGGCAATAACCGACGGCTCCTCTATTGCCATCGGGATCAGGCATTCCCTGCCGTTTATCACAAAATTCGTCGCAATACCCATAGGCACTGACATGACGCCGATAGAGTTTTCCACCATCTTGTTTGCGTCTTCAAATGCAAGCGGCCTGAGCATTGCTTCAATGTCTGCCACGCCTGTCGCCTTTTTCACGTATTCGAGGCGTTCTTCCCTGCTCATTTCATAGAACTTTTTGTCCATTGGTGCCACGCTACTGTGGACTGATGATCCTTAAAATCTTGTCATCGCCTTGCTCAGGGATGGCCCTGCCGTCCCTATTGCTCGTCGCCACATACAGCGAACCGTCAGACGCCTCTACCACGTCGCGGATCCTGCCAAAGCCTGTCAGCACGTTGCTTTCGATCCCTTCTGAGTCAATTAGCCTGAGCTGCTGCGCCCTCAGCGCCGCCAAGAGCACATCGTACTGGTATCCGAGCGTGTCATGCGCCGGGATGACGATTCCCGCCGGCGCTATTGCAGGGTTGAAGCAGAGCACTGGCTTTTCAAAGCGCTCGCCGTCGCAGCCTTCTATCGGCCAGCCATAGTTGGCGCCGGGCTTGATTATGTTCACTTCATCGTTGCCTTCTTGCCCGTGCTCACTTGCATACATCTCACCCGTGGTTGGGTGCCACGCCAGTCCTTGTATGTTGCGGTGACCATACGAATAGACAGGCGAGCCCTCAAACGGGTTGTCATCAGGTATGGTACCGTCGGGGTTTAGACGGAGGATCTTGCCTGCAAGTGAATTGGCATTCTGCGCAAGCTCGGGCTGCCGAGCGTCGCCAGTCGCGATGTACAGCTTGCCGTCCGGGCCGAACATGATCCTGCCACCGTCGTTGCCGTTTGCAGCCGGGATCCCATCGATTATCACTCTTGATTCGATTATCTGATTGTTCCTTTCAGTCAGCATCAGCACTTTGTTAAAGACGTTAGAGCCGTTGGAGTAGGTGTGGTAGATGTAGAGCAGGTGGTTCTCTGCAAAGTCTGGATGCAATGCGAGACCAAGCAGCCCTGACTCTCCGTTCTGCGCGACATTGATAAACGCCGCCGGATCTAGCAGCGTCCCGTTCTCGATTATCCTTATCCTGCCGGGCCTCTCAGTAAAGAATATGCGTCCATCGTCTGCGATGTCTATGGACCACGGCACTTCGAGGTTTTCTGCGATCACCTGCACGCCGGAATGGGTGTTGTTGCCTCCTTGACCTGGCTCAGGTATCGGGAGCGTGGTCTGAGACGGTGCATAGATGGCAGTCGCAACTGCGGCAGCCACTACCACTGCAGCTGCCACAAGGATGAGCCGACGCTCCTTATCCATCGAATGCCTGATTGGACAAGCCGCATTATAACCTATTGCCGCAAATGTGAACGTTTAAAATAGTAAGACCGAGACTGACTAGTAGAATGAACATATCGGAAATAATGGTCAGAGATGTTTTCACGCTTTCATCCGAAGACACTGTTGCACGGGCTCTTAACATGATGGCCGACAAATCGGTAAACCAGATACCGGTTGTCGATGACGGCAAGTACGTTGGCATGATATTTGCGAAGCAGCTGCTGAATTCCAGCGCACAACCCTCGTCCAAGCTAAAGGGCTATATCGTCAACACCTCTGCCATCGGCCCAGACAAGGAGGTTGAAAATGCGGCCAAGCTTGTCATAGGCAGCGGCAATCGAGCGTTGCCGGTGGTAGAGAAGGGGGCGCTCGTCGGCATCGTGAGCGAGACCGATCTTGTATCAACTGCGGACTTTGGGCATGCCATAGTCGACGAGGTCATGTCTGGAGCCATCGTGATCGAAGAGGACACGCCGCTTTCAGACGCAGTAGCAAAGATGCGGCGCTATAACATCTCGCGCCTGCCAGTGATAAACGCAAAAGGGGTGCTCAGGGGCACGCTCAGCATCCTCGATGTAGGCAGGATAATCGCGACCCCAAGGGAGCGCACGAGCAAGTCAGCCGCGATTTCAGGCGGGACCGCCGGGATAAAGGATGCCAAGGTAAAGGACATCATGAGGAGGGCTATATCTGTCGAGCCGGGAACAAAGCTCAACACCATAGCGGATCACTTCAAGCGGAACGAAGAAGTCGTAGTAGTCGGCGACGGCCGACCAATGGGAATCGTGACGCCCAAGGATGCGCTAGAGCTGATACTGCCGAAAAAGACCTCTGCACCGATGATACACATGGCGCACCTTGATGACGGGCAGGACAGGACCGAGATCCAAGAGCAGCTGGAACGCTTTTTGAAAAAGATTCAGGGCAAACTTGGCGACGTGCGCTCGGTAGTTGTGTATGTGGACAAGCACAAAACCCGCAAGTATTCGCTCAGGACGAGGCTCATCACATCAAGGGGCGTGATAGATGCAAAGGCGGTCGGCTACGACCCTATAAGCGCTTCAAAGGAGCTCATTGCCCGGCTTGACAGAAGGATCAAGTCCGAGCATAGCCAGCGGGTAAAGTACAAGCAGCACCGCGAAACCGCAAGAAGAGCATAAGGCGCGGATGAGGAGATTCGAACTCCTGATCGCCCGAAGGCGAATCGGCTCTCAAGGCCGACGCATTATTGTGTTCTCCCTTTCTGAAAAGGGAAGAAGACCACTCTGCCACATCCGCGCAGCCACTTTCTCTTGTTTTCTTACTATTATACGTTAACAGATGCGACCGATTTTTATATCTGAAACGCGAATAATCGCCATGAAAGGCGAACAGAAGTTAAAGTCGATTTCTGTGCTTGTCCCGTTGGAGAGGGTGCAGGCCAGCCTTTCTGAAATCGGGTTCCTGCTTGACGACACCGTCACCATTGTTGCAGACGGCAAGTTCTGGAACAAGATGCTCTATGTCAGAGGAGACGAAACCATAAGCGTCTCTGAGGAAATAGGTGACGCCTATCCAAAGGACCCGATAATCACCATCTGCGGATCAAGAATGACAATTTCAAAGGTAGTCAAGGGCGTGGGCGGATAATGCCACTGTATGAATGCAACGAGCACCAGTTTGTCGAAAACATACGTCGTCTGCTAGAGTCAAAGGAAAGGTTCCTAGTCAACCGCAAAATAGTCCTGCATGACGATGCCAAGTACGGCCCCGCCACCATGCCTGACGCCGAGTTCAAGCGCTATGAAACGCTGTGCACAAGGAAGTCAGTCAATTCCACTGTATATGCAAAGGTGCCGTTTGTCGACATCTTCCACGGAGGTAGGATGTATGACGAAGGCGAGAACCTGCATGCCGCTAGCGCGCTATTGTTTCCAAGGATGTCTGTGCCCTATTACAGGGTGGAATACTCGGTCAACGTGTGGGGTGGAACCTACTTTTTCGCGTTCGACGCGCTGTTCAACCCCGAGATAGTGATTGAGAAGCGCACCGGCAGAAGATTGGGCAGGTCGGGGTCACTAGTGCACGTCCTTCGATACAGCCCGCCGGAAGAGCGAGTGTTGTCGATAAACCTTCCAAAGGAAGTCATGGTCTTTGACGTCAAGCACATGGTAAGGGTAATCGACCACTCTTCAAACTTTTAGCATCCATTCAAAGAACGGCTGGAGCGAGCTCTTGAAAGGGAGTGCCTGCCTGTCCTTGACGTTAAAGCCGAGCAACAGCATTCTGCCTTCAAACCTGTTCTTCAAGGACGCAGGCAACTGTTCTGCCTTGAACGGCTGGAAGAGCTCAAAAAAGAAACCACGCTTGTGGTAAGCGATGTGCTGCGCAAAGCAGTCCGACAGTATTGCGGGGTCGCCGGCCACGCGCTTGTCCACATTCGTCTGCATGCCACTGTCAACCACTATCTGCAAAGACCTTTTTGTATAGTTCTCGCGAGTAAATCCCGAATCCATCTTTTGCGGGTTGGATGTATAGAGACGGATGTCCCTTGCTACCTGCTCGACGGTGTTCCTGGCAATGTCGGTCGCTGCCTTTATCTCTGTATTACCGACAACGCCATAATCCTTGCCGAACAGGTAGAACGCGGCCATGATCTCGTCTTTCCCTATGAAGGGAAAGTCGATCTGTCTGGCCATGAATTGCTTTATCCGGAAGGAAACGTCGGCCGGCATGAATATGCCCATATACGAGTCAGAGACGACAGGCAATACCTTTCAGTAAGAGGTGAGAAATATAAAATAAGAGAAAAGAGGAGGCGCTAGTGCGCGTGAGGTGGCGGAGCGCTGCTCTTTGAAAGTGCCTCGTTGAACGTCCCAGAAGCCTTTTCATGGAACTCTAGGTTTGACTGGTCGACCTTGATTGCCTGCGGCGGACATACTGAAACGCATGCCATGCACCATATGCAGTCATGCTCCCTTATCGGGTCTGCCTTGTCCGTATAGTCCTTGCGCTCTTCCTTTACAGAGCTGCCGGTTCCGGCAAATGTCTGATTGTGGGCTTCTGCCGCCGGAACATCGTGCTCTGTCCTGTACCACTGGAATACTTGTACTGGACAGGCTTCGATGCATGCCCCGTCTGCAACACAGGCATCCCAGTCGACAGCGACCATTGTGCCGCTAACGCCAAGCGGGACCAGCTGTTCTCCCCTGTGCTCATAAGCTGCCTTGACCTCTTCGTTTTCTGCAGCTTCTTTTGCAGCGCCTGGACCCCACCTATAGTGGAAGTGCTCGCCATCAGCATGCTTGATCTTGCCTATCACCTGATGATTCCTTGGAAAGTCTGGATCTATTGGCATTCTTTATCGAGATTAATCAAGTTACATATTATATAAACTCTTTTTTCTTGTACAGAGGATAACGCGAGAAGCTCATTGACGAAGCCGATTCTGCAGCATTTAATAATGATGAATCCAAAATTGCTTAACAAGAAATGGAACCCTCCGCGTTCTTGGCAATCTTCCCATATGCGTTCATCGCAGCCTTTCCTATTTTCGGCATCATAGTTGTAACAAAATGGCAGCTAGATGAAAGAAGGAAGGAAAGGACACGCCGGAACATCATGCCTTAGGTTGTTTTTTCGAAAAGCACATTCAGCTCATGGTTCATCAGCTTTGCCTTGGCGAGCTTCATGCTCGCGGTGGCAATCGGCAGGGGCACGATGTTGACTATTTGCCCAGCCGCAGTCTTGACGCTCAGAGTCAGCTGGTCGCCATAGCGCTCAATTGAAAAGTCGTCCTTTTCGGTAAACGGCACCTGAACAGTCATGTTGATGGTGTTGTCCTCACTTGAAAAACTGTAGGGCTTACCGCGGTAGAATATCTTGGCCGGGTCGTCGCTTCCAAAGAGCACCTCGCCGTGTCTACGTAGCATATCAATGCCTCGCAGCTCGGTGTTGTACAGCTGCACCTCCTTTACCGGCAGTGGGTAAAAGTTTGCCTTTGCCTCTTCCACCTTGCCCTTTTGGTAGCTGGCCCACTTGGCATAGTATTCGTCAGACGAGCTGGCCATTATCTTGTTTATCACGGCCATGTCTACGTTGATGCCGTAGAGGCTGGCAGACATAAGTGCTCTCTTGGCGTTCTCTATGCTGAAAGTGTCAGGATTTGCAACAAGCCTGATGCTTGTGGTGTCGTTGTCCCTGATTATCTTGGCAAGCTCGTCAAGCCTGTCTAGAAAGTCCATCTCACTCTTTATCACGTCCCTGCTTGGCGCCGGTATCTTGGCCACCGGCTGGAAGACCTTGGCAAAGCCGCTAAAGAGGCCTGCGAGGCCGGTCAGCTTGCGGCCGATGCTTCCAACCAGCTTCGGGAAATACAGGTAGCGAAGCGCCTCGCCCGAAGCTGGCATGTCCAGCACCACCGAATCGTACGTTTTCAGCCGCTCGACTTCCTGTATTTTCAAGAGCGAAAACAGCTGCGTCATGCCCGGCAACATCGCGATCTCGTAGGCCAGGGTTTCATCGATGCCTTTTGCGGAAAATATTGCCGCCATGTATGACAATATGGGGTCGTACTGCTTGCTCATCTCACTCACAGGGTCTATCTGGAGAGCGGTCAGGTTGGCTGCCACCTGCGTTGGCTCATGCCCGACTTCTTTCATCATAAAGGCGTCGCTCAGGGTGTGCGCCGGATCTGCTGAAATCACGAGGGTATTGTGACCACACTCTGCCATCTTGATCGCAGTCGCGCACGAAGTGACAGTCTTGCCGGTGCCGCCCTTGCCGGTATAGATGACTAGCCTCACAAGTGGAAAAACTGCAAAAGCCAATAAAAGAGTTTAGAAAGTAAAGAAAAAGGAGAGTTAGCTGACGTATGCCCGCTCTGCGTGCTGCGTAACGTCCAGCCCGATGTCCTCTTCTTCTTCCTTGACCTTGAGCCCGATCGTCTTGTCAATTATCTTCATGATGACAACCGTTCCTCCAAATCCAAGCACTGCGGCGACTGCGATTCCCATTGCCTGGATTGGTAGCTGCATTGGATTTCCATACAGCAGACCATCCGGCCCTGCGGGATTGATAAGCGTGCTTGCGACCAGACCTATTGCCAGTGACCCGACAATGCCGGTTACGCCGTGCACCGAGCTAACGTCCAACGCGTCGTCTATCTTCCAGTGTTCCTTTAGCAGCAGGATGGCATAGTAAGAGGCAAAGCCAAGCACTATGCCAAGAAAGAATGAGTTCTGTGGGCTGATGAATCCGGCTGCTGGCGTTACACCGGCAAGACCTGCGATCGCGCCGTTAATGACCGCAGTGGTCGAAGGCTTGCCAGACCTCTTCCATGAGAGCACAATCCAGACCATCGCCGAAGTTGCAGAACCGATGTGGGTGACGAGCAGAGTATTTGCAGCCAGTGCGCCTGATGCAAGGACGCTCCCTGCGTTAAAGCCGAACCATCCGATCCACAACAGGGTCGCGCCGATCACCGCAAGGGGGATGTTGTGGGGCACCATGATGTCAGGCCCAAAGTTCTTCCTGCGCCCGAGAACCAGCGCTGCAGCAAGGGAGGCGAGACCTGCGCTCGTATGGATCACAATGCCGCCTGCAAAGTCAAACACGCCCATGTCTGCAAGCCAGCCTCTTCCCCAGATCCAGTGTGCAAGCGGATAGTAGATCAAAATGCTCCAAGCGATGATGAACACAAAGAACGCGCTCCACTTTAGGCGCTCTGCAAACGCGCCGGTTATCAGGAGCGGCGTAATGACTGCGAACATCATCTGATACGACGCGAACGTCACTCCTGGGATCGTGGGCGCATAGTCGAGGCTTTCGTTGAAGGGCACATTGTTGAAGAACAGCCAGTCTAGACCGCCGATAAAGCCACCCTGCGACGGAGCAAAGACAAGAGTGAACCCGAGAATAAACCAAAGGGTTGACAGGATTGCGAGCCCTGAAAAAGTCTGCATGATTACAGAAAGCGAGTTTTTGGCTCTGATGAGGCCCGCTTCAAAAAAACCAAGAGCCGGCGTCATCAGCATGACAAGGCCGGTAGAGACAAGCATCCATGTAGTATCTCCAGTGTCAATCGGCATTTCCGTTCTCTAATTGGTCGACATATAATATAAAAACGTATATGGAATTGTGATATTAACATAATATCACAATTTTATGTTACTATTTACTTCTGAAGTATTGCCTTTAGACTGTTAGCAATATGCTCAACATCGGATTCGCTCACGTGCGGGTGGACCGGCAATGACAACACATGCTCCGCACTCCACTCTGTACCCGAAAGCCTTGTGCCCGGCGCCAGCTGCAAGTAATAGGGCGTCTTGTGCACGGGCGGGTTGTAATAGACCGTCGCACCAATATTGTTCTTGACCAGTTTTTCCTTTATCCCGTCCCGGTCCTGTTTGAATGCAACGGTGTAGAGGTACCAGTTGAACATTTTGTCTGGCGTCTCCTCCGGCAGCTTGACTCCATGCTTTTTGGCAGATAGGAAGAGGAGCTTGTTCAGCATCTCTGCATTGCGCCTCCTGATCTGGAGCATTTTGTCAAGCTTTTGCATCTGCACTTTTGCAACTGCAGCGCTCAGCTCAGGCAGGCGCAGGTTAAGGCCAAGCACCTTTGTGTCATAGCCCTCGACCATGCCGTGGTTCCTTATCATCTTTAGCTTATCGGCCAGCTCGTCGCTGTCAGTCGACACTGCGCCGCCCTCGCCGGCTGTCAGCACCTTGCTTGCATACATGGAGAAGCAGCCCATCGTGCCAAACGTGCCCGTCTGCTTTTTCTTGTACGTCGAACCCAAGGACTGGCACGCGTCCTCGATGATGTCGATCGAATGCTTTTTTGCAAGCTCTGAAATCTCGTCCATGTCGGACGGATGACCATATAGATGCACTGGGATCACGACCTTGGACTTCTTGGTAATTTTCGACTTTAGATCGGACATGTCAATGGTATAGTTGTCCTTTTTAATGTCGACAAACACCGGTTTGCCGCCGGCCGCCACTACGGCGTTGGCTGTCGCGACGAAAGTAAATGACGGAAGCAGCACTTCATCTCCTTGCTTTATCCCCACTGCCATGAGCGCGGCCTGCAGTGCGGCTGTTCCAGAGTTGACCGATATCACATGCTTTGTCTTCAGGTAGTTTTTCATCTGCAACTCGAAATCGCGGACGCGTTTGCCTCCGTCGCGCGCTGCCGTCGTCAGCGCATTTTCTTCAAGCACATTTACCACTTCGCGCTTTTCTTCCTCTCCTATCCAGGGTTTGTTAATCGGGATCATTTCAGACGATACTGTATGCGTGGTCAACGTCTTATCATATAGTGTTTTTGCTTATAACGGGTCCCCTTATAGAATTGAATATCACAATGATTAAAAACGCAGACAACAAAGATCTGATAATTTGTTAATTGCCTGTTAAAACAGGCAAGAAATCGACGAACAAAGTGCCAGTACTGGTGCTTGGAAGGAATATATTCCCATTATTCGGAGCTTATGGTATATAGTCCCCTCTAATAGAGCATCACTCTGGTATTTTTCTACAGACGGTAATTGCACAATGGCTTTTAATTTACAAACTTTTTTCTAGCAAGATGAACGGAAAAAAAGTTCTCGTTGTAGGTTTAGGACAAATCGGCTACAGCAACGCCGAATATATGACAATGCGGGGGCTGACCGTGGATGGCTTCGACATCAGCGAAAAGGCGATACAGCGCGCCATTACCGACGGGGTCATTAGGAAAAAGGCTCCAAGCTTTGCCGGCTATGACTATTACATCATTTGCATCTCCACACACCAGCCTGAAGACATGTTTGTGCCGTACCTGGACGGGCTGTTTGAAATAACCAAAAAGATTGCCGAAGAGGGCAAGACGGGGGCGCTTGTAGGGATCGACAGCACGATAACGCGTGGCACATCTGATAAGATAATCAAGATGCTGGGCCACAGGCTGCATGTCGCGCACGTGCCACACCGGTTCTATATCAACGAAAAACACGAACACGGCGTCCGCCAGACAAGGGTCCTCGGCGGCTGCGACATATGCTGCATAGAAAAGGCTCGGCAGTTCTACGGCGAAATCCTCGACATACCTGTCCATACCGTCAACTCGGTCGACGTGGCAGAGCTCTGCAAGATAGTCGAAAACTCGTACAGGTTCATGGAGATCGCTTTCGCGGAAGAGCTGAAAATGTTCTGCGACAGGTCGGGCATAAGCTTTGACGAGCTGCGCAATGCGATAAACACGAAATGGAATATCAAAGTGCTCGAAGCAAAGGAAGGCATCGGCGGCCACTGCCTGCCAAAGGACAGCCAGATGTTCCTCAACCTCCTGAAGAACGTGCTTGACATTAGCATCATTGAAGCTGCCAAGAAGGTAGACGAGCAGTACAGGTTCCACATAGCCGATCGCAAAGAAGAGAAAGTACAGACATTCGTGCGTTAAGCTAGAGACAATCGGCTATGAAGCTGGCACACCTAGGGGCAATATCGACTGGTATAGTAATAGTGCTGGGAGTGGCGCTGATAGCCCCGGCTTTCCTCCATAACGATAGTGACGCAAACCCCGGTGTGTCTGTTATGATTTCATTTGATGTCTTGGACAGCAATGATGCAAAAGCCACCTCAAGTTGGTGCAGCGACCTTGCATCAGTCATCGACAGACATCAGATCAAAGCCACCTTATTTTTGAGCGGCAAAACAGCCGAAGCAAGCCCCGAATGTGTGACATCATTTTCTTCGGATGTCGACATTGGAAGTCGAACATACAGCTATGTGGATCTGACAGCAATCGATTACCGGATTGCTCTTGACGAGGTCTGGAATGGCAAGGTCGCGATAGACGAAGCGGGGAGGATGAACTCGAAACTGTTCAAGGCACCTTACGGCTCTACCGACGAAAACATCTACTCTTTGCTAAGCCGCTCAGGAATCCTCGCAGACTTCTCATACCGCGACCAGTACAACAAGTACCAAAGCGACCGGTTCGTAAAATACAACCTGACGAGCTTAGCAGGCGATCAAAATGGACAGGAGCAATTCTTTGCACTAGTCTCTGACCCGTCTGGTATCACGTCCCCTGTTGCAGTGAACTTTGACAGCTCTATGCAGATGGAGCAGATCGATGAATTTGTATCAAAGCTAAGGTCGGTGCAGAACGGCAGGATCCACATTGTCAATGCATCAGATCTGACGGGAATGAACCTTACCATCCGGGAGGAGTCGCCTTGACGCTGTCTCCGCCTGCCGAAACCGCTTCGCCACTGCCAGCACAGCCGCGGTTCGTAGGCCCGGTGTCGCTCCAGAGGATATCGAAAGACGGCAGGATCTTGGTAAGCAGGAAGGGGTGGTTTGTGAGGATCGTTACAATTACTGCAATAGCCATGATGGTCGGTTTCACGCTGTACGGCGGCCTCCAGATAGGCGATCCGCTGGTGGTCTACTCGACTATAATGCCCTTTCATTCCATAGTCGTGCTGGGAATAGGGTGGTTCCTGTATAAGAGCCCAACAAAGGAAGGACCCCTCGGTGACGAGCTTGTTTCGGTAATAATTCCTGTATACAACCAAAAAGGAATGATCGACATTGTAATCGATTCGATTTACCGGTCCACATACGGCAATATCGAAATCATTGCAGTAAACGACGGGAGCAAGGACGGGACAAAAGAAGTACTCGATGGTCTGGCAAAAACGTATCCTAACCTCAAAGTGATTCATAAAAAGAACGAGGGGAAACGTAAGGCAGTTGCAACTGGCTTTAATTTCTCGAAAGGGAAATACGTTGTATTGATAGATTCTGACAGCGTCTTAGAAAAGAACGCTGTTACCGAGCTGATAAGGGCCTTTAAAGCCGATCCAAAGATCGGGGGCGTTGTTGGGCATGTCAAGGTATGGAATTCGGACAAAAACACACTTACAAAGTGTCAAGATGTATGGTATGATTTTGCATTCAATGTGCACAAGGCCTGTGAGAGTTATTTTGGCAGTGTCACCTGCATTTCCGGTTGTCTGGCCGCATACAGGCGGGATGTCGTAATGAATTTCATACCCTACTGGGCTAATTCGCCGATCCACTTCAGTGACGACCGCCAGCTCACGTCCTATGTACTGGCTTCAAACTGGGCAAAGGAGGGCTTGAAAGAAGTAGTAGCACCCGGATTTTCTCAAAAGCTGATGGAATCTGCTGCCAGGTACGATGACTCTGAAGATCGTGTACTCACAGCACAGGCGCTTGCAACATGGAAGACCGTCTACGTGGCAACTGCAATAGCATACACCGACGTGCCTGAGAAGTTAAGGGGATTTTTCAAGCAGCAGGAAAGGTGGAAGAAAGGATACCTGCGCACGAACTTTTTCGTGAGTTCATTTTTCTGGCATCGCAGGCATCCACTGATGTCGCTGGTATATTACACTGAATTCATGACGTCGTTCACCGCCCCATTGATCGTTTTTACGGTCCTATTCTACGAGCCGTTCATACTGAAACAGTACATGTTCCCCGTATTCTTGTTGGGCAGCCTGCTGCTGAAAGGAGTTGCTGTAGGGCTGGATTACAAATATCGCGATCCCGCGGCAAAGAACTGGAAATACAAACCGTTGATGAATATATTCGGTAATATGGTGCTCTCTTGGATTCTGTTTCCTGCACTATGGAATTTCAGAAAGAACAGGTGGCTGACCAGATGAAGGATCAATATTCAGTAAAATGCCGATTCTGTGACGTGCTGCTTGTTGGCAGGGAGCAGTTCATAGGTCACATGATCCACAGCCACGAACTGGAGCATGAAAAGCTGGAGGCCGTATGGCAATCAATAAGCACCAATCTCTTAAATAATGACGGCAATTACACCCAACTGTGGCAGAGAGGGTCCGGCTCGCCTGGAAGCCGCGCAATGCAAGCATGAAAAAGAACCTGCTTTTTCATGGTGACAACCTTGACTGCATCAACTATCTGCTAAAGCACAGCTTTGAAAACAAGATCGATCTAGTCTACATCGATCCGCCATTTTTGACCGGCGAACGCTATTTCCGCCGCGTAGAAAACAACAACAGCATCGCTTTTGAGGACCTCTGGAAGCACGACAAGTACCTTGAGATGATGTACGAACGCCTCACGGGCATCCGCAAGCTGCTGTCGCAATCAGGATCGATTTTCGTTCATCTGGACTGGCACGCCGTCCACTATGTCAAGGTGATGATGGATCGGATCTTTGGACCAGAAAACTTTAGGACCGAAATCATTGTAAAAAGAGGCCGGACAAAGAATCTGCAATATCAGTTCGACTCGATAGACAGGATGCACACAGCCTACGACTCAATATTGTGGTATTCAGAGTCAGCAAGGACCAAATTTTCCCTGCCACTTGCAGAACATCATTCAAAAGCAAAGTGGATGGGGTTCTGGAGCAACATTGATAGGCCCACCATGCGCTATGAAATCTTCGGAGTCAGGCCTGCAAGGGGCCAGTGGAAGTGGGCAAAGGCAAGAGCGCTAAAAGCCATTGCAAATTACAAAAAATACGAGCAGAAATTTTCAGACATGACGCTTGAACAATACTGGGAAGCGACAGGCAAAAAGCTAGAGTTTGTGCGCAAGCGGCCAACAATGAAGTACGCCGAGTACTGGATCCCTCCAAAGACGCACAGGATAATCGACAATGTCTGGCTCGATATACAGGCTTACAGCTATTCTACGGGCTATGGTACAGAAAAGCACCCACAGCTGCTTGAGCGGATAATCGGGCAGTTCTCAAAACAAGGCGATCTGGTGGCAGACTTTTTCTGCGGCTCTGGCACGACGCTAGCAGTCGCGCAAAAACTTGGCCGGTGCTGGATCGGCTGCGACTCTTCTCAAGAGGCGATATCTGTGACAAAGAAGCGCCTTGACAACGGCTTTGCTCTGGTTAACATTAATGGTTCTGTTACGCCTTAGGCTGATGTCTGAAACTTGCATCGACTATATGTCTAGTATAAAAGAATTATTCTATACCTCCCACCTATCCCCGCATTGACCCAATGAATAAGTGTCGGTTGCTAGGCTCATACGATATCATGTGCATGAACAGTTATTGATATATCCTATGCACCGTGTTTTGCTGTGTATATATACGGTGTAACTAGGAGAGGTCATATTATTATGCAGAGCGTTTGCTGCGCATGTATGATTGGCGATTGAATTTCTTGGCGGCATTCAACGAATAGCCAAAGGCTCAAAAGTAGCGCCTACGTTGTAATTAATGCTATAGTCTGATTGTCGAAACAATCCCGTCTTATCATCATTATAGCTCTAATTTTATCCGCATCCATTGCTCTAGCCTTTTCCATTCTCTATCTCTCCCAACTCCCGCCGAAAAGCGAGAATCCCACTGGCATGCGCTTTGACAATCAAACTCTATTCAGGTCAGCAGCGCCTTTCGGTCATAAACTTGCCGTTGTGTCGTCATACTTTGGAAATGAAGCTTCAATTGGTGTTGGAAATCCAAGCGGTTATGAGTTCAAGAATTGCAGCGTAATACTAGAAGCTGCAAGTGGCGGAATTACTAATACCACGCTAAAGACATACGGGAGAATACTTCCGCATACCTACGACTTCTTTAAAGTGCAATTAGGGAGCAGCACGAATGCTCGTGATTTACTTGTTCTTGAATGCAAAGATCCATATGAGCTGGCTACCAGCCCAGCGGTATTCATCGGCAAGCACGATTATAGACCTGGGGAAAATGTAACAATAAAGGGCATGATAGGATATTCACAAGTAACTGTGCGTGTTCTAGACGCTGATGGAAATGCTAGTCTTGAAAAGAAGGTGGCTACCAACGATGGATTTCTAAAATTTATCTACCAAATTCCCGATAATGCCAAGCTGGGAACATGGTCTGTTAGGGTGGAGTCTTCCAATGTCATTTTGGGTCAGGATTTCAGGGTATTAGAAAGCAATCGATAGTCAAAAACCGAAAAGCATGGTTTGGACAAAGCGATAAATCTAACTTTGGAATGAATGGATATACACGAATTGACTACTCCAACCGGCTCTAGGCTCTTTAAAGGAACTAACAAAGGCGTCATCAGAGTCGCCACGATATCATTATTTTCTCTAGGCATCTTTGCAGTGGGGCTATTTGCCTATCAGCAATATTCAGCCAAGTCATCAACTCCTAATCCAGTACCAAATGAACAGCAGCATTCGATCAATCCTGAGGTGGTTCCTAAGCTTATGTCCAAGGATGAGGCGGTGCAGATAGCCAAGACTGAAACAAAATGGGAGGAACTTCAGATAGACAGTTACCGAGTTGAAAGTGTCCTTGTGCATGTTAAGGAGAATGGTTATGCATTCTTGGTTGACGAGAAAACGATGCAAAATACGTGGGAAATAGCAGACAAAATGCAGCCTGACAAGTACTACAACTACTATATCTGGAAAGTAAAACTGATTTCTGAAGAGGTCAATAGAAATGAAGGATATGAACGAGAGAGCTGGATTAATGCTGAAAGCGGAGAGGTTCTGTTAGCTACTGTAGATGGCAGTGTCATCTACGAAAAATAGACCATGGTAGTGACCAAAGGCTCGGTAGGAAATCATATGCTCACGGACATCGTTTGGACAAAAGTAAATATCCAAATATGAAGAAAAGAATCTTCAGTTGGATGTAAGCGCTATCACCTCATTTGCCATTGCCAGCTTCATTCTTGCCGCATTAATTACTTCACCCACTTCGATATCGCCAACATATGCCCAGGAACAATACGACGATAACATTACGAGATCATATTCCTTGGCAAAGACTATTGGCTCGAATCGTGCTGGACTGGGTGAATTTAATGGACCAGCTGGTCTAACAACAGATTCTTTAGGTAATCTTTACGTAGTCGATTCTGGCAACAAAAGGGTCCAAAAATTTTCAGGCAATGGTACTTTCTTGGCTATGTGGAATATCTCCGATGCTGAACCTCATTCACTAACCGGGATTGACGTAGATTCATCTGGCAACAATGTGTATGTTACAGACTTTCAAAATGGATTAATCTGGAAACTCTCTGGTAGCAATACTATATCTTTTAAGCAGTTCAACCTAGAACCGTACAATAAAAGCCTCAGAAGCCCGTTTGACATAGCAATCGATCCTGATACAAACGAAGTCTATGTTACCGCAGGTTCAGATGGCATAAGGAAATATGCTGTTAATGGAACATTGATCAGCCAGTTCAACGAGAATTACAAAAATGATAACCGAGTCGAATTGCATCATACGACTGGAGCCGATATAGATTCCAATGGAAACATCTACGTCCTCACTGCAGACAATCCGTTAGTAAGTGCCAATTTTGTCCAAGTATTTTCTGGTAATGGGACTTTTCTCGGAAGCTGGGGCGGAGAGCCTCTAAAACATCCAAATGACATTGCGATCGATTCTTCTGGTACTGTCTACATTCGCGATACTGATAGCAAGATAAAGGTATTCGCAAAGAACGGCACCTTTCTAAAAGAGTGGGGTTCAAGTGTTCCCGAAATAGAAATTGACCAATTGACAGGAAGCGTAGGCATTGCTTTTGACCCCAATGATGACAATATTGTTTACCTAAGCGACTCCAAAAATAACCTCGTAAAAATGTACACTAAGGATGGCCAATACATCTCAAGCATTGGACTTGCCAGTTCGGCTGACGGACAATTTGATGATCCTCAAGACATTGAATTTGATTCTTATGGAAACATGTACGTTGCAGACCTCCAAAATCATAGAATTCAAAAGTTTGCGCCAGATGGTGCCTTTGTTACAAAATGGGGATCTTTCTGTGAAACTAAAGCAAGAAATGATGAAATGCAGCTTTGCCGCGACCCCGACGGACCAGAAGGTAGATTAGATTACGGTGACGGGCAGTTCTCAAGTCCGGTAGATATTGCAATCGATTCCAATGACAGCATATACGTCCTTGACGGACCGGACAACATGAGGATTCAGAAGTTTACAAGTGATGGCAAGTTCATTACCAAATTCAATATTAATGCAGAAAACAAGACTAGCGAGCTAGGTGCATACGTACGAATTGTCGGAATTGTGGTAGATTCTCAGGATAACGTGTATGTTGGAGTAGGTGACGCCTTTCCATCAATCCAAAAGTTCTCAAGTAATGGGACTTTTATCAAGGGATGGAATTTGCGGGTACCAAAAACTGTCCCACCTCCGCTTCCAGAGGACTTGCAATATCTTGGTAATACGAGTCTGGAGGAATATCTGCAAAACAGGACAGCAGAACCTTGGCGGATAGCCATAGACGCTTCCGATAATATCTACGTGACAGCGGTAGTAAACACGTTATGGGAAAACTACCATATCGAAAAGATGTCAAGCAACGGAACACACCTTGCAACTTGGGGTAAAGCTGGCTGGTGTAAAGAGGAATTCAGAGAAATCCGGGACATGGCATTTGATTCGTCTGACAACCTGTATCTGGTAGATGTATCCAATGATCGCATAAGCAAATTTGCCAACAACGGCACATTCCAAACGCTTCTTTATCCAGAAGATATCGGCATAAAGGATGCACAAATAGCAGTCATGGCATTCGATGCTACCGATAAGCTATACCTTGCAGTAGGCAATACTATTAGCATTTTCGAACCAGATGTGAAGAGTCTCAACCCAATAAGTCCCAAGAGTTACTATCAAGTACCATTAAAACTTGGTGAAGGAACTCTTACATCTGTATCAATATCAGCAGAGGACGCCAAAGTAGTATGCGGCTCGATTGATTCGATAGAAAAAGTCGCTAGGTTTGAACTGCTAACAGATAACATCCATGATGATCTAAGCAGACCTAACGCAATTGAAGTGATTCTTCCTGATGAATACATCTACGGCATCTATCAGGTAACATCCGACAGTGGTGAAACCATTCAATTTCAAAAAGAGCAGCTCGATAACAAAGAAAATGCTTCACTCTTTGAAACACTCGATCTCTCTTCCGGTAGAGACTATACAATCGTCATGTTCGTTGCGCCAGAGAAAGCCTCATTTGTAGACATATACGCGACCACCGTTATTCCAGAATTTAGTGCCATTATTATACCGGTTATGCTGGCATCAGCAATTGGAGTTATTATTTCATATAATCGATTTAGAAAGTAGGGAGAGGCTCAGAAGTAGTCGCGATCGTTCAAAGTCCGTTCTATATCAGGCAAGTCAGAAGCTTCCTCTATAGTTGTAAATTCATATTATCATTAGCGCGGTTTCGTTGTGTTCAGCCTCACGGCTTCGAGAATAAGCGCCTTTAACGCAGCCTCGTCTATAGTCTCACCTTCATGGAAGTCGATGGCACGAACCGTGTTGCTTTCTAAACGAGTATTGAAGAGCTTCTTCGGATCCTTGATCTGAGCGCCTTGGGGGAACGTCAGTCTCACGGCGTTCTTGAGCGTATCTGCTATGCATATTATTCCATCGTGAGACCAAACGGGGGCTCCCATTGGTTTGGAGGGTTTTTTCCACTTCACTTCTTCGACCACTGCCGGGTCAGCTTTCTCGATCAAAGCACGCAGTTGTGACAATTTCTTGCTCCGCCAGTCGCTCAACTCCTTGATTATCGCATCTATCTGTTGGGATGGAGACTTCACCGAAAGGGAAGTCTTGGCGGACTTCTGTGTGGCCTTCTGGGCCGTCATTTTAATCTCTTTATCGCTCGTTAGTTTTGTCATTTTGATTTACCTCAATCAATTCAGAAAGCAATCCTGCGATCCTCTCATATCCTGTCCTTGCCCCTTGCTCCATACCGTATTTCACTAGGTTCTCAAGATCCTCAATTCTGCTAAATTCGACGATTTTTGTCAGCTTTGTTTTGTCTTCTTCATCACTGATTTCCTCAAATGTTGTTGTGTTTATTGTTTCAGCAAACCCTATGTTAAAAGTTTCGACAATTTTTTCATTTGGCACAATCTCTTTGAATTCTCCGCTCGAAACTGATTCCTGTCCGTTCCAATTCGAGACGAATCTCCACTTTCCACCAACCCTGACGTCTAACTCCGCAACCTTGGTGTTTGTCCACCATTTAGGTATGAGCTCTGCATCTGTATGCGCTCTAAAGACAAGCTCAGGCGGCGCATCAAATATCCGCTCCATTATTACCTTCTTGTTCTTTCGATCAATTGTAAATTTGAAATCTACAATATTATTTCTATCTGTCAATTTTTTCTCACTGCCATTTTCTTTTTTTCTTCGGCTAATACTTCATCCAATCTGTCAAACCTGTTTTCCCAAAGTCTCCTAAACGATTGTAGCCATTCATCTATTTCTTGGAAAGGCTTCGCTCTAAGTTTGTAAACCCTTCGCTGGGCAACTGCCTGAACTTCAACTAGACCTGCTTTGCTTAAAGCGTGCAAGTGTTTTGATACCAGAGACTGACTCAGCTCCAAGTCATCAACTATTTCACCGACTGCATGGGGTCTTTCGATCAAAACCTGCACAATCCTCAGCCGGTTTGATTCGGATAGTATCTTTAATGTCGTTTCCATCATTTGCATGAACACTTATTCATATGAATACCAATTCATATGAATACCAATTCATATATGAATCTTTTGCTCGATATTCCCAGAAGCCGGAATACTTTATGGAAACCTTGCAAAGCATCACTCTTCGGTTCACTGGTATTCATTCTTGGCAAGAAAGTGATGGATTTGAGGTTAGACCATTCAAACATTCAACTTTTTCGCAATCTTAATGCGACGAGCAACATGAGCTTTGCAAAAATGGATCTGGTCGTTGACAAAGGTCTGCAAATCCACAAAACTGCAAGTCCCGAGTACACACCTGAAAGTCGGGTACTCGAAGTTGGCAGTCGATTTGTTAAGAAAGTCGGGTTGAAAGTCGATTTATTTAACAAAGCTCATGGTAGTGGGATAAATATACCATATAACAGCCTTAGAACAGAGCAAGTGGCAAGGGATGGTTCTCGATTGTAGTTCACTCGGATTTGAATGGCGCAGTGTTTGTCACGTCATGTGCAGCGGGCGAGATATTTTGCAGTATTGTAGTGCAAGGCAGTGGTGTTTACGAATCAGGTGTAGCTATTATCTCTACAATACTGTTATGGATCAATTATGTCCTTTACAAGAACCATCATAGAAATGGCTCACAGGCGATTCTTCCGGACGGCTACAGCGTCCAGCCATTGCAAGTCGTTCAGGTAAAGCTCGCTGTCGCTTGGTATTTTGTACCAGTATTTCTTGGAATCATTGGTGGAGTGATTATGTACTTCGCCGTAAAAGACAACGACAATAAGATGGCAAAGAAAGGGCCATGGTTAGGGATTCTTTTGACAATCGCCCTGATAGCACTTGTAATTGGTGTTGTTATTTTCTGAACGGGTCCACTATATCAGGCATAGTTGCCCTTTATCGAAGACTTTGCGCCGCATGCTTCACAGATTAGAAAAGCCACCTTTGGTTTGCTCTTTTCAGTGTGCGTATCGGGGCTGCCGCATACGGGGCACAGGATATAGTCCTTGACGTAGCGATCGATCAGCGCGCCAAACGATGAGGGGGTCTTGCGCCCAAGAAATATCACGCGCTCGCCAGCGATGTACCCTGCAGATGCCAGCTCTTTGTTAAGGTAGAGTAGTATCTTTTCCGGGTCGCGCCTGAGTGCCTTTGGGAACTCCATAAAGTTGCGGAAAATGGTATTCTTGCCGACCCAGATTATTTGCGGCTCTGGGATCTCTAATCTTGATCTTGCCTTCTTGGCAGTGCCGCCTAGCTTGTCCTGCAACCGCTTTAGCAGTTGTTCATACTCGGCAGACTGCGCCTTGGTCAATGCAGTATCGGTGGCTCGCCTGTTTAATTAATGTATGCGGTATTGAGTATCTGCGTACCCCCTGTGTGGGTTTTCAGCGGAGCATGTGGAAAAGCGGTAGTTCTTTTATGCCGGTATGGGTGCTAGCGCTTCCAACTATTCCAGCAAATTAATTCATTGTCAAAATGATTTTTTCCATGCTTGCTATGCAACAAGGGCGTTGCATAACTTGCTGTATAGCCAGCGACCCGACAAAAAATCATTAACACTAAATTTCCTGATTCAGGAAATCAACTATGACTTAATAATTTTCCGACTTTATTATTGTAAAAGAGAGAGAATGCGGCAAACAAAAGTTGCCATATGCCAGATCACTAAGATTGAACACGTCCGAATTTGGGATATAAACGAGCGCCTACGCGCTTCCAAGTGCTAGTAGAAGGTACTGGTTGCCTGAAGCATAGAACGGTATGACAAAGAACCAGGTTTCTTTCATCGGCCTCCTAGGACCGCCCCTATCAAAGAGATCTCGATGTCCGAGGTTTGGTATGACGCGTCAAACCACTCGATCAGAATTGTTACGCCATAGGCTGCTGCAAGGCCAAGGCCATGGTAGTAGAGCCATCAACAGGAGATATCTTTTTGATGTCTGCTGGTAATTTTAAAGTCAGCTTCTAACGGCCTAATGATTTTGTAAAAGGTTGTTTCTGCCTTGTTATAGTACAGAGAGTTGTACGGCATTGCGAGACCGCTGATCTTGACTGAATCGATCGTCATCATTTCGCTCCCAGCGTTTGTGACTACCATGGCTGCGACAGAAGACACGTCATCAGACGATGTCCACAGGTGAACGTTGGACAGGACAAGCGATTCCGTTGACCGTGCTCTGATCCCTTCATCTAGGCATAGCGCTGGTGCAAAAATATAACGAGTGCCCCAATCACAATCTAGCCTATGAACATGAGGATGCCAACAAGTAACCCCTGTTTGCCATCTTTTGGTCCCTGTGCCTCAACGCGAAATACATGATTATCCCACCGATAATTTTGAACAATATCTGTACAAGATGCCAGAACTTAACTTGGACCCTTTTGCGTTACTTCCGTCCCCGACGCCATACAGAACAAGTACTAAGCAGGTCTAGGCTAACAAACGCCTGAATGTCAGACCAGCTACTACTGCGTTAGACGAACTAAACGGCCTGTTCTCTCAAGTCCTGCCTGTTGATAAAAAGTCATAATTGTGCAGGTCCCTGATCCACGCCTTCATCACAGATGTGTCCTGATGGTGTGATGTTTTTATCTGCGCATTCATTTCGTTAAATTCTGCCACCTTTCTCTTTACGGAATGATTCCTGCCTGCGACATGCTGCTCGACGGCTGCAGAGTTGATGATTTCGTCGCAGATATTGCATCTGATCTCCATGCTTCATCGCATCGCGCTAATGTTATGTGTTACAACACCAAACCAGCTTGGCGCATTCGTCAGCTATTTTTGATCTCGAGCCGGATCGCGTATTGTATCAAGCACGTACTTCAGCTCAGGGTCGTTTGTCAGTTTTTCTAGGAACCCTCTAACTATTTGCCTTGTGGTGCGCTCTGCCGCGCCTTCGCCCCTGTGCTGCACGTTGACTACATAATCATAAACGAATGGGCTGATGTACAGCGAGCACACGTCTGCGATCCAGCTGAACAATGTCTCTGTGGTCTTGTCTTCGAGCATCGCCTGTCGCTTCTGCTCGAACATCCTGCCAATTATGCGCACATTGTATAGGTACATCTTTTTGCCGGTCTTTTGGTCCGCGCCCGTGAAAAGCACCACGTCCTTTTCGTCATAGATCAACCCAAACGAAACATTGTACGGCATTTTCACATGCTTGCTCTTTGGCGCATACTCGAACAGCTCATCCATCAGGGCCTTGAGAAGCGCGTAAAACCGCTCGACATTCTTTTGCTTTTCTTCGTCCTTCTTTTTCAGGCCCACCTCAGTAACTGACGCGCATGGGTTATAAAATCAGCAGCGCTTGAGAAGACAAAAAATTTTGTAAAAAATATGAGGTAGACTGCCTCAAACACTAATTTTTTGCAAATTCTGCCTCATAGTTCATTCTGTGTCAACTGTTTTCACTACGGTATTTGAGAAAGTTGACTAATGGTGCTAAGTACCAACTAGGAATTACCTCAGCATGACAGCCATAATGTCACTTCACAACGAAACCGCAAGCAGAGGCAACTTCACGACCGGCCAGAGCTGGGGCGCGCTGAGAAAAGCATGGAAAGGATATAGGATCGCAAAAGTCCAAGGCGACAACGCCAAAATGAGGGAATACGCGACCAAGATCCGCAAGCTCCAAGGCGAACTGGGAATCAGCGTTGCTTCATTTCCGCACTTAGGCATTCACTAGGTGCGAACCTTCTTTTCTTTTTATTTACCCATAAATTGAATTATTCGATAGATGCTGTTTTATCTTCATCTCGATTTGCGCCTTTGGCAGCGCGCCTATCATCACGTCAACTGCCTTGCCGTTTTTAAAGATCATCATTGTCGGTATGCTCTGGATGCCAAAGGATGCTGAGATCATCTGGTTCTCGTCGACGTTAACCTTGCCAAACGCGACTTTGCCGGAATATTCCTTCGCCAGCTGCTCGATGATGGGCGAGACTATCCTGCATGGGCCGCACCACGGAGCCCAAAAGTCGATGAGCATTATGGGATATTTTGCAACTTCGCTTTTGAAATTGGAATCGGTGAGAACCGCAGGCTCGGTGAGGGAAGACATCATTGCCTTTGTTGCTGCGGCCTTTTGCAGCTCGGCCAACTTTTTCTGCTTTATCACCTCAAGCTCGTCATCTGAACTCATGTAGTGAGAAATTACACGAAAGTGGCTATAATCCTTGCGAGGAGATGCACCAGTAATCCTCAGAGTCGATGCATCGAAGTTAGATCGTTGCTGTCAACCGAAAGTTGACAGGGTTGTTATTCATCAACCGAGGACTTGACAGAACCCGAGGCGATACGTAATTATTGTCTGATCGGCATTTGAGTTATGCTTTGGAGAAAGACGAAAGTCTGGAGCAATCTCAGGATGAAAAGCCAGTAGAGAACGATTTGGAGGCATTGAGATCGGAACTCCAGTCAGTGAAGGAAGAGTTGAGAAAGGCAAAGGAATCGTCGGAGGGCAGCCTCAGCAAGCTCAAGTACCTCATGGCCGATTTTGACAATTACCGCAAGCAGATGGAAAAGCAGGCTGCCACAAAGGTCGAGATTGCCCAGGCAGAACTACTACTAAAGTTTCTGAACATACGGGACGACTACCTGAGAGCGTTATCCGTGGCAAAGCAGGCCAAGACGGAGACAGTCGTCATTGAGGGACTGGAAGGGATATTGAAGAACATTGACTCGCTTCTTGCCTCTGAAGGGGTGAGGGAAATCGAGACAGTCGGCACGCCCTTTGACCCAAACGTGCACGACGCCATAGCCTATTCGGCGAGAGACGATGTCCCGGAGAACACTGTTACTGCTGAGATTAGGAAGGGCTATACGCTCAACTCAAAGGTGCTTCGACCAAGCTTGGTCGAAATCGCAAAGAAGATAGTTAAAAATAGCGTTTCCGACACTACACAGGAAGATAGGTGATAACAATATGGGCAAGATAATAGGCATTGATCTTGGAACCAGCAATTCGGCGGCCGCTGTAATGATAGGCGGCAAGCCAACAATAATCCAGGCGGCAGAAGGCACGTCGGTAGGCGGCAAGGCGTTCCCGTCTGTGGTGGCCTTTACAAAGGATGGCCAGCTTATTGTCGGCGAGCCGGCGCGCCCCCAGATGATTTAAAAACCAGAAGGCACCC
>JBFLWZ010000002.1:0-24588 GCA_040757615.1 Thermoproteota archaeon | reverse complement strand
GTTTCTTTTTTCCGGTTTGGCTTTTTTTGGGGGGGCGAGCCGGCGCGCCGACAGATGATTTCAAACCCTGAAGGCACCGTTATTGCGGCAAAGCGCAAAATGGGCACCGATTTCAGGTTCAGGGTGTTTGGCAAAGAATACACGCCCCAGCAGATTTCGTCCTTTATCCTGCAAAAGATAAAGCGCGATGCAGAGGCGTTCCTCGGTGAAACAGTCGATCGCGCCGTTATTACTGTGCCGGCGTACTTTAATGACAACCAGCGTCAGGCCACAAAGGACGCAGGCGAGATCGCCGGCCTGCAGGTAGTCAGGATAATCAACGAGCCGACAGCCGCATCTCTTGCTTACGGCCTTGACAAGGCGAACAAAGACCTGAAGATCATGGTCTTTGACCTTGGTGGAGGGACGCTCGATGTCACCATAATGGAGATGGGCGGGGGCGTGTTCCAAGTAAAGTCAACATCAGGCGACACGCAGCTTGGAGGCACCGACATGGACAATACGCTTGTCGAATACGTCGTGCAGGAATTCCGCAAGCAGTCCGGCCTTGACGTAAGGAATGACAAGGCTGCGATGATGAGGATAAGAGAAGCAGCGGAAAAGGCCAAGATAGAGCTTTCAAACGTGGTCACGACAGAGATCAACCTGCCGTTTCTTGCATATGACCAGCAATCGGGTCCAAAGAACCTAATACTGCAGCTAACAAGGGCAAAGCTCGAAGAGTTGCTCAAACCGATAATTGAACGGTGCAGGCAGCCAATGCTACAGGCAATACAGGATGCCAAGCTGACACCAGCAGACATTGACAAGATCATACTCATCGGTGGCCCTACCAGGATGCCAATGGTGAGGCAGTTTGTGGCATCTGTCATGAATAAAGAGCCGGAGCGGGGCATTGACCCGATGGAGGCCGTGGCGATGGGCGCAGCCGTGCAGGGTGCGATCATTGCAGGAGACGTTTCCACTGACATCTTACTGGTAGACGTGACCCCACTGACGCTCGGAGTCGAAGTGCTCGGCGGGCTGAAAGAGACGCTCATCGAGCGCAATACCACCATCCCGACTAAAAAGAGCAAGGTCTTTACCACTGCGGCCGACTATCAGACGGCTGTGACGATACACGTGGTGCAGGGCGAGCGTCCGATGGCATCTGACTGTGTATCGCTGGGCATGTTCAACCTATCTGGCATTCCGCCGGCCCCAAGAGGCGTGCCCCAGATAGAAGTCACGTTTGACATCGACGCAAACGGCATACTGAACGTTGCTGCAAAGGACATGGCTACGCAAAAGGAAGCCAAGATCACGATAACTGCGAACAACAAGCTGTCAAAAGACGAGATCGAAAAACTAAAGCGCGATTCGGAGCAGTTTGCCGAGGCTGACAAAAAGAAAAAGGAAGAGGCCGAGGTGCGCAACGAGGCGGACAACCTCATCTATGCTGCCGACAAGCTGGTCAAACAGGACCTAAAGGACAAGGTAAAGCCAGAACAGGCAGAAAAAGTGAACAAGCTGACACAGGAGCTACGCGACGCAATTTCAAGCAACAATGTTGAAACAGTCAAGACAAAAGTCCAGGAGCTGAAAAACGTGCTGGCAGAGATCAGCACAGCAGCCTATCAGGGCGCGGGCGCGGCTCCGGGAGCCACAGGCCCGCAGGCCGGAGCGGCAGACGCAGGAGCCGGCTTTGCAGGCGGAAGCGCTGCAGGTCCAAACCCAAACCCGTGAAACTAATTGATCATACACCGCGGTGAAAACCATTGAGCAGCAAGCGGGACTACTACGAAGTCCTTGGATTGCAAAAGGGTGCCAGCAAGGATGAGATAAAGAACGCCTACCGTAAGCTGGCTCTGCAATACCACCCTGACAGGAACAAGGACAAGACGGCAGAAGAAAAGTTCAAAGAGATATCCGAGGCCTACGCCGTACTCTCTGACGACGAAAAACGCAAACGCTACGATACATACGGTCATGTCGGGCAGGAGGAGGTGTTCCGCGGCTCAGAGGCGAACTTTGACGAGATCTTCCGCGACATGGGCTTTGGTGGTTTCAGGGACATATTCGAGCAGTTCTTTGGAGGCGGCCGGCGTGGCGGCTTTTTCGGTGAAGACCTGTTTGGATTTGGCGGCAGGCGCAAGGGTCGCGACATCATTTACGACATGGATCTTACACTTGAAGATGTACTTCGGGGCAGGAAGGAGGAGGTTGAGGTGCCGCGGATGGGAAAGTGCGAAGAGTGCGGCGGCACGGGCGCAGCGCCGGGAACTAAACTACGCAAGTGCACCGTGTGTGATGGCCAAGGGCAGACAAGGCGCGTCTACAGTCAGAACAGGTTTTCCACTTTTGTAACGATGGAGCCGTGCAGAACCTGCCAAGGCCGCGGCCAGATAATTGAGCGGCCATGCGGCAACTGCAGGGGAGCAGGCAGGGCTAGGCAGGTAAAAAAGATCAAGCTGGAAATTCCGCCGGGAGTAGAAGACGGGATGGCGTTCCAGATGCGCGGCGAAGGCGAGATGTCTGACTCGGGCATACCCGGCGATCTGGTGGTCAGGCTCCACGTAAAGCCGGATCCAAGGTTTGAAAGGCTCGAAGATGGCCACCTGCTCTACAAACTTGATGTCAAGTTCACCGACCTTGTGCTAGGAACCGAGCTCAAAGTGCCTACTATTGATGGGCAGGAAAAACTAAAGATCCAGCAGGGTACTGCTGCAGACGCTGTACTTAGGATAAAGGGCAAGGGCCTCCCGCGCTATGGCAGGTCGGGCAGGGGCGACGAGCTCGTAAGGATAAACGTCAAGGTTCCAAGCAAGCTCAGCGACAGGCAAAAGTCGCTTCTCAAGGAGCTTGATAGGGAGCTTGGCGAGGGTTGAAACCATTACTTTAAAATATAATTTCCACCCATTTTTACAACATGTCATCCCCATTTGATGAATGGTTTGGCAGGAGAAGACGCATTGGATCATGGTTCCCTGACATTGACGAGATGATGCGGGAAATGGAAAAGATGATGCAGGAGGCGTTCAAGAACATCGAGCAGCAGGTCCCAAAGAATCTTATGAAGGAGCGCAAGATGGACGACGGTTCAGTGGTCCGGGAATTGGGCCCAATAGTTTACGGTTATTCTGTTAAGATAGGTCCGGATGGCAAGCCCGAAGTCCGCAAGTTTGGCAACATCGACGCTTTCCCCAACCTGCTCGGCGGCGGGCTGTCCGTCAAAGAGGAGCGCGAGCCGCTGGTCGACATCATCAAAGGCAAGGACGAGATCCGCGTCGTAGCGGAAGTGCCAGGCGTCAGCAAGGAAAACCTGCGGCTGACAGCAGACGAAAGCTCTGTCACGATCGAGTCAATTACTGACCAGCCTCGCTACCACAAGCGCGTGGAATTACCAGACATGGTCGACCCCAAGACTGCAAAGTCGACGTACAAGAACGGCATACTTGAAATCTCGTTCAGGCTGAAGGGCAGGGCAAGCTCAGGCGTCAATATCAATATCGAATAAACGATTTCATCACAGACGCCCGCTTAACATCAAGGGAATAACTATTGTGAAGCAGGCCGGCAAATGGTTTGCCATTGTAGCATGCGACATTCTCAGGAAGCAGTATTCAAAAATAATCTATTCAAAGCCAGTCGGCATTGATGTTGGAATAACCAACTATGCCTACGATTCTAATGGCAATCATGTTGATAATCCCCTATTCTTAACCAAAGAGTTCAAGCCATTGAGAAGAGCACAACGGAAAGTATCACGGCGGCAGAAAGGCTCCAAGAACTACAAAAAGGCAGTGACATGACTGCAGCGCCTACATATGAGGATAGTCAACAAGCGCAGGAACTTTCTCCACAACCTCTCAACATAGTATTGCAGAAATCATGACCTGATATTTGTCGAGCTATTGAAGTTGCAGAACATGAACAAGAACCATGCTTAGCACGCCATATTATGGATTCTAGTTGAGAGATGTTCAAGCAGATGCTAGAGTACAAGGTCAATAGGCTGGTTGAAGTTGACCCATACAATACATCTGTCGAATGTTCAAAGTGCGGCAACCTTGTGTCAAAGACGCTTGCAATACGCATCCATGAATGTGACAGGTGCGGCGCAGTCCTCAACCGCGACCATAACTCTGGCATCAATATCGAACAGAGAGGAATGAAACTGCTCGGTCTTCCATTGAGAAAGCTACCCATGCAACATGGGGAAGTTACGCCTGCAGAGATTCTGTGTAGCGTCGTTGAAGCAGGAACAACGCCACACAGTTTATTGGTGGGTAGTTGACATTCGCTAGACAGCACGTGCGGGGGTCGCCAAGCCCGGTCAACGGCGTGAGATCAGATTCTGATGACACGACGCTCAGATGTTGCACAGTCTGACTGGGACACCTCATTCCTTAGGGATTCGTGGGTTCAAATCCCACCCCCCGCACCATTCTATTATTCCAAGCAAGCTGTTGTTTGCACGCCCGCGCAAGAAGGTGGACAGCAGTCATGCCAAAGATACCTCCACAGACTATGATAATATCCACAATAGAAATTCGACCTCTAATTTTTATACCCAGCGCGGCGTCAATTGACGCATGAGCTCTATGGCAATTGAATATTATAACAAAAAGTTTGGCGACGACAAGTCTGCGGCTTTCATCCACCTCGTGAGGGAGATCGGCGAGATCGCCTTTGCGATGGAAAAGAACAACATCGAGCACGCCAAGATGGAGATAACCGAATCGGCCGCCCTGCTGTATTACCTGGCCACAAAGTACAGCCTTGACATCGATTCTAACATAAAGGCTGTGTATGGCAAAAAGCTAGAAATGTTAAAGGCCAAATCATGATCACGCTCCGGGACGACCTTGACGCGATAACAGCGATTCTGGAAGAAACTTTTAGAATAGAGGCTTTCAAGCGGAACTATGACGAGGCTTTTGGAAAAATAGCCGGCATACTCTACCGCTACGGGGTCTCGGAAAACCCCCGAAACTTGCGATTCAGGTTCATCCTATGCATGCAGGAATTCTTTGACGGCATACCACAGGACCAGTGGCGCGTCAAGGATCCGGCATTTGTGAAACAGTCGGAGGTTTTTGCTATCGCAAAATTCAGAGAATGGGTGATAGAGCAGGTCACCTAGCCTTGCTCTTTGCGACCCACTGCTCATACATCTTTATCAGCTCGTCTACGTCATTCGCGTTTTCAGAATAGGTGATGATCACACCAAACTTGCCCTTGGCATCGTGGCCCCGTGCGAAATAGCCCCAGAATGTGTCCGGCAGCCTTTCAAAGTTGGATCTGTTTTTTGACACACCCATGAGGTTCTTGGCAATCGTGTCAACGACCTTGGTTGCGTCCTCGGCCTCTATCA
Organism: Thermoproteota archaeon; assembly: GCA_040757615.1. GTDB lineage: Archaea > Thermoproteota > Nitrososphaeria > Nitrososphaerales > Nitrososphaeraceae > Nitrososphaera. The sequence goes on along the minus strand of JBFLWZ010000002.1, from coordinate 19,232 downwards.
TAGTCATATGACACTTTTCTCATTTAAAATACCTGCCGGGGTTCAAATAGGATCTCTGTGTATATTATGACAAATGAAGGCAAGATGCGGCCACACTGAGAGCAAGTCGTATGTGGAAGCCCATCATGGACTTTGCCGCCGATGCCACTCGAACTTTGCATATCTTGTAGAGCTGGAAGAAAAGCACGGTGAGGACGCGCTGGTGGAGTACTGGTACTCGCAGATACTGGTCAACCTGTCAGAGTCAAAGGACGCCCGCTGCCTTATCGATCACCTGATTGATTTCTACCAGCACAAGCTCGTCGAGATCCCGTCAAAGCAGCGCTACATCAGCAAGATGCTCTACATGCTGCGTTCGGTCAAGGAACCGTTTGACCCGACCAAGTTTGTCTGATCACTGCACTCTTTCCAGCAGCTCAAAAACTTTATTCATGACAGGGGGTTCACCCTGCGGATCCCGGACATAGAGCGACGCGCAGCAGTTTGCAAGCAACAGTCTTTCATGCGGATCAAGCCCCGCAAGGTAGCCGATAATGTCAGCTGCGTCCCACGAGTCGCCGGCGCCTGTGAGTGTCCTTGCCTCTACTTTTATCGCGTGCACGAATGTGCTCTCCTTACCGTTTGACCACGCCGAGCCTACTTTTGTATGCAGGTCGGTGCTGATGCCAATTTTCTCCGCAACCGTCTTGGCTGCTGCTTTAACTTCATTTGAGCCAAAGCTGACCCCAAGTGGCCGTGCAATCCCAAGCGCGTCTGCAAGCGAGTTGCACTCATTTTCATTGATGCTCAGGCAGTCGGTCATACCTGCAAGCTTGACAAGCGAGTCGCGAAAATCATGCTTTCTCATCTCAATATCTGCAGGATCAATAAAGTGAAAGGCGCTTGGCGAGTTCCTGAATGCAAACTCGGCAAGCTCTGTGCCTTTCTTGTTACTCGCCCAGTTGGTTATCATGACGCCGTCGGCGTTTTTCAAAATAGCCATGTCTGCTTCTGACCCTATCTTTTCGGGGCCGAAATTATCGTTGTCGCCAATGTCGCTCACCATGACATTTACCCGGTTATCTCCATGGGGGAACTCGAATGCGGTGGTGAGGCCGCTCTTGCCAGTGTTTATTTTGAGCGTCGCCCTGTCGCCAAACTGCGAAAACGCCTGCCTTATCATGATGGCACCTATCTCGTCTGCTACTGTAAACAGAGAGACTTTTACGCCCAGCTTTGCAAGGCAGTAAGCGACATTGACTGCGTTGCCTCCTTTGACGTCTACAGTGGACACGCCCCTGACACTTCCGCCGCCGCGCTCGGCCTTTTCCGTCAACGCGTTAAAGAGCTCCTCTTTTGACTCTAGCCGGATTATGCGGTCGACGAAAAAATCTGGCATCACTACTATCGAGCCACCGATGGCAAGCTGCCGCAGCCTTTCGATTATAGCCACGTATGAACAAAATGACTAGGGTGTATATGTAGTTTGAAAAAGAAGAAAAATGAGGAGTTTTTACTCCATACCCATGCCGCCCATTCCGCCCATGCCACCGCCTGGTGGGCCGGCCGGCATCTTGGACTTGCCGGAGGCGATCACGTCGTCGATCCTGAGGATCATTGACACGACCTCTGTTGCAGACTTGATTATCTGCTGCTTGATCACAAGTGGTTCCAGCACGTTTTGCTTGAACATATCGGTGACCTTGGTGTTTCTGCAGTCGACGCCGGTCCACTTGGCTCCCTTACTCTGACTTGCGCGAAGCTCTGTCATGGTGTCAATCGGATCCATGCCAGCGTTTTCTGCAAGATTGAGTGGGATTGCATCCAGCGCATCGGCGAACTTTTGCACTGCCAGTTGCGCGCGGCCTTCCTGGCTGCTGGCCCACTGCCTAAGGTCATTTGCGATGTAGGCTTCTGGAGCCCCTCCGCCCGCGACTATGGCCGGATGTTCAAGCACATCCTTCATGACCATCAGTGCATCATGTAGCGACCTGTCAGCCTCGTCGACCACCCTTTGAGAGCCACCCCTTATGAGGATGCTGACCGATTTCGGATTCTTGCATCCCTCGATAAAGACCCACTTGTCTGTCTCTACCTTGCGCTCTTCTACCAAGTCTGCACTACCAAGATCTTTTGCAGTCAGGTCGTCAAGGTTGTTGACAATCCTTGCACCTGTTGCACGAGACATCTTGGTCATGTCTGACTCTTTTACGCGCCTTACTGCAAGAATGTTTGCCTTTGCAAGATAGTGCTGCGCAATGTCGTCGATTCCCTTTTGGCATAGAAGCACGTTTGCGCCTGATGTCTTGACCTTGTCAACCATCGACTTTAGCATCCTGTTTTCCTCTTCGAGGAACATCTGCATCTGCTGCGGGTCTGAAATTCTGATCTCTGCGCTCATTTCCGTCTTTTCGATTTCAAGTGCCGAGTTGATCAGTGCGATCTTGGCATTATCTATCCTCTTTGGCATGCCCGCGTGCACCACTTCCTTGTCAAGTACAATGCCTCTGATCAGCTTTGTGTCGCGCATCGAGCCGCCAGCCTTCTTTTCCACCTTGATGTCGTCAAGGTCTACCTTGTAGCCGTCACCCGTCTTTTCTGCGACCTGTTTTGTCGCGTCCACGACGATCTGCGCCAGCACCGGGCTGTCTTCTGACACCAGCTTTGAATCCATGCTGGTCCTGGTGATTTTCATCAACATATCCTTGTCAGAAATGTCCACCTTGACCGCGATCTTTTCCAAAAGCTTCAGCGCCTGCTCCGCAGCTGCATTATAGCCGTCTACGATTACAGATGGGTGCACGTCCTTGTTGATCAGCTCTTCCGCCTTTTCTAGCAGGGCGCCGGCGAAAACGACCGACGAGGTGGTGCCGTCGCCGACTTCATTATCGACGGATTTTGCGACTTCGACCATCATCTTTGCGGCTGGGTGCTGCACATCAATTTCTTTCAATATAGTAGCACCATCGTTTGTTATTGTAACGTCACCCAGCGAGTCCACGAGCATCTTGTCCATGCCTCTCGGACCGAGGCTGGTCTTTACAATTTCCGCGATAAGCTTTGCAGCCGTGATGTTGTTCTTCTGGGCTTCCTTGCCCTTGGTTTCCTTGCTTCCTTCCTTTAAAATCAAAACTGGCATTCCGCCAGCGGTTGTTTGAATCGATGCCATACTTGCATATCACCTATTAGAATAATTACACGATTCCCTATGCGTCTTTTATAGATTTTGACTCACTACGCCTCTAATTGCTTTTGCTTCTCGTTGAATTTTGCCCTAAAACGGGGGACGTTTATTATGAACCTCTCGTGCCTCCCGTCTCCTATCTTCTCAAGCTTGTCTCTCGCCTCAACCTCAAACATGACTCGCCTTCCGTCTATAGATACCACCTTGGCCTTGAGGTAGACCTCTGCGCCGACAGGGGTGGCCGCAAGGTGTCTTATGTCCACAATTGTCCCGACAGAGTCCCATTCGGGGTCGAGCACAAACTGCTCTTTTAGCAGCAGCCTGCAGGTCTCCTCCATCTCCATTATCATCGAGGGGGTGGAGAGGACATTCTCACCTTCCCAGAGAAAGCTTGTCGTCTGGTTCGAGTCGACAATGATCGTGCGCTCCTTCATCGCGCCTATCCTCACGACAAAATCCATGCCTTTGCGATCACAGTAGATTCATTAAAACCTGTGCCTGCGGGCGTCTATCTTTTTCTCTTTTTCTTCCTTCACGTGGTGAAGTCTGTCCTTTTCGTGCAGGAACAGCTTGCCGCAGATGCTGCACTTGATGGGGCGAAGCTTGTGAGCGTCTCTGGCATGTTGGACAAGTTCGTCATAACTGCCTAATTTGGCATGGCATTCGTCACACTCTGTTTTCTCTCGATGGAAGAGGCCCATAGAAAAAGTATAGCTAACGCTGGCTATAAAGATGCTTTAGAAAAAGAAAGAGTTTAGGCGCCTTTAGCGACTGCGCCTTGCTGCTGACGCAACCACGTAGGCCAGGCCTACAATCAGTCCGAAAGCCAGTGGTATCCATACAGGGAAAGCAGCCGGGTCTATTGATTGCTGTAACAGGGATTCGAACATACTACCGGAGGGGTTGGTAGTCTTGGTATATTAGATTTGCTGTTAGGGGCGCCTCTAAGGTGGCTTTTGGAGATTCAGATATACATTAAATTACCCTTTCGGAACATCCGGTAGCCATATGAAGATGCAGAAGGAGATGCGCAAGTTCTGCCCCAAGTGCAAGACCCACACAATCCAGTCAGTTGCTCTGTACAAGAAGGGTAAGGACCGCACGGTGGCAGAGGGCGCCCGCAGGCACGCCGAGGACAAGAAGGGCTATGGCGGCCAGAAATTCCCCGAGCTCAAGAGGACTGCCAAGACAACTAAAAAAATGACTTTGCGCTATACATGTAAAACCTGCCAGTACAAGACCATGAAGCAGGGCATGAGGATCCGCAAGCTGGAGATATGACATGAAGCGAGAAAGCATCATGATACCAAAGCCGAGGAGCGCGTTCCTGTCGGTTCAGTGCGAAAAGTGCGGCGAAAAAGCCGTAATATTCTCACACACTACGACAGACATCAGCTGCAAATCCTGCGGCGAGCTTTTGGCAGAAAAGTCAGGAAGCGTTGCCATCATAAACGGCAAGATCCTAGGCGCGCTGGACCAGTAATTTTTCAGCCAGCGCCAATTCTTCTTTTGTATTCACGTTGAGCCCAATTTCTTTTCTGTTCATTACTATATAGCGCTCCTGCACTACATCGCCTGCGACCCTTGCCGTGTCAAAAACAGTGATGCCGGAATGGCAGTATTGGTCAAACACCACGCTTGGCCTGACGCCCATGCTTTCTACAAATTCCTTTTCAAGCACTATCGAGACGGCCTGCTCTTGCCTGCTGCCTGCAACATCAATAATATCGCCTATGATCTTTGGATCCAAAAGGGGAATATCTGCAGGCACCACCATGACCCTTTCCGGCCTTAACCTGGCAAGCGCGCGTGAAAGGTCCTGCGGGTAGCCCTCGCCGGCAGTCCCAATGACTCCGATCCCTTTCGATCCAAGAAATTTTTTTGTCTCTGGGGTGTTGGGCGAAACTATGGCAACTATTTTTGCAAACTTGTGCGAGCCGGCAAGCGCAGAAACTACGCGCTCTATCATTGCAACATTACCTACTCGGAGCAGCGGCTTTTCGATCTCTGCCTGCATCCTCGTCGCCTTGCCGCCACACATTATGGCAGCTATCAAAAAACCGTGATCACCCGCGGAAGCGCCGGAAGCGATGACAATACGATAAGCGACGACAGCCGGGTGATTTCATTCGACGCACCTAGAACGTCCCCTGATATGCCTCCAAAGCTTTTGCCAGAGACGTATTTCATGAGCCCCGCGATGGCAAGCGAAACACCCAGGGCTATTAGTCCTGCATAGCTGCTGGCAAACCAGACTGTTGCTAGCATGATGCTAGTGGCCGCAGCCATCTTGCGCCTGTCCTTCATTGCTGCTGTGAAGGGCGAGCTAAAGCCCTCCCATGCCGAAATCCCCCTGTTTGCCAAAAGCACCATGACGTACTTGGCAATCACTTCTGCCGTTATTATGCTCGTGAGGATTGCAAAGCCTGACGAAAACCCCGTCTGAAATACGACTATCATGCCGGCAAAATACATGACCAATGCCGCCACGCCTGCAGAGCCGACTGCGGGGTCGAGCATGGCCTTGCGCTTTACCTCCTTACCGCCCTTTGCCATCAGCCCATCTGCAAAGTCTGCCAGCGCGTCCGTGTGGTGCACGCCAGTGATGATCACGAGCTCGCCTGTGACGAGCAGCCCGACGAGCAGCGGGTGCAGAAAAGGCGAGATCCCAAAAGCCATCGCGCCGATTATCGCGCCTATAACAAGGCCGGCGACAGGGAAGAGGTACATGTTTTTGGCGACATAGTGTATGTCGTGGCTCTGCTTGCCCGCTGGCAATATCGTCAGAAATGCCAGCACAGACTGGACAGGCTCAAGGAATGCCAAGGAAAATCCTCCACCAGCCGGCAAGGTACAGAATCGAAATTATGGGCGCAGAAACGCCAAGGCAGAACAAGAGCGTCGTGAGCTTCATTATCGAGATGGCTTCACTGCACTTCCCAAGTGTCGCAGGCTCTTGCTCTTCGCCCAGCGCATAGTAGCCTATCTTTTCAAGCCTGACGCGCAGCGCGCCTGCCATCGTAGCCATCGGGTAGCCGGCGTTTGGGCTGAAGGTCTTGGCGTGGTCGCGCTGGAGCATGCTGAGCGAGTTCTTCCAGTCCGCCCCAAGCATTCTTGCCGAAACGACCATCAGAAAAGCCGTCATCCTCGCCGGAACATAGTTTGCTGCAGTGTCGAGCCTCGCCGACATCCAGCCAATGTCCTTGAAGTATTCGTCCTTATAGCCGACCATCGAATCAAGCGTGTTTATTGTCCTGTATGCAAACGCTCCCGCCGGTCCAAAAAGTGAATAATAGAAAATAGGTGCTGTTATACCGTCTACCGTGCTTTCGCTAACACATTCGATTGTAGCTGACATAATGTGCTGTTCATCAAGGTCTTCGGTCTTTCTCCTTACTATCATGGACAGGTTCTGCCGGGCGCCAGCTAGGTCCCCCGCCTCCAAACAGGACATGATTGCCTTGGCATGCCTTTCCATGCCTACCACCGCGATTGCGATTTTAAGCACTATCGCAGAGGCTATGGCAGCCGCGACAATGCCTGCAAGATACATGCTTACAAGCATTGCAAAGTGGACTGCGAGGCCAACTGCCGCGATCAGCAAGGTTGCAAACAGCGCGCCCTTGACCTTTTCTGCTCCTCCCTTTAGCCGAGGTACAAAGTAACCTATTACTCTGCCAAGCCACGCCACAGGGTGATACCTGTTTGGAGGGTCGCCAAAGAGCCAGTCAGCGCCAATGCCGGCGAAAAGCGCTGCAATGAGAGCCAGCATCTATAGCCCTATAACCTCCGATATCCTGTCCATGTCTGCGCTCTCTTTTATTGCCTTTGCAACGAGGTCTATCTGCCAGTTCCATGCCTCGCGAGGGATTTCTGCCTTGCCTGCCATGCTGCCTACAAGCGAATCTTCTTCGGGCAGGTTGAACTCTATTTTCGGTATGACTCCGAGAACCCTCTTTTTCGTCATCTTTTGAACCTCCTTTATCGCGGGAGCAAGGAGGGTGATGTCGCCTCTAAACTGGTTTATCAGGAATCCCTTGACGAGGCTCCTGTGAGCCGGCTTTAGCAGCTGCATCGTGCCGACGATGCTGGCAAAACAGCCTCCGCGCTCAATGTCTGACACGATAAGCACTGGTGCGCCGATCTTTTGCGCAAGGAGCATGTTGGCGATGTCGTATTTTGCGATGTTGATCTCTGACGGCGAGCCCGCGCCTTCGATCACTACAATGTCGTTTTCGCTTCTCAGGCTGTCAAGAGCCTTAAGCGCAGTGGAAAAACCCTGCTGCATGACAAACTTCTCATAGTATTCCTTTGCGTGCATCTCCGCATAGAACCTGCCATTCAGGAACAGCATGCTCCTGTATTCGCCAAGCGGCTTCAACAAAATTGGATTCATTCTGGGGTCTGGCTCCCTTCTGGAAGCCACCGCCTGTATTGCCTGCACAAGCGCCATCTTGGATCCGCCTGCTGCAGCAAAAAAGTTGGATGACATGTTCTGCGCCTTGAAGGGCGCTACCTTGTAGCCTCTGTCTGAAAGTAGCCTGCACAGGCCTATTACTATGGTGCTCTTGCCGGCGCCGGACGAAGTGCCCTGCACCATGACAAGTTTGGCCTTTCTAGCCATCGAATCCCTCCAATGCCCTTACTAGCCGAAGGTTCTCACTATGTGTCTTGACTGCAACCCTGACATGCTGCGAACCCATGCCTGTGAACGTGCTGCAGTCCCTGACAAGCATGCCTGTCTTTTTTAGCAGCGCGTCACGGAACTGCGTGGAATTTCTGCCTTTCAGCTCAATGAGAAAATAGTTTGCGTCGGATTTTAATGGAATGAACGATTTCAGCTTTGCAATACTATTGTGCAGAAACTTTCTTTCCTTTCTGATGACTGCCCTTGCTCTGGGCAGATGTTTTCTGTCTGCAAGCGCGACAACTCCGGCAGCCTGTGCGAGGCCGTTCACGTTCCACGGGATCTTGTTGTTGGCAAGCTTGCCTGCAAGGGAAGGATTGCAGACGCTATAGCCCACTCTTAAGCCTGCCAGCCCAAACGATTTGGTCAGAGATCGCAGGATTACAAGATTGTCAAGCTCTTGTATCATGCCAATCATGCTGTTAGCGCCGGGATCATCGACAAGCTCGATAAAGCATTCGTCAAGCAGGATCTTTGTCGAGCTGTCGACATTTTTGATTATCTTTTTTATTTCATTTGTAGCAAGCATTCCAGTCGGGTTGTTTGGGTTGCAGAAAAAGATCGCGTCTGCACCTTTCGCTTTTTCAATTATTTCGTCAGCATCAAGCTTGAAATCGTGCAAGGGAACAAGTGTTATCGCCGCGCCTGCCTTGTGTGACGCAAGCTCGTATTCACAGAACGTCGGCGCCGGTATCACCACGCGGTTTTTTGCAAGTGCCTGTGCGAACCAGTAAATGATTTCCATCGCGCCGTTGCCAACGCTTATCCATTCTTGATCGATGTGCAAGTAGTGCGACAGGCTTTTCTTTAGTTCCTTGCATTCCGGGTCGGGGTACATCGGAGCAACGGATTTCGCGTTTCTTTGGATGGCAGCAATAGCCTTTTTGGGGGTGCCAAGCGGGTTGACACTGGAACTATAGTCGACCCTGACCAGCGCGGGATCGACCGAATAAACGCCACCATGGGAGCAGGCGCTCATATCCTTGCTGACAGCCTCTTGCCCCATCCCAAGGCTGTGTTGGTGTCAGCTATATTTAGAATGTTTGTACAGCAGCCTTGCCCAAAGCGCAGGGCGCGTGCGCGCGTTTCCAGTGGAGCACGTGGAAAAGCAGTTAGTTCTTTTATATCTACCAGTTTCTGGGTAAGGCTGAACAGGAACTTTTTGGTAGTTTGTCTTCTTCAGGGAACGGCAACATATCCTGACATGTTATAACATATCGCGCTCCCTCCCCCTCTGGTGCTGCATGCGTTATAAGCAATATCTCCGAGCTCGCCGCATGGCAATTTATGGACAGAGCATCCAGTTTTTCTGCTCCAAATGCAACACCGTTCTAAAGGAAACAATATCTACTGACAGGCCGCCAAGCATGTCTGAAGAATGCCCTGCGTGCGGCTCCCAGTTGTCTGAAACCCTGCAGATGCAGCCAAAAAAACAGGCAGACAAACAACGCATCATATTTCAGACGGCATGTGAGGTCAATGCATGTCTCAACCTTGGCATCGCTGAAATCGACTCTTTTCTGGCCCTGCAGCCAGGGGACAGGCTGTGCATCACGGGCAGCCACGCAAACCTGCTCGTCGCCCGGCTGTGCGTCCGCGCCTTCATGCCGGTGAAGCAGGGCGGGCTTGGAGCAGGGTCGGTGGTGTTTATAGACGCAGGCAACAGCTCGGACGTGTACAGGTGCGCCAACTTCGCCCGCCAGTTCGGCCTCGAGATCCAGAAGGTCCTGAGAGGGATAGCGGTGAGCAGGGCCTTCACCATACACCAGCTTGCCGCGCTGGTGGCACACGAGCTGCCAAAGGCGGTACAGCAGTACAACGCCAAGCTTGCAGTGATCTCTGACCTGCTAAGGATGTTCATAGAGGATCCACAGGTCAGCCGCGGGGAGGCACGCTATTTGATTGGCGAGATCATGAAATCAGTGCACAAAATAGACGATGTCATGATGGTCATGTCGCTTCGCGCCGGTTCGCCGTACGACAGCCAGATCCTGTCGTTGTTTGGCAAGCGCATAGAGGCAAACCCTCCCGACATCAAACTGCATAATGGCCGCAAGCTCAGGCAGATCACAATACCAGAAAAAGAGCTGTACATAGCTAGGTGATTGGTGTGGGGAGAACGATGCCGTCGTTCCGGCTGGCGCTGGTTGAAGAAGAGCAGGAATGGAAGTCGTTCCGCAATGCACTCGACAAAAATGACAGAAAGGAGTTTGACAGCATGTTTGCCGACATCAGGCTGTACATTTCCGCGTGCTCTTACGCCACCAAGCCTGTAAGGGTGCAGCCTGTCTTGATGACGCTCGCATTCCACCACTACAAGCAGCTGACAAAGATGGCAGAGCGGATGGAGATGGCGTCATGACGCTCTTTCCAGAAGACGACATCCTGACAAGGGAGATAGAGTCGTGGCGCGGCTTTGCCGAGAGCCTGAGGGCAGAGGACAGAGAGCTCTTCAAAAAGATGCTGGGCGGCTGCTACACATACAGCAAGGCCATCAACACAAAGGGAGAGCCATTCCCTGCAGAGTCGCTCCTGATGGCCGTGGTATTTTCGCAACACAAGATGATAAGCTGGCTAATTTCCCGATTGGAAGGTTCCAAACATTGACCGCCGTAGGCTGGCTGTTTGACATCTACCCTCTGGAGGACAGGATGGTCTTTTGGATCAAGCAGTGGGACGGCAGCACAGTCAGGCTCGAAGACAGCTGGACCCCTTCTATATACGTGGCAACGGACGACCGGACCATCTTCAAAGCAATACTTGAAGACGCAGCGGCGATGCAGTTTGTAAAGGATCACGATTTTGTGAGCAGGCAGGAAAAGGTAACTGACCTAGACAGGACAATCGTCCTAAAGCTTGTGCTGTCAGATTCTGCAAAGGGGCCGGCTACCGCCAGGCGCATTGAAAGACTTGGCCGATTCGGAGAATTCCGTCTGTACAACGTCGACGTGCCGCCTGCCCAGTCGTACCTCTACCAGCATGATCTCTTTTCCATGGCATACTGCGGCGCCCATCCAAAAAATTCAAACCTCATCTGGGAACTACAAGACGACGTATGGGATACAAAGTACAAACTGCATGATTTCAAAAAGATCTATCTTGGCGTCAAGGTGCAGAAAAAAGGTGGGCTGCCGAAATTCACGGATAGGATCGACACCGTCGTTATCAAGGATGGAAATGATACTTACGAGATAAGCAACATTTCAGAAGCCGATCTGCTTGCAGATCTGGAATCCACTGTTACCCGGCTTGATCCAGATTTTGTTTTTACGCAGGACGGTGATACATTTCTCTTTCCGTACCTGATCAGCCGGGCGGAACAAAACGGCACCCGCATTTCGCTCAGCAGAGACTGCATACCTCTGATCCATCCTGCCAAGGAAGGTACTTCCTACTTTTCGTACGGCAAGATCCACTTCAAGCCTACTGCGACAAGGATTTACGGCCGCGTCCACATCGACCTGCACAACTCTTTCATCTGGGACGAGGCTGCAATGCAGGGGATCTACGAGATAGCCAGAATCTGCAGGATGCCTCTGCACACCGCAGCCAGGGCGTCGATCGGCCGGTGCATGAGCAGCCTGCAGTTCTACCACGCCACAAAAAAGGGCATCCTGATACCTTGGAAGCCCACGCTGGCCGAGCACTTCAAGACTTATCAAGAACTGCTGGTGGCAGACAGAGGCGGGTTCGTGTTCGAGCCGGAGATAGGCGTGCATGAAAAGGTGGCCGAGTTTGACTTTGCCTCACTGTACGCAAACATCATGATGAAAAAGAACCTCTCTGCCGAGACAGTGAGGTGCGAATGCTGCCCGGATTCCAAGAAGAGGGTGCCGGAGCTGGACTATAACATATGTGAAAGGAGGCTCGGCATAGTTCCAATATCTCTCAAGATATTGATTGAAAAAAGGGCGGAATACAAAAAGCTGCGGAACGCCGAGAAGGATCCTGTGCAAAAGAGGATCTACGACGAAAGGCAGAACGCGCTCAAATGGATCTTGGTGACATCGTTTGGCTATCTCGGGTTTAACAATGCGAAATTCGGCAGGATAGACGCCCACATTGCCGTCTGCGCGTTTGACAGGCATGTCTTTCTACAGGCATCAAGGATAGCAGAAAGGCTCGGCTTTCGCGTACTGCACGGCATAGTCGATTCGTTCTGGCTGCAAAAGAGGAACGTCACTCGCAACGATTACCTTGAGCTAAAGGACACAATCGAGCGGGAAACAGGCTTTGAAATAAGCTTTGAAGGAATCTACAAGTGGATAGCCTTTGTCCATTCAAAGGAGAGCAACAAGCTACCAGTGGCAAACCGGTACTTTGGTGCATTCGAGGACGGCAGCCTGAAGATAAGAGGAATAGAGGCAAGGAGGCACGATACGCCGCAGCTCTTTAGGAAATTCCAAGTAGAAGTTCTAAAGATAATGGCTGGCGGCGATACGATAGCAGAAGTCAAGGCGCTCATGCCACAAGTGCAAGACGTGTTTGACAAATACGCCCAACTTTTGAGAGATGGGCAAGTGCCGATGGACGAGCTGGTCTTTGTCAAAAACGTCTCCAAAGATGCCGACCAGCATTCTGAAAGAAATACGATCGAAAATGATGCCTTGAGCAGGCTTGCAAAAGAGGGCAAGATGCTCAAGGCCGGCCAGACCTTGAGATACGTCATATCTGGTTATGGAAAGAAGGCAAGAAGGGCCACTCCTCTGGAGCTGGTGAATGAAAGGACGGCTTTTGATCCCGGCAGATACATACAATTGCTGGCGCAAACGTGCAACTCTGTCACAGAGCCTTTCGGTTATGTGGTTCAGGCTAACGATTATTAGTTCCATTCACAGATTCGCCCCTATATGCTCAAGGTAGCAGTCATTGGAGCCACAGGTGCGGTGGGCCAGGAATTCATTGTCGCCCTCAACAAGCACAAGTGGTTTGAACTGACGCGGGTGGCCGCCTCTGAAAGGTCAGCCGGCAAGAAATATGTCGATGCTATACGCGATCCAAACTCCGGCATTCTGCGATGGCACAATAGGGAAGAGGTCCCAGAATACGCCAAGAACATGGTCGTCAGCAAGGTGGACGACATCAAACCGGAGAACTTTGATCTCATATTTACTGCGCTCGAATCAGACGACGCAAAGGTGATCGAGCCAAAGTTTGCCAAGACCACTCCTGTGATCAGCACTGCTGCCGCATTCCGCTATGAAACTGACGTCCCGATACTGATACCGGGGATCAATGACAGCCACGCGGAGCTATTGAATGTGCAGAGAAAGAACCGCGGCTGGAAAGGGTTCATTGCACCACTCCCAAACTGCACTACAACCGGCATGGCCATTACACTCAAGCCGATACTCGACAAGTTTGGAATTGAAAAAGTGTTCATGACGTCGATGCAGGCTCTGTCAGGAGCCGGAAGGTCGCCGGGCGTAATCGCGCTTGACATCATGGACAACGTCATCCCATACATCCCGAAAGAGGAGGAGAAGGTGCAGGTTGAGACGAAAAAGATCTTGGGCGGAATGAAAAATGGCTCTATTGCACCGGCGCCGCTCAAGGTGAGCTGCACCTGCACGAGGGTCCCAGTCCTTGATGGCCACACCGAGTCTGTCTTTGTAGAGACAGAGCGGGCGGCAGAAGCGGAAGAAGTCAAGAAGGAGATGCTGAAATTTTCAAAGAACGTGTCTATAAAGAGCCTGCCGACTGCGCCAAAGGACTATATCGTGGTGCACGACGACCCCACAAGGCCACAGCCAAGGATAGACAGAGAGCTCAACGATGGCATGACTACTGTCGTAGGAAGGCTCCGCAAGGACACCGCCTTTGACAACGGAATAAAGTACGTGCTACTGTCGCACAACGAAAAGATGGGATCTGCCAAGGGTGCCGTCCTGCTTGCCGAGCTCTTGAAGGATCGCAACATCCTATAGATTTCTTTTTTTAACGCGATAAAGTTGCAATTAATAGGGTTTATTAACCTCCAAATTAATGATCTAGCTGAATTCCTGAATGGGAAGAATTGATGATCTGGATGTGAAAATTTTGGCCGAGCTCGCCCGGGACGCGAGCATTTCTGTGCCAAAACTTTCGAAAAAGATCAATGTCAATTCTTCTGTGGTATATAGCAGGATAAAACGCCTTGTAAAAAGAGGTCTTATCAAGAAATTCACTATCGTGATAAACGACGAGGCGCTAGGCTTTAATGTAAAGGCGCTGACTGGCATCAACATGGACTCGAAGCTAAGGGACAACGTGTTGAATGAGCTCTTCAAGATCCCCGAAGTGAGAGAGGTCGCCGAGGTCACGGGAAGGTTCGACGTGCTGGTGACAATGAACGCCCACTCGCTTGACGAGATGCATCAGCTGATCTCTGAAAAGATAGGTAGGATAGAGGGAGTGCAAAAGACAGAGACGTTTATCGAGATGCGCAAGACTAGCAGAGAGCTGGCGTACCCTGCGTCCATTGCCAAGTAATAATATAAATAACAATTAGTTCACTTTACCCTCGCGGTCAATTGACGACTCACCAGATAACAGTAGGCAACCGGCTCAAGAACTATTACGAGCTCACAAAGCCCAAGATCTGGTACCTGCTTGTCTTTACCGCATTTGGCGCAGCTCTTACCGCATCGTTTCTATTTGATATACCAATTAGACCGGAGACTTGGCTCCTCCTCATAGGCGGAGTGGCGGCCGGCTCGGCTGCAGCTGACACGCTCACAGGATACAATGATCGCGATATCGACGCTATAATGGAGCGCACAAAGGGTAGGCCGATACCCTCCGGCAGGATATCACCGCGTAACGCGCTTGCATTCGGTCTCGTCCTTGCCGCTATTTCCCTTGCATGCGCTTGGTTCATCAACATGTGGGCCTTTGGCCTAATGGCATTTGGGCTCTTTGATAATATCATTGTCTACAGCAAGTGGTTGAAAAGAAGAAGCCAGTCAAACATCATACTTGGCGGCTTTTCAGGAGGAGCGCCGGCGCTGATAGGCTACGTCGCAGTCACGACGATGAATATCGAGATCGGGCTCGTGATGGCCGGCCTTGTGTTCCTCTGGATACCGACCCACATCTGGAGCCTTGCACTGCATGTGAAAAAGGACTACACGATGGCCCGCGTGCCGATGCTGCCTGTCGTATCCAGCGAAAAGGCTTCTGTCCGTGTGATCGCGGGAACAACCCTGATGATGGTCGTGTTCAGCGTGCTGCCATTCTTTTTCAACCAGTTTGGGCTGATCTACCTTGCAACCGCAAGTGTGTTCGGCGCCGTCATGATCGCGCTTTCAGTCTGGCTGCTGGCAAAGCCAAGCGAAAAAGCGTCGTGGACTGTATTCAAGTTCTCAAGCCCCTACCTGACGGCGCTTTTCATCGCCTTCATGGTGGACGCCTTTTTCAAGTAGCTTTTCGCACTCGTACAGCAACCTTGCGATTACCACGTGTGCTTCAAGCCTAGAATCGCTTATTGAATATGTTCGGTTCAATAACTTCATAGTGCTCTCTGAGAAATGCCCTTTCGGAAACCCACCTATTACAAACGCGCAATCATCCGTCAGGTTCTGTGCCACGGCTTTTTCTACAGTGTTCTTAACACCCATTGTAGATAGGCCGACCACTTTATCGGGCTTTATTGAAGATATCAGGTGTGCCAGTGTGCCGTCTGACAATTCCATCAGCACCGCTCCTTCCTCCGTCTTGACAACCATGTCCCGAAACAGGTTCACCATCAAGCCTTCAAAGCGAAAGTATGACTTGGGCACCCGCAGGTTGTCTGCAATCGCGACAAGCTTGTCCTTAATTGTATGAACGTAAACGCGCAGCATGCCTTTCATAAAGAGTGGCGTCCCAAGCGCCTCCATGAGGGCAAAATGCACGATATCTGGCCTCCCGCGCTTGTTCGCATCGTCAAGTTTCATCATCGCTGCGTGGTGGTAGCTTCGGTCAAGCAATGTTTCAGAAGGTTTCAGACCCAACCTCTGCGCCTGGTTCCTTACCGAGGCGTGCCTTACGATCTCTTGCGGCACGGTCTCTAATGCAGCTTCGGCGATGATGAGCGTTATCGTATTCTTCGATAATACCTTCTGGCCCGTATATTAAGGAGTGCCGGCATATTTGGACAAGATCTCGGATTTTCTGGCATGCACAAGTTCCTTTAACTCGCCGACGCACCGTCTCAACTCTTCGTCGGCCTTTTGCTTGTCCTGCTCACTGACAATTATTTCACCGGGACCGAACTTGGCGTCCTCTACTTCAATTGGTATTTTTGAATGCAGAATTTCGCCAAGAAAATCAAAGAGCTCAGGATAGGCAGCATTGTTTTCGTATATGTAGGTAGTCACGCCTTCACTGGAAAGCGTTTCCTCCCTTAGTGGGAACGAAAATGTGGGAAGAGAGATCGAGTCTATGATGCCGGCCGCAACCTGCGCAAGCTCGGCGTCATTACCGCTTTTTTTCATCTGGGAGTATTTCCTTGCCATACGTTCGATCTCGTCAACATTTGTCAATAGAAATAATGGCTTGGCAAATTAATTAACAGTTATAGCTATACAGTTTATCTGACAGCAAGGCGCTGTCTGAATTGTTGGGCAAGGCTCAGGCAAAAGAGATTGCAAGGGAGCGAATCGACATCCTAGTAAAGAATGCGCTGCTTGAAAAGGACCAAGAGCTTGCGGCGCGGCAGGCTCGGCTGGTCAAAAAGATAGCGATGCGTTACCGCGTCCGGCTTCCATACGAGGTCCGGCAGCTCTTTTGCAAGAAATGCAAGACGTTCATTATTCCGGGAAGGAGCTCAAGGGTGAGGGTAGGCGGAGCAAAGATCCGTGCTGTCCGCATAACCTGCCTCAGGTGCGGACACACCTACCGCAAGATAATGGCGGAATAAGGATTTATAAGGGCTCAAGCAAAATTCCGAGATACCAATATGGCAAAGGTTTACGATGTTCCGGCTGACGAGCTGATCGCCAAGCTGGCTGAACAACTAAAGAATGACAAAAAGATAGTGCCACCGGCTTGGTCGCCGTTTGTCAAGACAGGCTCGCACGCCATGCGCATACCCCAGAACAAGGACTGGTGGTACACAAGGTGCGCTTCACTCTTGCGAAAGGTTTACCTTCACGGTCCTCTTGGAGTTGCAGACCTGAAAGTCGCCTATGGTGGCAGGAAGAAGGTTGGATACAACCTAGCCCATCACAGGGACGGAGGCGGCGCAATCGTCAGAAAGGCGCTGCAGCAGCTAGAGGCTTCTGGTTATATCGTCAAGGTACAGGGCAAGGGCCGGCTCATTTCAAGCGAAGGCATGAAAAAGATGGATAGGCTCGCAACTGAGGTCCACAAAGAGCTGATAAAAGCGGCACCACAGCTCCAGCGCTACGCGTAATGGACCATGTCAGTCCCGCAGCCCAACCAGCCAAACGACGAAGAAGCCAGAAGGCGTGAAGCAGAGGCGGCGATGCGCCAGCGCGTCTTGATGGTGGTACTTGATCCGCAAGCTAGGCAGCGCCTGATGAACATCAGAATGGTCAAGCCCGACCTTGCAGCGGCTGTCGAAAACTATCTTATCAATGCAGCTTCTACTGGCAGGATAAACAGGCCGCTAAGTGACGAAGAGCTGAAACAACTCTTGCTCCGCATCCAGCAGCCAAGAAAAGATTTCAAGATTGAGAGACGCTGACCGGAATGTATTATGCCGGCCGGGCATGAGTTAACTATTTAAGGTCTGCTACGTGCTTTTGCACGTATGAAGGCAGCAGTATTCCGAGAATACAACAAAGACCCTACAAAGGTCATCAAGATTGAAGATATTGACATTCCCAAGATCAAGCCAAATGAAGTTTTGATAAAAGTTGAAAGTGCAGCTTATAACTACAACGATCTCTGGGCTATCTGGGGCGAGCCGATCAAGACCCCACTTCCGCACATTTCCGGAAGCGACGTGGCAGGGACAATAGTGGAGGTTGGCTCTGATGTCCAGAAGCTCAAGGTCGGCGACAGGGTCGCGTCGCACTCTAACATGAGCTGCAGGGTGTGCGAAGCATGCACCTCCGGCAGGGAATATGACTGCAACGACCGCACCATCTGGGGATTCCAGACGGGTCCGCTCTGGGGCGGCTTTGCCCAGTACACGCACCTACCAGAAGTCAACGTGGTAAAGATAGCAGATAATGTTACATTCGACCAAGCTGCTGCGGTGTCTATGGTGGGCATGACCTCATGGCACATGCTCGTTGGCCGCGCCAAGATAAAGCCGGGCCAGCTCGTCCTCATCATGGGCGGAGGCTCTGGAGTCGGCATGGTGGGCATCCAGATTGCCAAGCTTTACAACTGCACTGTAATCGCAACTGCAGGAAACAAGGACAAGATGGACAAGTGCCTCTCACTTGGAGCCGACTATGTGGTCAACCACAGGGAAGCAGACTGGTACAAGAAGGTGCGTGAAATCAACAAGAAACTTGGACAGCCGGGCGTTGATGTGGTCTTTGAGCACATCGGCAAGGCAACTTTCCCTCAGGAAGTGGGTCTGCTCAAGATGGGTGGGACGCTCGTCGCAACAGGCGCAACCACCGGCTATGATTCTACAATCGATCTAAGGTACCTTTTCTTCAAGGGCACCAACCTGCTCGGCTCGACGCAGGGCACCAAGGCAGAGCTTGAAGACGTGATGTACTGGGTCAGCAAGGGCAAGATCAAGCCGGTTATTGACACGGTTCTGCCGTTCTCTGACATGGTAAAGGGCCACGTCATGATGGCAGAGGCGCAGCAGTTCGGCAAGATACTGACGACCCCACAGAAACTCTAAACTATCCCTTCTTTCTTCTTCTTTTTGTCATGCTAAGAAGCCTGATCTTTGTCCCCGGCAACAGCGCGCGGTTTGTGGAAAAAGCCAAGACGCTTGCAGCCGACATCATCTGCTTTGACCTTGAAGATTCTGTCCCGGCCAATGAAAAAGGCGCAGCCAGAAAGATAATAGCAGACGCTATTTCGCGCCGACAGGAATATGGCAGACCTCTGTATGTTAGAACAAACTCGCCCGAATCGGGGCTGATAGCAGACGACCTCAAGGCGGCTGTGTGTAAGGGGATCGACGGGATCGTGATCCCAAAGGTCAACGAAGCACAAGAGATTGTCAAGATAAAGAAGCAGGTCGCTACTCTTGAAAAGAGGAACAGGACAGGCAGGGTATCTATGATGCCTTCAATTGAAACTGCAAGGGGAGTCGTGAACGCCCACCAGATAGCAAGCGCAGATGATCGGATAAATGCACTTGTATTTGGTGTATTTGATTTTTTGTATGACATGAAGCTAGATTATGACGAAAGTGGCGAGTCAGGATATTCTTATGCCCGAGCAAAGGTACCTGTCGACGCAAGGGCCGCAGGCGTGCAG
>JBFLWZ010000001.1:0-55794 GCA_040757615.1 Thermoproteota archaeon | reverse complement strand
AGAAGCGGGAGAAAGAGGAGCACTGGATTACACCGTTCATGGTTTCGTAATAGGTTCTTTCCTAGTCAGTCCCTACTACATAGGATATTGGAGCGCGTTGAATTACCACGGATTGACAGAACAGACACCGCCATCGGTATACGTCGCGACAACCAAGCCCAGGAACTCACGTACAATACTTGACACAAGATTCGTATTTGTGACCATCCCAAAGCGCAAGGTTTTCGCCACGGAAGAAATTCAAATAGAGAAGTGGAAGGTTGTCGTATCATCGCCTGAAAAGACCGTCGTGGACTGTCTTGACCACCCGGAACACTGCGGCGGCATCGAGGAAGTAGCAAAATCCATCTATTTCTCCAGAGACGAGCTTGACTTTGCAAAAGTCGTGAACTTTGCAAAGCGCATTGGAAATAATACGGTGATCAAACGCCTCGGCTACATAGCAGAAACCCTTGGAATAGATGAATGCTCAAAACTCCTCTCGGATGCGACGCTAAAGAGTGGATATTCGATTTTGGATCCCACGCTACCAAGGCGCGACGGCAAGATAAGGGAAAGGTGGAAGATCGTAGTTAACGCGCGTATCGAAGCGAGCAGGTGGACCGCTTGATATCATCCCAAGAACTCAAGAGGGTGTCTAGGGAAAGAAGGATAGCATTGGACCTTGTAGAGAAGGACTATGTTCTAGGATGGATACTATATGGCATCTGTTCCAGCTCGATATCCGACAAGCTGACGTTCAAGGGCGGCACTTCACTCTCCAAAGTCTACTTTCCGGGAAGGTGGCGCATGTCTGAGGATTTGGATTTCACCTTGCTTGATGATACAGAAATGCCAGCATTAGGCATAGTCCCACATCAGTGCAAGAGGGCCTGTGTAAGACTGAAACTTGTACTTGATGGTACAAAAAAGTGGTGCCGGTCAGTGCGCACAGACTTACTTGGTCAAGGTAGGCAGCGGGACGAAATGGATCTGCATGTGTGGGCTTTCTGCAAACCAGCCGTTCTGCGATGGCTCGCATAAAAAGACCCTGGACGAACAGGAAGGCAAGGTATATGCATCTACGATAAGGATGGAACAAGGACGGAAGCCAAGATGGCCTAGTAGTATATTGGTAGTGGCTGTTCTAAAATACCATTATTTTCTATATTGAAACACACATACACACACATTCTAGCTCTTTTTCAGGTATGTAGAGACATAGGCAAGGCCGCCTGCCAGCACCCCTATGCTGAGCAAGCCCGCAGCAGCTGCGATTGGGGCGATAAACTGGTCCATGATGGCAGGGTTGGGCCGCAGCTCATGACTGCCTGCGATGATAGCGTCAAGCACTCCCGAGCCTGCAAGGCCGGCAAATATCATGGCGATCGTGGCCGCAGCTCCACCGGCATTCATCCCGACAAGGTGCACCCATGCCAGAACGGACCTAAAGCCGCGTATGCGCTTTCCCAGGTTCACTTCAAGGTGGCTGTAAAACACGGCAGTGACTGCCACCGCCACTACAAGGATCAGGTAAAGGATGTATCCTAAAAAGAACCACTTGGCAGGGCCCTCAAAGGAGAGCGACAGAAACTGGATGACGTTGATGTTGGAAACGAGCACCTGTGCGCCCACTACGGACAGGGTCAGGGCCATCACGGCTGCGCCCTGCACTATGGCAGCTACTATGAACCTGCTGGACCAAGCGCCCGTTGCCTTCCTGACAGCACCACCACCACTGTTGGCCGTCATGCAGGTATCTCTACCTTCAGTTTTTGCCACTTGCTGTCGACTGCAGAGACGAGCCGCCTGCCTTCATGCCGCCTCTTTGCTCCGTCAATAGCCACCAGGACAAGCAGTCCAAGCAGGATCGCAGATCCGAGAGCGGCGGAGGCCGTGTCAACGATATTCATTGCTGAATATTCACCTCGGTGACCAGCTTTTCATGGCTGCGCCTCTTCTTTTGCGCAAGCCTCCACGCTACTTCCATGGCGACAAGCGTCGGCGCAAAGCCAAGTCCTACCCATGCAATGGATTCGAAAGCGTTGTTCATCATAGCAGTAATAGTAGAACTGCAGAAATTGTGGATTAAGGGTTCTGTATTTTGCTCCTTACTGTTCAGAACGGTTTTAGAGTAATCATAAACGATTTAGTGTTGCTACTGCAAAGGGCTACTAGCAATTTTAACTACTGGAGCGCCCGTGTGGGGGGAGGGAGTATGTATGGAGCCTCGCTAACCTGCCGCTAAAAAGCAGGTAGGCTTGCGCTCGGCATTCTCTGTCAATCAAACAACTTGATTAGGCGGGCCCAGAGGGACTTGAGACTACAGTGAGTGCGGGCGCCAAAACAATTGAAAGGCAATAATTTAGAATCAATGATGCCCAGGCAGGCCCAGTGGCGTTCTGAATTCTTTGGTCACATGCAGCCCTTCAGAGGTCGTTACTGTTACTATCCCCAGCTTTTCAGCATCAGGTGAAATGGACGCGGTCTCGCCCGGTCCCAAAACATCCAGCCGCTGTATTACATTACCATCCATCGACACAGTCAGGTTTGTCAGCGCCATCCTGCCCGTATTGGACAATACTATGCGACTCCAGCTGCCTGTGTCCCCGGGAGTGTTGATTGGGTCTACTTCCAGACGGTAATCAGGAATGTCGAGTAGCGAACCAAGGCTTCCTCCAAAAGCAGCCGGGATGATAAAGAAGAAAAATATCGCAGCAACTGCTGCAGGAGCCAAAATTCCTGCGATCACAAGAGTCCGCATGTTTGAATGCATCCGGGAATTCATCAGACAGACCCTCATCCATCATTTTGGATGTATCATTTTATTAAATCTGCCTGCTTACATGAGGATCATGTGAGCCCTGTCCGCGCCCTAATAGTTTCAGCAGCCAGGGGCTTGCGGACAGGACTCGTGCACATGATTCACTCTAGCGTTGATGGATTGCGTCACTTCTATTGAAAGATGCACAATAACTTAAAGGGTAGGTCTGCACTGCATTGCAAAATTTAAAAGCGATCAAGTTCGCGCTACAAAAAATAAATGATTAAGAAACATACACATACACGCCTATAGCATGGAAAAGAATAACAACGGATCGTGGATTTCGGATACTGCTTTCACTGCTTATGGGATCTCGTCGTCAAGACACTCTCCACGTCGCTCTAGTATTTCAGTCACAGGACCGTTCGGGTTCTTGTTGCCTGCAGCGCCGAAGACATTTCGGACAGCCTGCGAAACGTTTTAGACCACCGATTGGTAATAGCACTGATTCGGGAGCAGACCCTTGATCAGGCTCGTCATCTTTGACTTTAGCGGCGTGCTAATCAACGATCTGCGCCAATCATGGCTATCAATATCAAAGATAATGAGGCTGAACGAAAAAAAGCCAGATACCCTCGACGAATTCAGGAAGAACTTCAGGCTCCCATACTGGGACTACCTTGTCGCCAAGGGCTTTACTCTGGCGGAAGCAAAGGACCCGAAAATTGTGCAGGACTACAAGCAGTTCTATGGCGAGCTCGCAGACTATGTCAAGGTATTCGATGACGTGGTCGACACGCTGGCCGTCCTTGCAAAGAAGCGGATGCAGCTGGCGGTTGCTTCACACAGCCCGCGCGGAGTCGTCAACATGATGATGTCCCGGTTCGGGCTGCAGAAGTTCTTCAAGGAGGAGAACGTATACAGCCTGGAGGACTACAAAGAGCAAAAACCCCACCCGGAGTCAATCCTCAGAGTACTAGACAATCTGGACTACCACGCCAACCATGCGATATATGTCGGCGACATGAGGGAGGACGTCGAGGCCGCGCGCAGGGCTGGAGTTAGATCAGTCGCGATACACCGGGAAGACGGGAGCTACCATGCAGAGCAGCTGCTGAGGAGGGAAGGACCGACGTTCTTTGTCAGCAGGCTCACGCAGGTTCTGGATATTGTAAGGGAAGAGGAGACATAGGATCAGCCGCGGCGATCGCGTTCCCCTATCTATCATGAATTGGCAAGATCATAATACTGGTAACTTACTTGGGCCCACTTTCGGTTATCGGTTAGCCTGCTGTTAACTTGGGTGGATGATGGCGCACTGTGACATTCTTGTTTTGTTTTGACTATCAAGGGATAAAGAAAAAATTGACGGGTTTCATATTGAGGGTTCAGGAATGTCAAGAAAGGCTGTTGTCATACTCGGACTTTGTGCCTTGGTAATTATTGTATTGTTTGCGCCAATCGTGCCGTTGGCGCATACATGGCCACCAAATACTCCCCCACCATCAGCGCCACTGGCATTCCACGGATCAATATCGCGCGCTGTAATGCAGATTGGTCTGGAAATTGACGCAAACGGCGAAGCGCATTTCAGGTATTATTATTAGCTTTGCAGGTTCTGCCTGCAGCTTAGCGGGACGCAAGTAGATTTTGATTGATATCCCAATTCCACAGAAGGTCCGGCCTCTGCTGGCACGTAAAGTTGACAGGTCATTCATCAGCCACAGACCTGGAAGAACCTGTGTAACCTAATAAGCAAGCACCCATTACCATTCTTGCTTGTCTAGGGACACCAAGATTACCTTCTATGGCGGAATTCACGAGATAGGAGGTAACAAGTTCTTGATTGAAGACAAAGGCACCCGGGTCTTTCTTGACTTTGGCATGCAGATGGGCAAAGCCAATAGCTATTTCTCTGAATTTCTCCAGCCTAGAGGTCTGAGCGGGATTGGCGATTTGCTGGAATTTGGCCTGCTCCCTAACCTTCAGGGGCTTTACCGTCGCGATTATACTCGCCATACTAACTTTGGAGATGACAAGAAGGAGACTGCGTTTGATGCCATATTGCTAACGCATGCACACGTAGACCATGCTGCTTACATCCACTACCTGCGGCCGGACATTCCGATCTACTGCACCGAAGCCACAAAGCTGGTCATGCAGGTATTTCAGGATACTGGAAGCGGCGATGAATACATCACATACAAGGAGAGTTTCAAGCTCTATGACAACAAGGAAGGTGCAAAGAGCAGGGCCAAAGATGACAAGCACCGCGAGATAATAGAGCGCCCGATAAGGACCATAGAGAGCGCCAAAAAGTTCAACATCGATTCTATCGAGGTAGAGCCGCTAGCAGTAGACCACTCTATTCCTGGTGTCAGCGGGTTTGTCCTTCATACCTCTAAAGGCTCGCTGGCTTATACTGCAGATTTGCGCTTTCATGGCAGAAGAGCATCCGATACTGAAAAATTTGTTGAGAGGTGCGGCGAGTCTGAACTAGACTACCTGCTATGCGAAGGCACTAGAATACATGAAACTCATTCAAAGACCGAATTTGAAGTAGAGCAGGATGTAAAGAAAATAGTGAATCAAACGAAAAAACTGGTTGTGTGCAATTATCCTACCCGGGACCTTGACAGGCTGCTTTCATTCTACAATGCGGCAAAGGAGTCAGAAAGGGATTTGGTTATAGATCTAAAGCAGGCATATCTTCTAAAGCTATTTCAGAGTTTGGAAAAGTGGAAGAACATCTATCCCCGGCCTGATGACAAAAGAATCAAGATCTTTCTACCTAGAAAGGGATGGGGACTCATTGATAGAGACAGGTCTGTCTGGACCGAAAAGCAGGTCCTGGAAGATTATGATAAATGGGAAAGAGAATTTGTTGATTACCGAAATGCTGTCAACTACACCGATGTAAAGGCAAAGCAAGGAGATCTGATATTCTATTGCAATGATTTTCAGCTCCTTAATCTGGTTGATATCAGACCAGAAATAGGATCTAGCTATATTCGGTCATCCACCGAGCCATTTGATGACGAAATGAAGCTGGATGAAGAAAGGATCAAGCGGTGGATGGTGCACTTGAAATTAATTTCAAGTGAGGGCCAGTGGAATCATACCCATGTTTCGGGGCACGGCGATGGAAACCAGATAAAGAAGGTGATCGAAGAAACGCAATCAAAGAGCTTGGTCCCGATCCACACCGTCCACGAAGAATATCATCAGAAGTGGCATCCTAATGTTGTAAAGGTAGTAGGAGAGAACGGCTCAATACAATTGTGAAATGTCTGTCAGGCAACCCCGTGAAGAGCTGGATTTCACAAGCGGATTTCTTAGTGCTATTCTCTCAAGAACTTCCTGATGCAGGCCTTGTGCAATTGCCACATTTGGAGACGACCCAGTAAAGTTCAAGATGTATGTTTAAATGTATGTTTACCCATGATCCATACGTGGTCAAGACCATCACAATAAGAGACGAAGTATACAAACGATTACTGGATGCAAAATCTAAAGATGAGAGCTTCAGCGAGCTTTTCGAGAGATTGCTTGCCGGCACTAGCTCGGTAGAGATCCTGTCCTCGCTCAGAGGAAGCGCTGAGTTCAAGGATAAATCCAAAATGATTTCAGAATTGAAAGCTTCAAGAGCTGAGCGCAGACAATGATAGTGTTGGATACGGATGTCTTGATAGAGATATTTGACAAAGAATCCTCCAAAGGCGATGAAGCGTTAAATCGAATCAGAGCGTCTGGCCAAGCTGTAGCCATCACTTCTATAAATTTCCATGAAATAATGTACGGTCTTGCCAAATACTCTAGACCAGTCAGCGCTGTTGCACAGCTTCCGGTCATCAGCTTTACAAAGGAAGATGCCAGCCTTTCTTCCAGGATAGAGCTTGAGGCAGGGAGAAAAGGAAGGGCAGTGCGTCGGACAGATGCGATGATAGCTGCCATAGCGATAATGAATGGTGCCAGCCTTTATTCGCTGGATAGCCATTTTGAAACTATCGAATCCCTGAAAGTGGGCCTTAAACTTTTTGCTCGAAGCTGAGGGAATTCGAAAGTCTGATCCTGATGCAATCACTGACGATGCGCCTGAATGTTTCCGTCGATGATAATAATATATGACAACAGCTCGGTGGAGCATGACTGCTTGATGCTCTACATGCCGCCATCAACAGGCTATACAGGAAAGTAACCAACCAATGAAGAGCCGCATCAACCCAAGCCCTGACAGAACCTGTTTGCACAAGATTTTTATATAAAATCACCACTTTGGGTGAACGATGTTTATATTACCCAAATATTGGGAACAGATAAGTGTTATTGTGGTGTCCGCATTGCTGGTTCTTCCAGCAGGCAACCCCGGCTTCTTATCGAAAGCAAATGCAGAGGCACAAGGCACGGGTCCCGGCGATACCCAACAACAGCAGCAATTTTGCAGCCGTCCATTGAGCGAATTTGCAAGCGTAATCCGTGGTACTTCAAACAACGATGTCCTTGTCGGGACTGGCAAACCCGATTTGATCCTGGGGTTCGAAGGCAATGACCAGATAATGGGGAATGCAGGGAATGACTGCCTGATTGGCGGAGACGGTGATGACGGGGTCATTGGCAATGAAGGCAATGACATGATATTTGGTGGATCTGGAATCGATGAAATGTCTGGTGGGCCGGGAGATGACACAATGTTTGGCGAGGATGGAAGCGATGTTCTGTATGGTAACGATGGAAATGACCGCATGTCCGGCGGTGAAAATAATGATTTGATGTATGGTGGACCCGACAACGACAAGATGGAAGGCAGTGCTGGAAATGACACTCTGTATGGTCACGACGGGGATGATGGCTTGAATGGAGGCGCAGATGACGATGAGTGCTTTGATCAGGTCGGATCTAATTGGATAGCTAATTGCGAAAATCCATGAATCAACGTGAAATGATATTATTGAGGGCATTTGCATCCGAGCTCCAAGACATGATCTGACAGCAACTGGTCGACTTGAAAAGATAATACAGTGAACTAATGGAGGGCCCCGTCGGGCTCATGTCGCTGACCCCGGTCCCTGATGAGCGACAGAATTACTCGGCGCAGAGCAGCCTGAATAGACTAGAACATATTTAGACCACATTATTCTATAGATAAATACTGTAAATTATCTTCGCGTACCTTTTGTATATGCTTGAGAACGGCCGGTCAAATGCTAGAGAAAAAGATAGATACTCTCTACGTCTGCGAGCAATGCAAGGCTGTCTTCATTTTCATGACAGACACAGATGATCATGCCCAACTATTCGGGCACCGCGAATTTGCAAGCTTGCCCTTTGAAACAGCCTTGGGCGGTATGTAAAAATTATTAGCTTTGTCCTGCGCCAGACGCGCCAAAAGCTACATCTGCCAAGAAGCACACAAGATCCGCCATCGTACAGAAACAATCTTGGGAAGAGTTCTGATAACTTAAAGGGAGATCAGGGCGAATTTCCTTCGCAAAATTATACGTATCTCCAGACAAGTTACCCGCGTCGTAAAGAATGCCTTTAGAATAGTCAAGGGCAATGTCAAGCTCCAGAAATACACAAGTGTGTGGGATGCAGCAGGCGCTTCATTCTGGGCGAAAATGGCCTTTCTATGGTAAGCGGCGGACATTGACCTGAAGCTTGACAAACAGAATCCAATGAAAGACTTGATAGTAAAGGCTGCAACGGAAACAGCGAAGGAAAGGAATCCAGAGATGTACGTCATTAACCAGCTAGGCAAGCGATTTGAAAAGCTGACCGTCATCAACGAAAAGGACTGCATCAGGTTCAAGCAAAAAAGCTGGATCGAGAGAGAAGAATGGAGAGAAATAAACGACATATTGAGAGTGAACGAGTTTAGCTGGCTATCAAACGGAAAAGATAGCTGCTGGATACGAATGAGCTAATCTCCGCCGAAAATGGATTTTTCATTCCAATCAAATTTTTCCTGAATGACTTCACCCGATTTTACATTCTTTGCAATCAATGTTATCTCGATGCGATCTCCTCTCAGCTGAAAAGACTTTGACCGATCCCATGATCTTTCAAGTACTGTAATATCGTATGTGTCATCTTTGGCAAAATAACAGGTTGAAGAATCAAACTGATGCACATTGTAAAGACTTTTTTCCTCTGTCGTTAGTTCTCTTTTCTTGAATCCCAGCCTTAATAGCTCGGGATCGGACAAAAATCTGCCTTCATCCCTTTTCTTTAGTATGAGCTTCTTCGTTTCAGCAAGTATATCCATAGACATGTTACTTTAATTTCTTGTTTTAAATATGTAAACATTCTTCATTCTATCCCCCTAAGTTAACACGCCATCCACCGAAGTTAACAGTCAGACAACAAACAGAAAATGCGCCTAAGAGTTACCAGTGTCAGAACCACGGTTCCGGTAACTTTACGGGAGATAATCCAGATTTTACGAAGGGATTTGGTCGGATCTCCCTCTAAGTTATCAGTACCAGAACCACTCTGTGTTTCATAATTCCATGCCAGATGATTTTATTCCTCCTGCAATAGATTTCAAACTACGGTTGAACATGTTCGTAAATGAGAGGATAAAGAGCATGAAATGGCGACTGCGTGACGCTGGTTTTACCGACGAACAAATTAGAAAGATAGAAAACATTGCAAAAGATGAATTTGCAAAATAGGATTAGGGAGCGGCGAATTACCGCCGCTTTTCTGCCAACCCCAATCCATACATACAACCGGTGACAGAGCCTCCGATTGCACCTGCCTTAAGAGCGGCAGGATATTCTCATGCTTTCGTATAAACATTGGCTAGAAAGACGGCAGATTCATCCTGTGTGCTTATAGTCTCTCTCCAACAGTTCTAGCGCATGAGCAACAAGACTAAAGATTGCTGTCCGATGTGTGATTTTGAATACCAAGCCTGCAATGCTATTGTAGAAGTGGCAAAGAAATACGGTCTGGTTGTAAAGGGTAGTGTCATCTCAGATTCAAATGGGATATACAAGATCAGGTTCGCGGCAGCGCCAGTTAGAAAGTTAAAGGCATAGTACGTGCCACATTATGACGAGAGAGTAGGGCTTTCTAGAGGCCCGCGCTTGTCGGCTAATAACTGACGGCGTGAGAACCGCGCCAATCTAAGTTGGCATCATGGAATGGTGCGAGGACACTCCATGCATCATTGTGGTGATGCAACTGTGCCATAGACGGCTGGAAAGCCAGTCGGGTTCTTTTCTCTCTTCTTCATTTTTCATCACCCGTAAGTTAACGTCCGTCAGGAAATCTGAAAATCCGCAGCCAACTTAACAGCGTCAATTTTTTGGTACTGGTAACTTGGGAGATCCGACCAAATCCCTTCGTAAAATCTGGATTATCTCCCGTAAAGTTACCGGAACTAGACATTATCACAACTATAAAAAACGGCGTTGTTATAAAGACTGTATCTAGCGGAAGTCATCGGGACAGCTACAAAAGTCCCTTCCCAATCTTCCTTCTGTAAGGAGCTGCTTTGCGTCTTCCGTTGTTGTTACATCCATGTCATCTGTCTGTGTCTGCAACAAAGGATCTGACAGTCCTCTAGTCCCCATACTTTACTTCAAGAGCATACAATGAAGCATAGCATGTTGTACACGATTTGTCAGTATCCCCTCATCCAATTCCAAAAGTCATCTCCGGTGAGCACGCTGCTGGCATTGTATCCGAGCGCCTGAAGCATCCTCTTGGTCGTGTCAAATACTTCCGAGTCGAACGTCGGGGTCCAGTTGAAGTAATGCCCTGTCTTTGCGTTTATGCCCTTTAGCATGCGATCCTGCGTGTAATACAACTCGCCAGCAGCATACACGTCCATGGTATCGTATCCTATGAGCGCCAGGATGCGCGACCCTTGGGTAAGCTGGCTGTGATTAGGCCTGTCCGGGCCGTTGAGCAAAGGATGATCCGGATGCAGACGAAGCTGATATTTTCCATTCTGAATCTCGACTATCACATAGATTGACATGTACACGGCTCCCGCTGGAGATGGCAGCGACCCCCACTTTGCAGCATCATAGATCAAGGGGTTCACGGAACTATTGGTTGGGAGCCACACTTGGCCGGATCCATTGGAGGCAGGTGGGTACAGGCATCCGGCGTATGGCAAGCTGGGATCTCCAATCTGTGGAAACTTTGTGAAGCGGAAAAGGTCTTCCCAAAGGTGGCTGTTGCTGTATGGACCTCCTGCGGGCGTTATGTTTACTTGCGTGCGCGCGATATCCGGGATACCCGGATTGACCACGTTTGTTGGGTCCTCGTGTGGTTGATGTATCTCAAGGCCCATTCCTATGTTGGCGCCTGCCGCCATACCAATTCCTACTCCGGCCACAGCTCCCAACGGGCCACCAATCATGAACCCTATGACTCCTCCTATGATTCCGCCAGTCACTCCTCCGACTACTGCACCCGGAATTCCATCTTTTGCAGGAGTTCGAACCATTTGCGGAGGCTTGGCCAGCAGCTGTGGCGTTATCTGAGGGAAGCGATTTTTCAACTCTGTGATCTCGTCGTTTGTCAGAGTCAAACCGTAAGCGTCCAACACAGCACTAATGTCGTCTTCTTTTACAGTGTAACCTTCAAGAAAAGTGATGCCAGGTTGCAAGACATTTACGTTGCTTGCCACAAATCCACAATCGTCAACAAGCATGTTGTCAACGCTCCTCAACCTGTAGCCAGCATGGCCTCCGTGATTGTCAGCCGTCTGGTTGACCGCAATAAATCTGCCATTAAATCCCTTCAGAGCTATCGAGAGTATGCCCGTGCCGGCGATTTCTAGTATTTCGTCGCGGCCCACAGCGGTTATCCAGTCGGCGGAATTTGGTGCCTGCACCTGAACGTACCAGCCCCAATCGTCGCGAACGCTTGCATAGAGAGTCTTGCCCAAGTAACCGTTCTTTGGAGAGATTACTATTTTGCCGTCGTCCCTCTTGATGAACACCCATGTAAACGAGCTATTGTCATTGGGGTCGCAATTGAGCGCAGAGTATAGCCAGTTATAGGTGATCCGAAGCTTGCCCCTGCCTACGATAGAGCTAAGCTCGGCTTCAAACATGGGGCCCGGTTGGGCCGCTTCATAGAGCCTCTGGATATTACCATCCGAAATGGTTATTGAGTCTAGCCATTTAGAGGAAATATTGACAGTCTTCGCCACAATAGATCACTTGATCGAATAATTTTCCAGTTGAGACTTCGATAAAAAGTTTCTTATAAGAATTTTCCAGAAGAGTTCTGTCGAGCAGTCGGGCTATGTCAGGGTTCTAACCTCTCTGTCGATTCGCGGCCGATTTTGTCGAGAAGTGAGCGAGGAGCGATAACTTGAAGAATAGCACTGCTAATGTCGATGTATGAACCGTACTCCTCTTGTTTCAAGTAACCTAGCGTCTGTCTGATACGATCCCAAGACGCGAGAACTCTAGAAATAGAGTTGTGGCAGTATCTGCCATTATTCTAACGTCCAGGAATCGATTTATTCAATAGCACCAGCCTAAGTTAACACCCGCACAGCAAGCAAGCCAGCACCCGAAGTTAACGCGCCGACTCCAACGGCAAAACCAGCAGAGTCAACAGTGCAATACCTTTTGTGTCTCGCCAATTTACAAGAATAATATGTCTATCTCGCGAAACCGCTGCAAAAAAAAGGATGGCATAAAGTTTGTTGGTGTAAAAGATCGCACACTGCAAATTCTTCGGATCCCGCTATTTCAACCGCGGGCCTAATAGCCTAAGCATTCTTTCAACTATTAAATCAGCTGTATCTTTCCCTCCCATCTGTTCGAGGTATGCATGTAGTTCATTGATAGAATATGACTTGCACGGGTCGAATATCATGCCTGCGGACATCAGATCTTCATAGATCCATTGCTTGATGCTGGGCCCAAGATCATCAATGGTCTTGTCGAGTGCTTCCTTGATCAGTTTGATCGAAATAGGATTATTTATTATTATTGTTATCCGCTCCAGAATTGAAATTGAATATTGCAACAGAGTTCCATCGCTTTTCCTCCCCATGGTAATCGATTTGGCGATGCATACTATCGTGACACCTGATTCAACCAGTGAGATAGGTCCGCATGGCTTCCACGCTATCTTTCAAAATGATGCATACGCCTTAGCGTATTTCTTAGCACATCTGCAAGCGCTTCAGCAGCGTTGCTCCCAAAAGCCAAATGAAGATAATCGCGAATTTGGGACAGGGAATAATATGCACTCTCATCGTCTAGCATTATTCCCGCTCTCTCCATGTCGTCGAATACCTGCTGTTTTGTGATTGGCATGACAAGGTTCAAAGCTGTCTGCAGGACTCGCTTTATTTCTGTGCCCGGCATGGGGATGTGATCAAAGTTTGTGGTCCAGTCCTCCGATCGATTTTGCATCAGGCGACGGTTGCACCTTTTGCTAACATCGCAATCTGGGCTTATAACAATGGCGAATCAGATTATGAAACAGGCATCGGATGTAAGAGCCGAGCACAAATGGAGTAGATTATGCATGATGAATAACATTAGATATCTGAAGCATATTGGCTCATCAGAAAGAAGAAAATGGGAGGGGGTCGTCTGCAGCCGCCCATGAATGTGTGTGTGCCTATTGGGTTTGGCAACTGGTTTCAGAAGGAGACGGGCCGGTGGAACCAGTATGCTTGGCATTATCAAAAATCTCATTAAATGATGACACGAGGGTCGCGATGTTCGAGTAAAATGCCCGCATCGCCTTCTTGTTGCCAAAGAGCAATATTATCTCTCTGCTATCAACTATTATGAAATTCAACTGAGATATTCCTTCAGCTGTCCCCAGCGCTATAGCGCGACTGATCTTTTCGTTCTGCTGCTGGTCTGTACTGTCGTCCTGCATGATGTATTCTAGTATTTTTCTTGAGGAGGTCTTGACTCGAACCTTTGCTCCCTTCCTTGTTAATGAAACAAGGTATTCAATTATTCCTTCATCATAAAGTGAAAGAAAAGTCTGGTCGGCAGCGAGCAGCTTCACTTCCTGTTCGGATCTGGCAAGCATCTCTTTGACTCTTGGAAATATTGCATTGGACCCAACTATCAACTGGAAGGCTTCGGGGTTATCGACGGATCTATTATTCGGGAGATTTTCTGCAAGGTCATCCAAAATGTCACAATACTCCCTTTGTTTAGACAGTATGTAGTTGAGAGCGTTCCTCCTGCTTTCTACGAGGCAGCCTGTTGCCTCTTCCAGCGGCAGCGCGTAATATTTCTGGGGCCTGTCCGTGGTTGCAAAGACTAGGCCCTTCTTCATCAGGTTAGAAACATACTTGTAAGTTTCCGTCCTGTTGATTCCCAAGTCCTGGGATATCGTGTTTGCGATGCGGCACTTGTGGATCATCAAGTACAATAGAATCCTTGCCTCGTGGTTGTTAAGTCCAAGGTCTTGCAGCATGTCTACCAGATGCTGCAAGCTGGCAGGAAACTCGAATCTTGGAATCTGTTCTTCTTCGTAATACATATGCGTAATGCTCGGATGGTTTGTTTCTTTAGGATGAGCTTGTCAGGGGAGCTACAATAGGCCATTCAGATTAATCAAGAATAGCGCCAACGCACTATTCCCAGCAAGAAAGGAAAATGTCGACACATGCATCAGATTAATCAAAAATGAAAATTATGTGCTATTGTCATTACCGACGACGACTCCAATTGTTGTTGTACTGGAGACTCAAATTTGGTTAAGAGACGCCCATTATCATGTTTGGGAGATATCGACATGATATCCAACAAAGTAAGAAGCAACAACAACAAGAAACTCGTGCATCGGCGAGGAATCATCGGTGTAGAGTCTGCCATTGTTTTGATCGCGTTCGTGATCGTGGCGGCGGCTCTATCCTTCGTTGTCCTCAACATGGGTTTCTCGACGACACAGAAAGCAAAGACGACAATTACTTCGGGACTTCAGGAAGCAAGCAGTGCAATGGAAGTGGCAGGAGTTGTCACTGGCAGCGGTGACGTAGCCAACGCGACGCTCAAGGTTCTGGCAGTGCCAATCAAGGTAGCATCCGGTGGCGCATCGGTCAACCTGGCACATGATACCGCAGCAGTGAAGTACTTCAGCAAGAGCGTGACATACGACAACATCTACAAGGGAACAATAAGCAATGTCACCGTCAACAACCTGCAGGATGCAGTCCAGGAAGCAGTGGACAGGGGCTACATAAGCAGCAATCCTGTCAACAGCACAGCTCCAACAGACTCGGGCGCTTTCATCTACTGGTCCACCAACAGCAACGACAACGACATTCTTGACTCTGGCGAAACTGCAGTGCTGGTGATCGCGTACAAGGATACCGACAGACCGTCAGCGCTTGACATACTCACGACAGAGCTGATAGTCCCAACAGGCTCGCCACTGTCGGTATCGAGACAAGTGCCATCGATAACCGATACCGTCGTCAACATGAGCTAGGGTTGTCAATTGGTGAAAAGTCAGTTGATAACACCACTCACTATTTTTTTCAAATCTGTGGATCAAATTGCACTAAAATACAGGATCTTCGTCATATGCGTCGCGATTTCGTCATATGGATTAATAGTATTCCAATCCAACCAGGACTATTCTGTCTATCGAATCATAGACATCGTACTCTATCATCTTATGATCCCTGCCGTTGCCCTGGTGTCAGTCGGAGTAATCGTTCCTGAATTGATGTTCAAACATTGGTCAACCAAGAGGGGGGCCGCAAAGGTAGCCGACCGTGCTACGGCAGGCGGGAGGATGGACGTGGCTGCTGCTACCGCCGGTGGAACAACGATGGTCGCACTCTCTGGAGGTAGCTCAACGGTGTTGCTGGACCCCCCAAAACACCATCCGGCAGCCGGGGGAGAGAAAGACGCAAGTGCAAAATCGCGGGACAACGGCATGAGGAACGCTGGCCACAGGCAAGAGGACTCGTATCCGGATGACAGAGCGGATATCCGCGAAAATTTCAGTGACAGCTTGCATGACTTGGACGAAGGCGACAGCTCTGTGCCAGAAGAAGACGGAATGTCCTCGTCAAAAGAGGAACAGGCATCGGCAGCCATCAGAGTAGTTAGGGAAACCGTAGAGCAAAAAACGAAGCAGATGTCGGAGGAATTGGCCCTGATGAAATCTGAAATAAAAAACATCAAGGACGGCATGCAGCAAACTACTTCCTTGATCGAAAATGCCCTCATAGACATCAAGGCCTTTCAGGCGGAGATGGTGAATCCGATGAATTTTATGAGAAAGTACTTCGAGGCAATAGATCTAAAAAACCTGTCAGACCCGACACAGGCACTTTCCCAATTAGAGGTGGCTTACAACAACAATAACAATAACAACGGCGATGTCAGCGGCAACCACGACCAGCATGCAACAAGTGCTTCAAAGGACGTGAAAAGCGTCGAGAATGGCCATCCTGAGAAGTTAAGCGACAATTCGCAGGCTTGGGCAAGTGATGATGCGACGGGTGCTGGCAACGAGGTATCGAACGAACTTGCTCCAGGTGACACAGGCTCCTTTGCCAGTCCCCATGACAATGTCCCAACCGGTGCGAACTTGCGTCAAGTTCTCGGCAAAAAGCTGACGCTGGGCAAGATGATGTCCATGGTCTCCATGGTGGAGGAGATATTGAAGAGCACCGAGCACACCGCAGGGATCAACATTCTTGTAGAGCAGTGCAGGATGCTTGGACTGAAACCTGAAGATGAGCAAGTGATATACAACATAGTGGGCATGCTGGAAGATTCCAGAATGACTGCAGACACGATAATCACGGTATTGTACAAGTTTGGACAGGCGCTGGGGCTGAACGACAAGGATGCCGATCTGTACTATACCAAACTCCTTACTAACAAGACCGGAAACAGCAACAGAAAGCCTAGAAAACGCAAGAAGAAGATGGCGTCGTCGTCCAGACGGACAAAGAGTAGGGGTAGAGGTAGGTAAGTGGTGACTGATCGATGGTAAGTGTGATCATGAGCGAAGGAATAGTCCTGATAGCATCAGTAATAGTCGCGGCTGGGCTGTCGGGGATGGCCATCAACAAGATGGGAGTGTTCCAGTCGGCATTCTCAGCCTCAACAGATGCGCAAAAGGATGTAATCCTCACCAGATTGAAGGTGATATACGCTACAAATTCGTCCTCCACTCAAGTCAATATCTGGGTGAAAAATGTTGGCGTCGCTCCGATAGACACTCTTGAGTCAGTAGACGTCTACTTTGGCGAATTGGGCTCTGTCCAGAGAATTCCCTACGACACAGGCTCGACTCCTCAATGGACTTTTGGGAACAATCCAGATCTGCTGTGGAAGGCTGGCGGCACACTTGAGATTGAGATAACGCTTGACAATGCCTTGCAGGAGGGTGCCATTTACACCGTAATGGTCACGGCTCCAAATGGTGTTAGCGATGATTACATCTTTTCAATTTGAGAGGAGAGACAAACTGGTAGTGCTACTGACCTCTAACCTCTGCACAAGGCGTGGAATGAAATGGTGAGCAATGATCGAAGATGGGTTTTGGTGTCGCAATTTCTGGGGGCATCATGATGATGGCGATTGTTAGCATGGTCATAGCTTTTGAAGGCGGCGCCAACGCAAACTATGCGATTCTGAGCCGGACATCGTCTGACAGGCTGGATGCAGACATTGCCCTGCTTGGGACATCCGTTTCGATCGAATCAATACAGGCCACTCCGAACGACGACACCGCACTGGCCGTCATCAGCAATATCGGCTCAGAAAAACTATGGAACTATGAAAACTTCAATGTTCTGGTGACTTATGATGCCAACATCACCGCTACAAAGACAAGGTTGACGGAGGAGCTCGAATATGCAGGAGTCACGACGGCCGTGCCGGCCGGCAGCTGGGGAATACGCCAGTTTGTGGACGATTTCGCTGACCCTGGAATCGTAAACAGTGGAGAAAAGATGGAGATCAAATGCAGGCTTGAGCATCCAGCATACCCCGGGGGCATAGTGACGATCATCATATCGACAGAAAACGGAAGCTTGGCAAGCAGATCAGGAGTGGTGAGCTGAGAATTGATCAGACCTGAGTCATGGCAGCCGTCGTCGCACGCCGCCACCATATCCACGAGCAACGAGGAAGTAGACAGGCAGATGGGGGGAGGCATTCCTGTACCCATGCTGATGCTCATAGAAGGCGAACACGGAGCCGGCAAGAGTGCACTGGTAGCACAATTCATGAAGGGTATGCTTGATTCTGAAAAGCGCGTGCTCTACATCACTACGGAGAGCACTATCCGAGAATACATATCGAAGATGAAAACAATCACCTTCAACTTCAGCAGCTATTTTCTCAAGAATTACCTTCACATCCTTTCGCTGCAGATTGATGGGATAACATGGTCGGGGACCTTCTCCAAGCACCTCTTGCCCGTGATCAGGAGGTACATACATGTAAATTCGAAGAAATTTGATGTAGTTGTCATCGACTCGCTCTCGATGTTGACACAGCACATCGAAAGCAGCACCATCATGGACTTTTTCTCGGCTTGCAAGCACTTTGTTTCCAACGGTATGACAGTCATCATAACAATACATCCCAATGCGGTATCAGAAGAGGCGGCCCTGCGAATCAGGTCAACATGCGATGGCTACGTGCGGCTCGCGTCAAGCAGCATAGCGGGGAGGAGCGTGAAGGTGGCTGAGGTTGTGAAGCTACTCGGTTCCTCTTCACAGGTGACCTCGCAGTTCAGCTTTGACGTGGATCAGACTTTTGGGATCAAGATACTTCCGCTTTCGACCGCAAATGCATAGAGGGATGGTACAAAAGAATGGTGACAGGTGGCGAAATGTCGAGCACAAGCGCGATAAAAGACAGGAAATTCATCCGGGCGATGAAGGAAGCCCCACATCTTGAAGGGTACGTGCTAGGTCTTGCCAGACGCGGCCTCCCGGTACCGGTATTTTATGAACGCGTCGAATCCAGCATGAAATCTCTGCAGAGCCCTAACCTGATCTATCCAGTCGGAAATCAGATTTTCATACATATCAATTCCTCACCGGCGACCTTGAAGGCAAGCGGCGACGAAGACGACGACAATAATGACGGATATGCAAACTACACGATAGTAGAACCTGCGATGCCCGATCTGCGCCTTCTAGGAGAGGTCGACAGGCTCTTTTCGATGGAAGCCGGCGTGATCAGACCTCCAGAGGAGTATGAAAAGAGGCTATACCTGGTGGACAAATTCCTGGAGAAATTCTGCACCCTGTCAGACGCGCCGGTAGACTATGGCAAGAATACTGTGCAGAGAGGAAGCTGGATCGGGAAGCTTGCAAGAAAGATCCCCATATACCGAGGAGACTTTCCCAGCCTGCGCTATCACTTCATCAGGAGGCGGCTGGGGTCGGGGCTCCTAGAGCCGTTTCTGACGGACCCGTATCTTGAAGACGTGTCTGTTGCAGGAGCCGGAAACATCTACGTCGTCCATAAAATATTCGGCTCGCTCAGGGTGCCAGTCTTATTAAACGAAGAAGAGATCGACGACCTGATAATCGGGCTGTCGGAGCAGTTCGGCAAGACTGTTTCGCATGCAAGGCCTGTCATAGACACGACCCTCCCGGAAGGATCCAGGATAAATGTAATCTTTGGAAGGGACATAAGCAGGAAAGGCACCAACGCGACAATCAGGAAGTTCGCCAAGGTTCCATTGTCGATCACGCAGATAATATCTTCAAAGACGCTTGATTCGAAAGAGGCAGCATACCTGTGGATGATGCTCGGTGAGGGAATGAGCGTTTTCATATGTGGCGAAACGGCTTCCGGCAAGACCACTACCATGACGGCGATCAGCGCCTTCATCCCGTCGACATTCAAGATAGTGAGCATTGAAGATACTCCGGAGATTTCACTGCCTCACCCGAACTGGGTGAACGAGATAACTCGCGACACAGGCAACCCGCATTCCAGCGTAACCATGTTTGACCTGCTAAAGGCCGCCTTGCGTCAGCGGCCGAACTATATCCTGGTTGGAGAAATAAGGGGGGCAGAAGGAAACGTCGCATTTCAGGCCATGCAAACGGGCCACCCTGTCATGAGCACCTTCCATGCCGCGTCAGTGCAAAGCCTGATACAGAGGCTCACTGGCATTCCAATAAGCGTTCCAAAGACACACATAGACAACCTCAACATCGCTCTTTTCCAGAGCGCGGTCCAGGGCAAGGACGGAAAAATGGTCCGAAGGGTGATGACAATAAATGAGATAATCGGGTATAGCGGAGTTACAGACAACGTCTTGTTCATCCCCGTGTTTAACTGGGACCCTGCTACGGACACTGCTTCATACAGAGGTAAGGGAAGCAGCAGCCTCTTTCTCACAAAGCTATTGCTTCGGAGAGGGCTGTCTAGAAAAGATGAAGGGCTGCTGTACGAGGAGCTGGAGCTGCGCGCCAAGATACTCGAACGAATGGTCGAGCAAAAGATATTCGATTACTTTGATGTTTACCATCGAATTACGAAAGTAAAGGAGATCGGGGTTGAGGCTTACCTCAACACGGTGCTGAATCGAACCTAGAAAATGGAGAAGATGAAACAAAGAAAATGCAGTTAGATTTTGTCAAGAAATTGCTGTCAAGAGGTGGAGACAGTTCTGGCGAGGACAGTGCCAACAGCCAGCGCAATGGGAAGCAAGCGTTGCGGGTGCTCGATGAAAAGATCGTGTATTTCGTGCTGCTTGTTTTCAGTCTGTCCACAGGAGAAATCTCTCCCTCCGAGCTGCTGAGGACTGCGGGCTCGGCTGGATACGGCTTTTACTCGTCCACAGTCATGAATGTGTATATCCTTGGGATAAAGTGGCGATACGGGTTGAGCAATTCATGCGAAAGGATCGCCCTTGGACTAAAAACGAGTGAGTTCAAGACCTTTATTTTGAAGACAGGTCAGGTATTCCGGCTTGGAGACGACCTGAAGACATTCTTCAAAGGCGAGCTGCATTCAATAATGCAATACTATTCCGCTTCCTACGAGCGAAGCATGGAATCCCTCAAGCTCATGCTTGGGATGTATTCGACGCTCATGTCAACATCCGCGTTCATGGTCGCTGCAATTGTAATACTCAACATGCTTGGCACAGGCGGCGGCCAGGAAATGGTCGTTTTAAGCATAGGCTCTTTGACAGGGGTTCTGGCCGTGTTTGGATTGATAATGCATCTGATGTATCCGAAAGATCGCCTCCTGCACAAGAGCAGGCAGGGTCCGGACCACTTGGCAAAATTCAAGAAGACGCTTTACGTTGCCCTTGCTATAGGCACCTCCCTTGGGGGGCTGCTAATCTATACTTCAGCAATTCCAACAGAGCTTGCAATTTCCGCATCGGCTGCTCCCCTGCTGTTGCCGGGCATGGCTGCAAAAAAAGTAGAATCCCGCATAAGGAAGATGGATGATGTCTACGCGTCATTCCTGCGGCATTTCGGAGAAGTGTATTCAACAGTCGGCTCGATGAGCCAGACGCTGCGGACTGTTCTCAGGAGCGATTTCGGCATCCTCGGCAATTATGTGGAAGCGATGTTAAATAGGATCCTCAACAGGACATCGGTCGAAGAATCGTTCGATCTGTTCTCCAAAGAAACTGGGAGCGTCTTAATAACCGATGGGAATACCATTATGGTAAAATCAATCGTGAAAGGATGCGACATGGCGCTGGTGGGCGAAACCTTGGCGACCGTCAACAACAAGTTCCTTGAATTAAGGAAGAAAAGGCTTCAGGCATCTTCCGCTTTTGAATCAACAGCGCTGATCCTTCATGTGTTGACGTTGGCGGTGTTTGGGCTTATGAACAAACTGATAGAATTCTTTTCAGCGATTTTCGGCCAGCTGCAGGGAAACATGAGCATAATCCTGATTCAGCCAATAGATCCGGGGCTCATGACATTAATGATACCGGTCATGACACTGACGTTATCTGCTATCAATGCTCTGATGGTAAAGATCTCCCAAGGCGGGCTATACGAAACCGTCTGGTTTAACATAGCCATTATGATGATAATAGGAGGAGTAGTAGTTTATGGCGTAGACCTGTTCCTCTCACAGATGTTTGATGAGCTCCTTCAGAACGATATCCTTGACATCGCCGGCGGCGGGTAGGGCATCGTCATCATCATCATCATACCAGGCGTAACGAAATCCCAAACGTTGCGGCCGAAGCGATGACAGACCTGCTTCGTTTCATCGCGCGTCAGTTGCTATGGCACATCTATTTTGAGCATGACGGTGTTGTTTGTATAGTCAATATGGTATTCTCTGCAATTGAATTGCTTGATGGCACTGTGCAAGTATTCCGCAAGATATATCGACCATTTCTCCCCGATTTCATGGACTATGACGAACATGTGGGTGTGATCTTCAATCTCATGCCTGAATTGGAGATTGGATGCGCTTAGCCATCGAACAAACGTGTCGAGAAATGCGGAAAGAGTGAACTCCCCTTTCAGGAGAAGAACGCGACTCTTGATCTCCCTCACCGCCACGTCTCTTGCCAGCGCTGCCAGCTGTTCTCTTGACAGTGTATCTGTTACAAGTCTGACAAATTCTCTCGAATAATAGTGCATACCCGCTTTAGCCGCATGCGCATGCCACTGGTCATATTGAGTAAGAATTTGGTTGCACAATGTGTTGACGCTCATCTTTTTTTCTTCGCAGATCCTCTTCAGC
Organism: Thermoproteota archaeon; assembly: GCA_040757615.1. Classification (GTDB taxonomy): domain Archaea; phylum Thermoproteota; class Nitrososphaeria; order Nitrososphaerales; family Nitrososphaeraceae; genus Nitrososphaera. The sequence goes on along the minus strand of JBFLWZ010000001.1, from coordinate 33,372 downwards.
CTATTGACTAACTTCTTATCGATCCTTATGGTTATGCTTTCGTTATTAGAGGTCAATTTGTCTCATGAAATTACTATAACCCTAGTTTATTTTTCTTTCTATTTTTCTTCATTTTATTGTAATCATCTTAAAGTCAATGATCATTAATTGGAATTATTCAAAATGCATTAAACTGATTATATGATTTTTCCTGATGAATATTCGGAAAATTAAGCATACATCTCCCTATTGCACACAATATTTACTGACATATGTTCAGAACATGGGACAACATCGCCCGGTGTCTGGAACTGGCTTATTGTTTGCAAAGAGATGACTGGATTTCAGCTGGAGGCGCTGACAAATCCGCGGTAGCTACTGGTTTCTAGATGAATAATTTGTCCAAAATTAAAGTTCTGTCGGTCCCACAGCGGCAGAGGAGAGTATGGAGAAGACTATTCATTTTTCAGGCCTCTGTCATCGCGGACACCAGAGAAATCGCAGTTGTTTTTTTGTTGAATGTTGAGGGTTGCCGCAATGGCAGCTTTATGATGCCGTTGTCAAAAGTGACAAGGTCGTAATACAAGGCAAAGGCTATGTGCCTGTTGAAGCGTTGGAAACGAAGGAGAACAACTTTCCAGCTTCTCTCTACTCTACTCTAATCTACAATATGCGAATCTTGTTTATGTATACGAAATGCGATTCATCGTGATCGGCATCAATAACTAACTTGTATTTGCCTTCGTCAATGTCATCTGGAATCGTAAAACTAAAAGCCTCTTCACAATCCACATCATCGCAATCTACCTGAGTCAATCCTATCGGGTCTATTTCGCCAGTAACACCGCCACTTCCAAGGTCTTTATTCGGCGTGTTTTTATCCACAACAAATATTGATGCGTCAAACGGACTAGAACACACCTCTACAGGGCAATCAAATCTCATAGTTAATTCCTCCCCGCGGTCAGCTTGCAGGTTTTTCGCATCTTTTGCTTCAACATTCTTAATCACTACGAAACCGAGAATATCATCTTCAAAGTTTGTAAAATCCGGGTTGATGATAAATTCTGTATCATCCTCAGTCGTAACGACAACATCTCGTACATTGCTGAAATCAAACTCTGGAGAGGCCTCTGCTCTACCGATAGGCAATACAAATAATGACCAGGAAACAAACTGCGCTGCTGATACCAACAGAGAGAATCCAATAGCTATTGCAGCGACGGTCACAACGTCTGTTGTTTTGCTTGAAGTGCTCATGATATAGCACAGATTTTCAAAATCAAGTTATTTTAGTAGTATGATAGAAGGATAGCTTTGTAGGTAATATTTCATTGCAATTCAAAATGATTCAGTGATTTGCATTTCTAAGAAGGAGATTTTAACACACGTGGCAGTTCTGAAAACCATAGAAAGAAGTCAAAACGTTGTAGTATCTGAGAAAGAACTTTGACAGGGGGAGAACCACCAGTCAAGTTACCAGACGACCATCAGAGGACATGTATTCTAACTCAAATGTTTTGTAGAATTACGCCGGGTAGGGGGCCAGTCATCATGGTAGTGGAGGCGGTCTTTCTAGATGGCTTGGCACACGAAATGGCAATATCCAAAAGTAATGACACGCTGGAGCTGAGAGATATCGTAACAAATACCCCGTTTATGTACAGCAAGGACTATTCTGCTGGCTAATGATCGGTGTAGTTGAGCGAGTTCTGGGAGTTTGAAACTAGGTGTAACAGTTAGAGCGGCAAAAGGCTCAAAAGCAATATGACACACTATTTGGATAAAAGCTCAAAAGGATGATGCAACTATCAGAATCCTGTCCACAGTAACGACATGGAAAGAGAAAGCTCGCTCTTAATAAAGAGGCAGTTGGCGATCATAGGCAGGTTAGTAATACTTGATGATTGCTGAAGCAAAAGCTTAGTATTCGTATATTTTCATGGTTAATCTGAGTCTGTGCGCCTATGCAACAAGTTATGCAACGATTTTGGTGCATTAGACGCTTGATAGAAGCGATATTCTCAAATAATTATGCCAATGGTCATCGAACAATCAACAAGCATAAATGAGTCGCTGATATGAGGCAACTGCCTAGTACTAAAACATGGCAGTAGGAACGAACCAAGTCAATAATGTTGACTCAACTTGGTATTTCGATTCTTTTCCAACTTCCTAATTTCCTCCTCGATTAGAGAGTGTCTGAGTCGCGTAGAGGTCAGCACCTCTCGATTAAAGGATATTTCGACAGACTCGACTCCCTGAACCTTCTCTAGTGATCGGGTTTTAGTTATCATATCAGCGAGAGAGTTTTCCCTGCAAAGTATGTACTTCATTGGTGGTTCCTGAATAGAGCGTAACAGAGCGGTCTCGCCCATTATTCTTCTCACTTCATTCATGCTGACCCTTCCGGTGACTACCAGCGGATATATCAGCTCTCCAGAATCTGCAAATGTCCCGAGAAGAGGCACGATTGAGATCGTTTTCGTCTCTAAGAGACGGTGAAGGTGTTTGCGTACAGTTTTTGGGCTCAACCCTGTAGACTTTACAAGATCGCCAAATGACATCTTTGGGTCGTCGACCAGCGCGTCCATTATTGTCAGGTCAGCAATTGAAACTGGTGCAGAGCCTTTGCAAGGTGTGAATATTCGTCCAGATGGTTTTGTCCCTAGGATACTTGCAAGATGGTCAGTACTCTTATCTTCATCTTTAGTCCATAGTCCCGCAATCATCTGTCCATCCAGTTTCAAGCGTACCCAAGATACATCTGGTGCAGCGAGTGCTGCTAGTGCTGTCCTTCGCTGAAAGTTTCCATGAAAGAATAGGACAAGCCCCGTGCGGCCGAACAGACTTGGATTTATCATCAAGTTGAATCCCTGGAGAATACCCTTCATCTTTAAGCGCTCGAGACGATCTCGTACAGCGTGGGCAGAGAGCGAGACTCGCCTGCCCAATGACTGGTTGCTCTGGCGTGCGTTATTATCTAGCGACACAAGGAGCTGAAAGTCTTTTGAATCCAGCAATCCATTTACGTACCACCTGGGATATAAATTTCCCCAAATCGGAAGATCCACTTAATGAGAAGATAAATCCAACGCTACCTATTGGTGGGCATGCAAAATAGTGCACCAGCAAAAAGGGCAAGTGAAATTGTGATTTCTTTTATGGAGCCTATGAACAAAGGAGATTTACAATCTGCTAGAAGCTGCGTTAGCGATGAAATCCTTATGGAGTCGCCGTTGATAGTGCAAAAGCTAGGTGATTTTTAATGTCAAGAGCTAAAGTTGTGAGTTCTAATGGAGAAATAGGAAAAATGAAATTGTCCGCAAAGTCGTTCAAACTATTCTTATTTCGGGGGAAGAGGCTATGACAAAAATCAACCCTTATCTCAACTTTGCAGGTAATACTGAAGAAGCTTTCAATTTCTATAAATCCGTTTTTGGTGGAGAATTTACATCTGTCATTCGCTTCAAAGATATGCAGATGGAAGGCGCCGTCATTCCCAAAGAGGATTATAACAAAATCATTCACATCAGCCTGCCGATTGGAAAAGAAAACGTGTTAATGGCAACCGACGCCCTTGAGTCACTAGGACATAAGCTAACCCAAGGCAATAACTTTTACATTTCAGTTCATCCCGAAAGCAAAGAAGAGGCAGACAGAATATTCAACGCGCTTTCTGCAGGTGGCAAGATAGAGACGCCTATTGCTGAACAGCCGTGGGGCGATTACTATGGTAGTCTTGAAGACAAGTTCGGTGTGCATTGGATGGTGAACTACACACATCGAGAATAAAGATGCAATAAATCACCTCATCTACTTGTTTTCGACATTTTCTAGATGAATAGTTTGTCCAAAACTAGAGTTCAATTTCTATCGACCCTCGGGTCATCATATATGCTTCTATGCTTCTTGCCATGGAAAAAAAAGAGAGAAAAGAACTTGCTGTTGCTACGAGTTGTTTGTTTCGTTCGCTTTTATGTCCAAGTTACTTTTTTGTCTCTGTTGTGGCAGCATTATGTACACGCATGCAGACCCGCACATGGTGCATGGGACATTATTGCCCGGGTGTTGGCCTTCTCTAGTATGGATCCGCTCCGCTTCCTCCGGGTTAATTGAGAGCGCTATCTGCTTCTCCCAGTTCAGCGTGCGCCTTGCCTCGGTCATCGCCATGTCCCACTTGATCGCCTTTTCTCTTATCTTTACCAGATCTCCGGCATGAGCCGCTATTCTGTAGGCTATCAAGCCTTCTTTGACCTCCTCTGCACTTGGCAATGCTAGATGTTCAGCAGGTGTTAGATAGCAGAGTAAATCTACACCTTCGGCAGCAGATATGGCAGCTCCGATGGCGCTGGCGATATGATCATAGCCTGCGGCAACATCAGTTACTAATGGGCCAAGCACATAGTAGGGGATTTCGCCGATCAATGATTTTGCCAGCCTGACATTTGCTGCCACTTCATTTAGCGGCACATGTCCGGGTCCCTCTATCATTACCTGTACATCCTTCTCGTGTGCCCTCTTTGCCAGCCGGGCTACATTGATCATTTCAGCCACTTGCAGTTCGTCGTGTGAGTCTAGGATAGATCCAGGTCTCAAAGCGTCGCCCAAACTGAAAGTAACGTCATACTTGCGCGCAATTTCGCACATGTAATCAAAGTGCTCGTAGTATGGATTCTCTTTGTCATATTTGAGCATCCATGCCGCAGTTATCGTTCCACCCTTTGATACAATGCCTCCATGTCTTTTTACTTCTAGCACACGCCTGGCTAGCTCCTTTGTAATGCCCGAGTGGATCGTGGTATAGTCAACACCATCCTTGGCATGTTTTTCAAATGCATTCAGAAAATCATCTTCTGTGATATCAAGCGGGTTCTTCTTGGCAACCCCTGCCGCATACGCTTGATATACTGGGACAGTTCCAAAAGTGATAGGCGCGGCTTCGAGCAGTTTTTCTCTTATCTGGTCAAGGTCTCCTCCATCCGAGAGATCCATGATTGTATCTCCACCATACTTGACGGCGACCCTGGCCTTGCTGATTTCTTCGTCTAAATTTTGATACAATGTTGACGTGCCGATGTTAACATTGACTTTGGTTCTCAGGCCCTTGCCAATTCCCACTACCTTTATCTTTTGTCTTCTGGCATTATTTCTTGGAATGATGATCGAGCCGCTGGCAACGCCTCTGACAAGAAAATCCAGAGTGATGTCTTCATCCTTTGCAACCTGCTTCATTTCATCGGTGGCAACTCCACGCCTTGCGCTGCTCATTTGTGTGCTCAATTTTATCTCAAGCAGCTATAATGTTGTGTTATGATATAAAGGATTTTTCATTGATATGCTGCTGTCCTGACAACATATTGCTGTGCTTAAACAATATCGCTCATGATTCGAAACGACAGAAAAGCTAGCCCACTTTGCAGCAATATGACTTGACTTAACTAGGTTAAGCGAGGTATAATTTGTCATTTATCATAGATATGGTGTGGTTGTATGTGCAAGATATAGAAAAAAGGCATGGCACCACTTATAGGAACATTGAATGCAAAATTTGCAAGCGCCAGTTTCAGAGCGAGGCGGAGCTGGATCAACACAAAATCATTGAGCATCAGAGAAATCATCCGCCATTAGGAGTAGGATAGGGCAATAACTGACTTGAAGAGCGAATAATTAATCATCTGCCAGTCAACAGGGAGAAGAGATCATACCTCGATCCGCCGCTAAGTTAACAGTATCAAGACTGAAGCCGTAAGGGTTTTCTCATTCGCCATTATGTATAAATATGCGATCAGTATCGGTTACATCTATCCGATATAAACTTATATCGGTTAAATCTAACCGATATTGCAGACAGATGAACGCACTTGCAACGCTTCCTAGAGACCTCCACAGGCGCATAATGGAAAAGCGCAATAGGCTTGTACAGTCAAGACTTTCCACAGACATCCTCAGAGACCTCGAAGAGCGAATGCAGGTAGAGCTTGTCTACAACAGCAACAGCATAGAAGGGGTGACGCTTTCGCGTGGGGAGACAGAGCTTGCAATCCGGGGCATGACTGTGCGCGGTAAGAGCATAACAGACGTCCTTGCTGCCCAGAATCACCCTCGCGCCATCGAGCTAGTAAAGGAACTGGCCCTTGGAAACAAAGAGCTGTCTGAACAGGATATACTGGGCATCCACATGGCAATCATGTCAGGCATAATAAGCACCGCAGGAGAATACCGGCGCCACGACGTGCGCATAGTTGGCGCGCCGTTCACGCCCCCACCACATTATCAAATCCAAGAAGAAATGAAACAGCTTGTAGAATTCATAAATGAAAACCCTGCCGAGCTGAGGCCTGTAGAGCTTGCTGCCCACACGCATTACTACCTTGCGTGGATACACCCGTTTGACGATGGCAATGGCCGGATGGCAAGGCTGCTTATGAACATGATACTTTTAAGAAACAGGTACCCGTTTGCAATTATAAAAAAGGTGGACAGGAAAAAGTACCTGGACACGCTGGACGCAGTGTCCTGCAGGGGGGATTTTGAGCCGTTTCTCATCTTCATGGCCAGGTGTGTTGAACAGACGCTCGACCTATACCTTAATGCGATGGAAAAAGGTAGAAGTAAGGAAAAGCTACGCACGCTGGCCGAGCTCGCAAAAGGGACGCCGTACTCCGCGGAATACCTCAGCCTGCAGGCAAGAAAGGGAGTGCTTGACGCCGTCAAAGTGGGCAGGATGTGGATGAGCACAAAAAAGACTATTGAGACGTACATGAAAGAACATGGGAGAAAAGGAAAGGCAAGCTAGTCAGTCAGGAATCTGTGCAAAATCAAATCGCAATCTGGCAGTGGGTGGCGCAATGTAGCATAGACAGAAGTTGCAGATGTATTGACATGTATAGTTGCCTTGACTTTTTTATTCTAGTTCACCATCATAAAAAAAGATGCAACAACAGTATCATCTCGCTGTATATCTTTAAATTCCCCACTTCGGCGCAATGGTATGCGTGAGCAACGCCGCAGGTAACATCATACAGATACTCGCAGCCCTGCCGGACTTTTTGCGAAAGCCGATGCTGCAGAGAAGGTTGAACGAATTCTATGCAATGAGCGACGAAGACAAGCGCGAGACGATCAGCCTTGCATTGTCGGCTGCACCTAAGATAGATCAAGCCAAGCTGTCCGTGCTCTTCAAGACATGGCTTGAAATACTGTCAGAGTTTGAGCCAGAAAAGAGGACGGTAATGTTCCAGACCTACTGCAGGCAGATATCGTCAAACCCGCGCTCTATTGAAAAGCTGGATTTCAAGTCGCTTACTGCGACGTTTCTGTCTCTCGATCAAAAAAAGCGAGAGCGCATAATCGATTCGCTCAAGGAGGTACTGTTCTCCCTTCCAAACAGGAACGAAATACTAAAGGTGGTCCCGGAGGAATCGCTCAAAGCCACTGGCCTGAAATGATAGTCAGTCAGTCAATGATGGTGGCCGTGATGGCTTTCCGGGTTGTCCGGCTTTTTCTCGATCTCGCCTATCCCTTTTTCAAGCCCAAAGAAAGCGCGCTCGTACTTGCGCAGCGCCTTCCTGTGTTCCGGCAGCGACATGTCAAGCCTCATTTCGTTCATTACCATTACGGCATAAGTGGTCCATTCCTTCCAGCAGGCCGCGCAAGCGGGGTACTTGTCTGCCGCCGGGTCGTCAGCTGGCTCGATAATAGCCTTACCACATTTCAAACAAGTCTTGCTCATCTGTAGAAATGATGCTTGTTGGATTTAATAAGTTGTTGAGGTCGCGAGAAAAGAAAGGTATTGCCTACATAAGTATGAAAAATCTCGAATTTTACAATATATCATAAAATTATATTTTTATGATAAGTATTATATGTCACTAAATGCCTGAAATACCTGTGAGATATCTGGTTCTTATTGCGCCGGTCGCGCTTCTCTTCCTCATGGCCGCCAACGCTTATGCCATGTCGTTTTCCTTCAACCCGTCAACAGGCGAGCTATACGGCCAGATCGACATTCGGCTGCCGGCTGCCATTGTGGCAGTAACGTCGGCCGCCGGTGCATTCTTGATAATCAACGAAAGAAGGAAGGCAAAGGGAATCTGGTTTTCAGACAGCGGCCGACTAAAATAGTGGTTTTTTCATATTCGAGCCGCAGCTGCCGCACCTTGAACCCTTTACTTCTGCACCGCACGACAGACAGATGTATTTTAGCTTGCCGCCACTATAGCCCATACCAGAGTCGCCCAAACCAAGTGTCCTGAGCGCTCCGAGCTGCTTTCTCCTGATGTAGAATATCAGACCGATCATGATGGCGATGTTGACCGCTAGGCCGATCAGTACGCTGCCCGTCAGGAAGGTTACCAGCAATCCTATTCCAAGGCTTGCGCCTATCAAGAGCATCTGACGCTTCAAAACCGGCCTGAGTGTGCTGTCCATATGTAATCTAACAACTTCTTGACTTATCAACCTATTTACGGAACACACCCAAATCTGGACAACCTTATTATACTTTTGACGACCACATTCGCATGTGAAGGTCCACTGTCCCGACTGCAAGGGCATTGCAGAGCTGGCAGACGACTTTACCTTTGTCAAGTGCTCAAACTGCGATTTTGACATGACATACGGCGAATACGTCAAGTACATCGCCTACAAGGACGCACGCTATAGAGATGTTTTGAGCGACTACAAATAGTAGAGGAGTGCGTGCGTGGCGATGCTGTAATATCTGCGGCTCATGCACAGTTTGGATGAGCCAAAGTTGATACTGAACCGTTCACTGATATATTGTGGAATTGATGCCTCCTGTTGCTCAGAGACCTGCAGGGATGATGATATGATAATAATATTCTTCTTCTTCCAAGGCAGGCTGGGCGAAGGTACCGTGTTCTGCATATCCTCCTGGCACGTTGAACCAAATGCAGCCGTCAGGATGCAGGTGCAGGTGAGCTTCTCCTGGGAATGTACCGGCTTTTTCCCTTCCTACTGCTCCTCTCCTCTTCAACAACTTTATATGTATATACGGTATAGTATATACACATGTCGGCCACGGCAATTATAAGAAAAGTCAGGTTGCAAAAGGTAGGCAACAGCCTCCGGGCCACAATTCCAAAGGAGTTGGCAGAAATGCTGTCTCTGAAAGATGGTGATATCGTAAATATCATGACTGCCGACGACGATGGTGACGATAGGACAAAGATAGTGATAGAGAAGATCGGAAGCGATGATGCGCCAACCATGGCAAAGTTCTATGGCATGCTAAAGGTAAAGGAGATAAAAAAATGGCCAAGCCCAGAAGAGATAAAGAGCATGTGGGAATAGATTCAAACATTCTTGTGGCATATATCGTCGCTGCGCATCCAGATCATGAGAAAGTCTCGCCTATCCGCAACATGGGCCATGCCGTAAATCCGACAGTAATACACGAAACCTACCACACTTGCGTATTCAAGCTGAAAGCTGAACCGGGGGAGATGACAGGTTTGCTTCTAGAATACATGAAAAGAGCGCTTTTCCTCAACACATCATACGGCACCGTCGCACTGGGCCTAAAGATTGCCCGGGACCATGGCATCGGCGGACGGGATTCTCTTATATTGGCATCCTACTTGATGTCAGCCCACGTCAGCAAGCTTGTGACACTTGATAGAGCCTTGCTTGAAATAGGAAAAGTGAGTCATGGTGGTCACAATCTCAAGATACTCTCACCAGACAACCTCTGACTTAATCTCTGCGATGTTGTAATATCTGCGGCTCATGCACAGTTTGGATGAGCCACAGTTGATACAGAACCATGATTCGGGCATGTAATTATCAATTGGGCATAGATGTAGATATTGTAGCACAAACCAAAGATACTATCGAAGTATGCAGTTATTATGCGGTATCAGTCTTCTTCAGTGCCTGATCTAAACTCGATATTACTTGCGTCTGTGGTAAGCAGCAGACTTGTGAATGGATAGGCTGCAAATTCTCCTTCTTGCGGTGCATGATTGCTGAAAGTGGTAATCAGCTTGCTTCTGGAGTAGATATCTGCAAGCATAGGTTCTCCCTGCATATCAATCCTAAAATGTCCATCGGCAATGAGTATCCAATCATCTGTCTTTATTGGATAAAAGATGACATCGCGATAATCGTCTAGACCGCCGCCCAAATGATATATGTATTTGAGAATCCAAGCATGAGATGGATTCGATATAGCTGTAGTTTGTTCTTCATCGAGATTTTGATGTTTGAGGATCTCGAGGGTATATGCAAGAGCTTGCCTCTGAGAAATAGATACATCTGTGGATATTACAAGTATTGTAGATGCAAGACCAAAAACTAGAATAGAAAGGACAGCAAGAGGGGATAAGATCCTTGGTAGTTTGATCTGTGTCAAAATTTTTGGCAGACCTTCTGTTAAAGCAAGAGCGGACGATATGCAGAAAACCGGCAGAAGCGGAGCCCAGTGAAAATAGTTGGTTTGACCAATCAAAGCTAGGAAGGCAATATAGGGGAGAGACCAAAGTAGTACCAACCAATTCTTCTTTATCAAAGCCATGAACCCACCTGCGATTGACAGCAACAACAAAACAGGATCGATGAGCGCCCAAGCCCACGTAATCCAAGGCAACCCTAGAATTCTATCGCCGCGCTGAGTTTGCCAGAATACTGTTCTCATCCATGCATCGAAATTCCCGGAAAGTATACTCTCAAGTGGCCAGAGGAAAGGTATGAGGATGACAGGGATGAGCCATATTGCAAGAACTTTGAACCGATCGGGAATGTTCCTTATCCTTTCATCACCCGGATCGGTTCTTGTCAAGAGATGCGCTACTAAGGGCATCATAGTAAAGACAGGAATCTTCGTAAAGATTGCCAAGCTCAGAGATATCCCAGATAGTGATACCCATCTGTATCTCCTGGTGCCAACAGCACTGGTGGAATTTAGAGCAAAGAGAATTGACATTAGCAAGAATGGAAGGAGAAGGGAATCCAAAACTATCCTCCGCGTTATCCATGTAAGAGGCATAACCGCGAACAATATTGATGCGATAATTGCTACCTTTCTTCCATATGTCTTATTGGCGATCTTGAAGATAAGGTAGGTATCGAGGACGGCAAGAGCTCCCATGACCAATCTTGGAATCGTGTATAGTAATTCGATAGTCTGAATGTCGGTCTGACCTTCTCCAATAGATCCGGGGAAATTAATTAGTTTGAAAATGCCTGCAAGAAGTAGCTGGCCGAAGAAAGGATGGTCATAATAGGTTGCTGTTTCCTGAGGGCCCATCCCTTCGAGCACATGCATTGCCCTCCTCAAGTAAACCCCCTCATCATAGAAAATATCTGGAAAGCCTGCAGGGTTTAGAAGATGGGTAAACGATGAGAGGGCTAAAGGCAGGATCAAAAGAATACCTGTTTTCGACCAGACAGTAATAGAGACGGTTTTGGTATTCATTTGACTATCCTCTTATCTGGGTTTAGTTAACTTTGTCGGTAGTTGGCATTAGCAATCTAGCTAGTTTGCCGCCAGTTGGCGCGGCTTGACACAGTTGGACTGGTCTTGACATATTGTGACTGATCTTGCGTCCAAATCGATAAGAATTCTGTCACAAACCTCTGCAGGCAATGACTCAAAGTCAGAAACGATGGAAGAAAATTCAGAGCCATCCACTGCGGCATCCTTTGCTGTTTGGAACCATTGCAGCCATAGTTTTTTTGGCAAGCGGAAGCAGCATGATGGTGGCCCATGCAGTGACTCAAGTGACCCAAGACCCAGACATACTTTGCGGAAATAAACAATGGGGATATTTTGAAAAAAATAATGAAGAGCAAACAGGCTACTTCCCTATGCATCCTGATTGCATAACCGTCGTTGGATCGCAATACAAAGGCAAATATGATGTCGCAGTCGTCCACGTGGGATTCAACAACTACAAATCGGCAGGATACACAGGATGGTCAGGCATAATCCAAGGTTGCTCACCATGGACCTCACGTTGCGACAGCACCGGATCAGAAACGAGAATTAAGGCACTCAATCACAACACCGCCTTTAACACACCGAACAGCTTGGCAACGCAGAATCTGAACTTAAAAGTGCAATGGATATGGAGCAATGATGTGAGACCAGAGAATGCCCAGACCAACATCGAGGCCAAGTATCTCACAAACTTATGGTTCAAACACAAGACTAATGGCAAATTACTCGTAATTGACTTCCTGTGGGATAAGTTGATAAACAGCCAAGGTTCTTGGACGCAACAGAATATTCAGGACATTCCCGCAACAGGTCCGGGAATCCAGGACAGTCCTAGCTAACCGTATGTGAACAATGCCACTGATCCATTTCAGACGATGGTATAAAGTATGTCATATGACTCTTTGAATTGTCATGAAAAAGCATATACAGAAAGAATATTTGTGACCTGTACCATTATGACAATGTCAAGATGCATAGGCCACGATAATTCGTATGAGGATAAAGGCCTCGACTAGCTAACTGTGGAACCATCTTGACAAAAGGACGAAGACGATAGTGAGGAGGTCAAGCCTCGAATGGGTATATGTCTGTCGTCTATCATACGTGAATGCAATAATAATCTGATGCAAGATTGATGTCAGCAACAGCTCTACTGAAAGAGATGCTCTGTTGCATAACTGACCAATCCTTGCATGTCTAATCGACTCCTGGCTACAATCTCATCCCGATAAACACGTTGTACAGCGACGCCTTCAGGAACATCTCCTTTACCATGTTCTGATATTTCCTTGCCGTCACATATTCGCCAAACGTTCTCTTCATGGCAGAGAACACGGATTCTGCAATCCATCTGTGTCCATAGCTCACGCTAGCTTTCCATCTGTCAAAATCAGACAGCTGCTGTAAAACCACCAATTTCCTTGGATAGCAGCCATGGGCCTTGCCGGACGAATTCTTCTTTACCCTGATTGCAGCTTCGATATTGTTATCGCCCAGGTACCTGAAATTCTCCTTGCTGTCGTACGCGCCGTCTGCCAGTACGCGGCTGACATCGTTGTTTTCTGACGCATTTTTCACCAGCTTTTTGAGCACCTTACCGTCATGTACCTCCTCGCTTGTAACCTCAAGCGAAACTACCTTCTTTTTCCTGATGTCAACTGCAACGTGTATCTTCAGGTAGCCCCTGTGGACGTGCCACTTGTGCCGCAGCCACTCTCCCCTGTTGGATACCTTGATGCCGGTGCTGTCAAGTGCAATGACTATGTCATTGCCCACCTTTTCATTCACCTTGATGTCCAGTTTGTCGACGCGCCGGCATAAAGTGCTGTAGTCAGGGATGGAAGGCACCTTTCTTCTTGCATGCGCCTTTACAACGCCTTCAGTCTGTCTGTACGGCAGGTGGAAATATGCTCGCATGTACCCCAGCAGCTGGACAAAGGAGTGCGGGTACCTGAATGACGCACCTTCCTTGCCTTCGTTCATCTTTTCCAGCTCGTCCTGCCAGCCGTCGATGACATCAAAGTCAAGCATAAGTTCTCCACGCCTGACCAGAAATCCGTTGTAGGAACGCCAGTTGACCACGAAGGACGGTGTTACGGCATGAAAGCTAAATGGGGCGTGGTCAAACCTCCTTGACAGGACGGTCAGTTGTGCAACAATGCAGAAAGAGAGCAAAAGTTTAGGAGAAGTTCACATGGGTATACGAATTACGCTAAGTTAACAGAGCCGATTGGGTTTTGTGTAAAAAGTGGTTTTGTTAAGGACTTTCTTAACGAGCGGACGACTTTTTTAACAATCGTATTTTGACCGATCTTTGACATTTAGAAATACAGACAGAATGGAAAGGACTCGACAGAACCTTGCACGAAAATCTTTTTACCTTGTGTCGAGTGCTATAGACAGGCTCCTTTTAGAGCCGTCATTGATAGAGACCGCCGAACCATCTTAAGTAAACTTTGAAGTCACAGTTCGTGAACCCTTTAACACTGAGTCCTCAAACCCTCTTGTGTCCCGGTGTTCACAGCGCGATGCAGGTAAAGCAATGAAGTGGGATCAGGGAACACGTCAGTAAAATCATCAGAGTTGATACCAGCAAGTCATGGGTCAATATTGTCAACAGAAGACCTACAGAATTCCCCCCAGTGGTAAAGCCGGGGAACTGAAGGCCACTAGCACAAATAGAGTTAAAAATTAGAAAAACTCCACAATCCCGTTGGCAGAAGCAGTCCTCCTATTCGAGCTTCCGATGAACCTGCTTGGGCTTGGAATCTCGGCCTTCATCGGCAGGTTCGCCTACTCGGGCTACATGGCGGTTGCCAGCCCAAACCTGCTTCGCCTCACTTTTGCGTTTATCTCTATAGCCCTCGGCTTTGCGCTTATTGCGGGCGGGCTCTTTGCAGGAGGATATTCGCAGGCGGTAACCACCGCTGGGCTTGCAGTGCAGGCTCTTGGATACTTTTTCATAGCATTCTCTCACAGCCTCAAGAGCTTTGACTTTGCCTCTCCAAAATACTTCCTGCTATTCCCTCTTGCGGTTACCGGATTTGTTATACCGGGTAATTCAATAGAACATCTCGTCAGGTCAATTTCTTTTATTCTACTAGTATATGTGTCAATCGAAACAATGGCATCATACATGCAGAGCAGGAAAACCAGTACCTTGATGATAGGTTCCGGTCTTGGTCTGCTGGCAGGCGCGGAACTCATGTCCTGGTACAACTTTATCTATCCAGAGTCGTTTTACGTGGCTGCGCTGGCGACCAAGGTTGCCGGGTTCGGTCTCATGTTCGTCCCGTTCTCAAAGTTTGGCCTAACAAGCGGCCTGGGGAGGATGAATTCGCAGATTGGCAGCGGGCTATAGGACTCACGTCAGCATAATTGCGGACATCCTGTCCACCGCAAAGCAGTATAGCTTTGAAGGGTACGACAATGGCGCGACGGTCACTCATCTGATACGCAAGGCCAACGTGCCGCACCAGAGGCTCAGCTCCATAGTATCGACACTAACACAATCCGGCCTGCTAAAAGAAGACTCTTCAAAATACAGGATAAGCGAAAAAGGAATCGAATTCTTGAAGGCCTACAGCGAGTTCAAGGACTTTGCCGAGAGCTTTGGCCTGAAGGTCTAGCTGCTCTATTCGTCGTCTCCTTCGTCCTCGTCCCCGAACTCGTCCTCGTCCTCTTCGTCAAACTCATCCTCAAAATCGTCGTCTTCTGACATGTCTCTGGCATTAACCGAATGAGATGATCATTATAAGTTTTCCCGGCTAGGGCACCTGTGCGGCCTTTTGCTTGCCTGCCTTTTTATTCACCGTCAGCAGGCAGGCGCATATCCCGACAGTGCAACGCCTTACTTCGGGGCCATCTGGGATCCTCGACATCACCTCAGAGTGGAGCTCCTGAAAGTGTAGGCACTTGCTACACAGTGGATCGCTGTATTGCAACCGTCGATAATTAGGGCAGGCTGGGGTATTAAGCTAACCCAGTCAGCTTTTTATAGTCAGGAATTAAACCTCATGCCAGAATGGGCAAGGTAGACAAGGGCGTCAACTGCAGCGTGGACGGTTGCGGAAACCAGGCCGAGCGATCGATGAGCGGAACCAAGGCCAGCATGGCTTCAGATTTAGGCTTGGGTGGAAGCAAGCGCGTTTACCTTTGCAGGGATCATTACAAGGAATGGAAAAAGCTCACCAAGGAAGACAGGGAAAACGAGAGGGCCAGATGGGCTTAAAGAAATATGGCAAGTCCGCTGGTCTATGACCGGTGGATGAATCGCCGCAGCATTTTTTAGGTAGCACCGGTAAAACAGATACCATCATACTATCATCATCGCAATCAATCACCATGACACTCAACTACAAATTCCGACTATATCCAACGAAAGAGCAGGAGCTTGCACTAGAGCAAACCCTTGATGGCTGCAGATGGGTGTACAACTACTTCTTTGACAAGAACAACAATATGTCAAAAGAAGATATGCAGTTTACCTTAGTTGAGCTGAAAGAGCATCACCCTTGGCTCAGGAACTACCACTCCAAGATGCTCCAGATGGTAACACATCAGGTTGCAGCAGCTAGAAAGGTAGTGGCAAAGGGCCGCAAGCTTTCATACAGAAAAGATGACGATTTCAACTCATTTACATATAACCAGTCTGGCTTCAAGATAGAAAATGACAAGCTTGTGCTTTCCAAGATAGGGACTATAAGGATTGTACTACACCGTCAACCTGTCAACGTCAAGCAGGTGACAATATGCCGCAGCAAGACAGGAAAGTGGTACGCGGTTGTAGCCTGCGATGTACTGCGCAGATCATTTTCAACGATAATCAAATACGCAAAGCCAGTAGTTGGTATAGATGTAGGTATAACAAAGTTCTGCCATGACTCTGACAACCATGTAGTGGAAAATCCGCAGTTCCTGACAAAGATGTTAAAGCCATTGAAAAGAGCTCACAGAAGACTATCTAGAAGGCAATTAGGCAGTAGCAACCGGGAGAAAGCAAAGCATATGCTAGCCAGATTGTATGAACGTATCCAGAACAAAAGGAAGGATTTCCTGCACAAGCTATCCAACTATTACAGCAGCCGCTACGACTTGATATTTCTGGAGAGGCTACGAGTGGCAAACCTCACAAAGAACCACAGGCTTGCAAGAAAGATACTGGACGCAAGCTGGTCTTCATTCAAGGCCATGCTGCAGTACAAGGCTAACAGGGTAGTTGAAGTAGAGCCAGCATACACTTCTGTAGATTGCTCAAGATGTGGTAATCCAGTACCAAAGTCACTTGCAGTACGTATTCATGTTTGTACAAAGTGTGGTGCAATACTTGACAGGGACTATAACGCTTCTCTTAACATCCTCAAGCGAGGACTGGAGTCGTTGATGTTGCTACTACCACTACTACTACCGGTGGAACGCCGGGAAGTTACGCCTGTGGAGATCCCAAAGGAGTCGTTGAAGCAGGAAGAAGAGGCTATCGGACTTGTCCGATAGTAGTTCACATTAGATTAGATACGGGATTGGGATATAGGATATATAGAGAGAAGATGTTATATGCGAATGCTGCAGCTCCATTCAGATTTTATAGAATACGAGCCGATTGAGAAAGAGATCAGGGATGCAGAGGAAATTGCGTCAAAGTCAAAAGTAAGGCTCGAAGATTTGGTTGTGGCGTTTGTCGCAGTTGAAAACGGCGACGACGAAAGCGTCGCCAGAGCTGCAGTCGGCGAGATCAAAAAGTACCTTGACACCGTCAAGAGCAGCAGACTCTTGGTTTACCCTTATGCTCACCTTAGTTCAGATCTTGCGCCACCGTCCGTCGCGATGGGCGTGATAAACTCTGTAGAAAGCTTTGCAAAGGAATCATCAGTAGGCCAGGTCCACCGCGCACCGTTTGGCTGGACAAAGTCTTTCAACATCAAGGTAAAGGGCCACCCACTTGCAGAAAATGCAAAAGAGATAACCAAGCAGGTAGAGCACGAGCACGCCGGCCACTCGCACGGAGTAGTAGGAGAAAAAGAATCGTCCGCCCTCAAGGCGGAGGAAAAGCTCCAGTCGTTCTGGTACATACTGCAGCCCGGCGGCCAGATGACGCCGATAAGCGAATACAGGTTCAGGAAACAGGACCAGAACCTGCAGGTGCTCTCCAATTATGAAATGGCGAAAAAGAGGGCTGTAGACGAGCAGCCCGCCCACGTGCGGCTGATGAAGAAATTGGCAATAGCCGACTATGAGCCGGCATCAGACGCAGGCAACATGCGCTACTATCCAAAGGGCAGGCTGATGAAGTCGCTCATCGAACAATATGTGACAAGAAGGGTGATGGAGTACGGCGGCACAGAAGTAGAGACTCCTATAATGTACGACACAAAGAACCCATCGCTAGAGAGCTACTTCAACAGGTTCCCTGCACGGCAGTACAACATCGTGTCTGACAACAAGCAGCTGTTCCTGCGCTTTGCGGCTTGCTTTGGCCAGTTCCTCATGGCCAAGGACTTTAGCATATCCTACAAACACTTGCCGGTAAAGCTGTACGAGCTGACCCGCTACTCGTTCAGGCGCGAAAAGAGCGGCGAGCTGGTGGGCCTAAGGCGGCTGCGCGCATTCACAATGCCGGACTGCCACGCGCTGTGCAGGGACATGGAGCAGGCAAAGCAAGAGTTCCGCAAGCGATTTGAGCTGTCGATAAGCGTACTTCAGGAGCTGGGGCTGTCGACTGAAGATGTCGAGATGGCAATCAGGTTCACAGAGGACTTTTACAAAGAGAACAAAGAGTTCATCACAGAGCTGATCAACCGGTTCAACAAGCCGGTGATGGTGGAGATGTGGAAAGAGCGCTTCTTCTATTTCGTCCTGAAATGGGAGTTCAACTATGTCGACGGCCTTGGGAAAGCGTCCGCACTCTCGACCGACCAGATAGACGTTGAAAACGGCAGGCGCTTCAACCTAGAGTTTGTCGAAGAAGATGGCAGCAAAAAGAACCCGATAATACTGCACAATTCCCCCTCTGGCGCAGTCGAGCGCGTCCTCTATGCGCTTCTGGAAAAGTCTGCCAAGGTGTCCAAGACAGGCGGCATCCCCTCATTCCCGCTCTGGCTTTCGCATACCCAGGTCCGAGTGATCCCGGTGGGCAAGGAGCACACTGAATACTGCGAAAAGATACTTGCCGAGCTGTCTTCAAGCCAGATCAGAGCCGACATTGACGACCGCGACGAAACAGTGGGCAAGAAAATACGCGAGTCAGAAACCGAGTGGATACGCTACACTGTGGTCGTCGGGGACAAGGAAATGAACGCCTCCAAGCTGATGGTCAGGGACAGGAACGAGGGCAAGCAGCGCGAAATGACTTTAGAAGAGCTGATAGCCGAGGTAAAGGCGCAGACAAAGGACAAACCCTATCTCCCGCTGAACCTGCCGACACACCTTTCGACAAGGCCCCAGATCATGGTTTGATGAGCGCCAACCTCTTCTACATTTACGATCATTATACCCGGCATGCTACCATAGCTCCGTAAGAATACGTGCGCATTTCCAATTCAGAGCCTATTAACATCAAGTATTTTATAGGAACGTGGCGAGAAGACCACCGGTCTATGACCGGTGGATGAATCGCCACCATATTTTTTAAGTAGCACCAGTGAAACAGATACTATACTATCATCATGACGCTCAACTACGAGTTCCGCCTATATCCAACGAAAGAGCAGGTGCTCATGTTAGAGCAGACAATTGACGGCTGCAGATGGATATACAATTACTTTCTTGACAAAAACATATCAGAATATGACATGAACTATGCCTTGACCGAATTGAAGGAGCAGCACCCTTGGCTCAGGAACTACCACTCCAAGATGCTGCAGATGGTAGCAAAGCAGGTTGCAGCTGCAAGAAAGACCGCTGCCAGAGGCATATTGTCGTACAGGAAACATGATGATTTCAACTCATTTACATACAACCAGTCTGGCTTTCGGCTCGAGAATAACAAGCTATCACTTTCCAAGATAGGCAGCAGGATAAGGATTGTACTGCACAGAAAGCCGGTAAACGTCAAGCAGGTGACTGTATGCCGCAGGAAGAAGAATGGAAAGTGGTACGCAGTCGTTGCATGCGAGCTCCTGCGCAGGTCCTTCACCGTAATCAGGTACAGAAAGCCGGTAGGGATAGACGTTGGGATTGCCAAGTTCTGCCACGACTCTGACGACCACGTGGAAGATAACCCGCAGTTTCTTACAAAGATGCTAAAACCGTTGAAGCGAGCCCACCGCAGGGTATCGAGAAGGCAGCCTGGTAGTAATAACAGAGAAAAGGCAAAGCACATGCTGGCTAGATTTTACGAGCGCATTCACAACAAGCGAAGGGATTTCCTGCACAAGACATCAACGTACTACAGCAGCCGCTATGATCTCATATTCCTGGAACGCCTGAAAGTGGCAAACCTTACAAGGAACCACAGGCTTGCACGCAAAATCCTGGACGCAAGCTGGTCTTCATTCAAACATATGCTGCAGTACAAGGCCAACCGCGTCGTTGAAGTAGAGCCAGCATACACTTCTGTAGATTGCTCAAGATGTGGTAATCCAGTACCAAAGTCACTTGCAGTACGTATTCATGTTTGTCCGAAATGTGGTACAATACTTGACAGAGATCACAACTCTTCTATTAACATCCTCCAGCGAGGGCTGGAATTGATACTACCGGTGGAACGCCGGGAAGTCACGCCTGTGGAGATTCAATGTGAGTCTGTGAAGCAGGAAGAAGAGGCTACCGGACTTGTCCGATAGTAGTTCACTTTGAGGCTGAGCGTGCACAACCCCCGCTCTGCAGATTGGTCGTTATCAAACAACAATTAACAGAACTGCCTAGCGTACTTGCGCGACAATATTCTATACAATGTCTGTGTTGCCAGCGCGCCTTCCCGATAGTCGCCGTTTCTCAGGCCGACTTCGACCATGTCCATCCCGATGAGGCGGGCCGACGGGCTTATTGCCTTGACCAGCTTTAGCACCTGGAACGGGTCGAGGCCAAACGGCTCTGGAGTCCCGGTGCACGGCACGTAGGGTAGGTCATAGGCGTCGATGTCAAACGAAATGTAGATCTTTTTGCCAGCAGTAGCTTTTTGCAGGTGGTCAGCAACTGCGTCAATGTCGTCGTGCACCTGCCACGCGTCAAACGTTGTCACGCCGCTCTTGATCGCGGTTTCGTTCTCCTCCCTGTCAGTCTGCCGGATCCCGATCTGGATCAGGTTCTTGCCGGGGATGTGTTCGAGCAGATGGTAAAAGGGCGTGGTGTGGCACATCTTTAACCCCTCGTATTCGGGCTTCATGTCGCGGTGCGCGTCAAAGTGTATCACCACCGGCTCTTCGCTTGCAAGCGCCTTTATCTGGTAGTACGACAGCGTGTGCTCGCCGCCCAGCATGACAGGGATCTTGTTCTCCTTGCGCAACGAAGAGACTACCTTTGGAATCGCCGAATCCAGAAACGCAAGCGTCTTGGCGATGCTCTTCTTTGTCTTTGGCAGCCTTAGGTCGCCAAGGTCGAATATGCCGACCATGTCGTAAATGTCCGCCTTTTCGTCAAGCACAAACGTCTCTATCTGGCGCGCAGAGGCAAGCCTTATCGCCTCAGGCCCCTTCGACGTCCCCTTGCCAAAGCTGGTGGTGGCGTCAAGCGGCACGCCATATACGACGACGCTTGACTCCTTGAGCGAGATCCTTACAGGAGTGTCGGCAAAGCTGTAGCCGGCCTTTGTCTTCTCTGGAACTGTAAATAGTGACAGGATGTCCAAACTAGCAAGTCTCCCAGAGCGCGGATAATAAACTATGATATCAGCGACAGTGTTAATTCCGCGGCGGATTTTACGTTTTATCCTTCACGATATCGCTAGCGATCCACCTAAGAGTTAACAGTGTCAAACCTTGAGTGTCCAAATCTAGCGGTACTTCTACACTGGTCAAAAAGTAAGCATGTGTAGCCAATTAACATCTTGTCGAATGCCTCGTGAATCTGCCGTAGGTTGCAAAACTTCGTAGTTACATATCTTTAGAACGGTTTATGTACTAGAACTTCGTAGCTTTCTTGGGTGGAGTAGACAGCGAACCCTTTCGATCCACATCGGTAACTCCCGTCATCATGGAGCAGGCCAGTGGGTCTATGGAAGGCTGATGTGGGGTCTACAGCTCATCTATTATTTATGATATCCAGAATGCTTGAATGAAAGTTAGCTTCGAAGTCTTCTCCGTGTTCTATCACTCTTGAGCTAACATTCCATTTGTGATAATTAGGACACTGTTAACTCTTAGGTGGATCGCTAGCGATATCGTGAAGGATAAAACGTAAAATCCGCCGCGGAATTAACACTGTCTGCCTACAATTCAGAGGGCGAGGCCGTAATGCACGTGTCCGGCGTTGTAAATGATCTCGTCAAGATATCCGGCTCAATGCCAGAATAGCGAGATCGGTTATCTCCAGAAGAGCTCGTCTAGGCTCTGCTGCCTGGGCTTGCCAAGCACCGACTTGAAGTCAAAGTTCAGGACAGAGAGCACCTGATCGAGGGTCGCCTCCATCGTCTCGAGGTACTTTTCGGTATCTATTTCGTCAGCCCTTGCTAGCTCTACAGGCTTGACTCCTTCGCCGTTTTTTATCTTGACGTAGGAGATGACGTCGCCGGCACGGATGTCGCGCTTGTTCGCGTCGACCAGCATCTTGGCAGCCTTGATGTGCTGCGGGAGGCCCTTGTACGTGTCGGTGGTCCTCCCGTCCACGGTCTTGGCCCCCGTCTTTTTGCCGTAGGTGCCCAGCGATTTGTTGATGGTGACGTTGAAGCTCAGGTCTTCAAGCGGGATCTTGCGCGCCTCCAGGTTCTTGGCGTTTTCAACCACGATGTTTTTGATGCTCTCTCTCGCAGACTCGAAGTCCTTCTCCGAGCTGACCTTGCCAAGTATCGCCAGGATGTCATAGAACGCCTTCCTGATGAACGGCGGCGTGTGCGATTTTTTGCCTGTCAGTCCCTTTACATCGACCGTGCCGTCGGAAAGGACGCCTAGGTAGTTTTTTTTCAGGTCGCTGAATACAACGTAGCGGTACTGCTTGTCTATCTCGAGGTCGACTCCGAGGTTGGCGTGCGCCCATTTTGCCACTTCCTCTATCGCAGTGGTCGACGGGTTCTTCAAGAATAGCGAGTCGGTATTATGGAGCAAAATATTGCCTATGCCGCCACAGAAGTGATGGTTATCTGTCTCTAGGTCGTAGACATAATCATCTATTTCAAAGGATTCGATTTTCTTGATAACATCTGCCTGCTTTATTCTCTTATCCAAGACATCCTTGATCATCCTGATTCTACAGACATTGGTCTTGTCGTCTCTGATTTGAAGGGAATATTCCATTCCCAATTCCTCTAGGATTGCAGCTACTCCAGCTGAAACTGACTTGTGTATCTGATCGAGAGTTACCAGCCCGTTTTCATCCATGCTTCCGTCTCCCGCCATCAGTCCCTCAATAAACGCTTTCTTTGCTTCGATATTGGCGTTCAATATGCATCGAGGTATTGCCTTGTTTGAGCCCCGGTAACACATCAGTCTGAAATAGTCAACCAGTATCTTAGCCTCTTTCCTTGGAACAAGCGCGTATGTTGCAGAACTTTTGCGGGTATCTATGATGCTGGTTTCCAATCCCAGATGCTGCTGCATTATCCTTTGAGCTTTTAGAAGCACTCCTTCATCTTGGTTTGCGATTTTCCAGGAGTATTTCACTTGAAGAGTTGCAGATGCAGTTTTTGATACCGGGCTATAGTAGTATGTTCCACAAGTGCCCTCCGAAATAAAGAAACCAAACAGCCATGCCAGATCCGAATCGATTCCCATCAGGGACTGTGTCTTGAATGGGACAAGCTGGACCCGATCTCCGACTTTCAAATCGCCGGGTTTGACTTCCCTGCCGTCTATGACCAAGCTATGATCTTCGGTGCATTCGACAAATCCCTTTCTGGTGAGTACTCTGTATCCCTTCTTCCTTACTTTATGTCTATAGATGTATCTTATTCTGCTAAAGCCTGATTCCGTTAATACTTCTATATCTCCCAATGCATGATACCTTGTTGCGGTTACAGTTTTAGGCATCAAGGATTCGATCGGTACGATATCAATGCTCTTGTCTTTTCTTCGAATCGCTATGGGTGTATCTGGGAGAACACTATCGCCGTAAACTACTTCTATCCCGATCTCTTTGCACCTGTTTATCGTCTTGTTGATTGTCGACCTTCCAAGTGCCGCAGTAGCGTCTGCCACCGGCAGGCAGTAGAGTGGGAATATCTCTGCGCCCATAACGCCATAGCTCTGACCAATCCAGCCCATCTTTCCTTCTCGCCCGGCATAGATCACATGATTGTCCTGTGCCGTAATACAATATACATCCAGGTTTTTGACCGGTTTCAGCGTAAAATCGCTTGGTCTGACTATATGGTGCTGCCGCTTGAACAACTTTACTCTGAAAATCACAGAGCCGCTCTTCAATCTCTCCCTAGCTACCGAGGTTTCTATTCCCAGTGTAAAGGCTAGGTGACGGAAGTCCTCTGCAAGCTTGGATGATATTGTCGAGTATACTCCCCTCTTGGTGTTGCCATCCCCACACATCATAGTTTCAAATAATATCTTGCGAAGCTCAATTGGCGCTGAAAAAACAAATGGGGGCAAATGTTTGTTATAGCTTCCCTTTCCACATTCCTTCATCAGGAAATTGGCAATAATATGTGAGCTAAACGATAATGACCTGCCATTTTGCTTCTCTGGCTTTATTCCAAGTTCTTGAATCCTGGAAGCTATTCTGCTTACGTTCGCGGCATGTTTTGAATCCTGACTTATGGCAATTCTTGTAAAATTGTATCCTCTCTTGGACTTGCCTATCCTTGCGTGGCCCTCTGTGACGTACCAGCCCATCAGCTCAAAGATCGCGGAAGGTTTGAAATTCCATCCAGTATAACTACTCTGACTGGCAGGAAAATTTTTCACAAATATTTTGCAATCATACTTGTCCTCAAATTCCTGCGGACTTGATGAGACGCTATCGATAAGGGATTTTGAAGCTAGATAATAATGGCCTCCTTTGGAGCGTCTAAGCTTGCTGGCAAACTCATAGTGAGTAAATCTTGGAGAGTTTGCAAACCTTCTCTCATACCTCTTGTTTGGTCTTATTATGATTGTACCTTGGTAGTCCGGAACGTACTTCCAGAGACTGCACGAGTCGAGCTTGGCATTATCGTCTATTATCTTTTCATGCCTGAACAAAAATCGCTTTCCGGCTGCATTTGCTGCATCAGAGGCATCGATCTTGGCAAATTCTATTTTTGTTGTCCCGTTTGCTCCCCATTTGCGTTTACCTAGGTAAAGCTTGTGGTTTCCTGTAACCTGCCAATCGACATCTTTGGTCTTGATCTGTACCAGTTGATCGTTGTACACATAGTGCTGGACCTCGACTACCGGCTTTACCTCCACTTTGTGGGTTCTTTCATTTAGCGTGTATACCTTGTCACCTACTTTTAGATCAGTAATTTTTCGAATGCCATCGGGCGTCAGGACATCGGTATCGGCAGTAAAACAGGCATTAAGAATTACCTTGATCGCTTGGCTTACCACGTTGTACAGCTGGCGTTCCTGCGGCGGTAGCGTCTTGTCCTTTGCAAGGTGCTTGTAATAGTTGACCCTGAGATCACGAAGCGATCCTATCAGCAATGACGTCAGACCCTTTCTCCGCTTGCAGACCCAGTGGGTAGTGCCCTCGATCTTGGTCTCCCTGCACTCGTCGTGGGGGCAGTTGATGGTTTCATACGATAGGTTGTGGACCTTGATGATGCTAGGATACAAACTGGCAAAGTCCAGAACGACCACATTGAAGTGGATGCCGGCTGTAGGCTCGACCACTTCGCCCCCGCGGTATTTCTTTTCCTTTATCACAGCAGTGGTGGAAGCAGTGCCCTTGGCCTCCAGCTCGCTCCTGCTAGGTATCAGCTCGTTACGCTGCCTGTGCTCGTAATACAAAATTCCCCTGATCCACTGGTTCACCCCAAAGCGCGCAATGTCGTCTACGGACAATCGGCCGATCCTTGCGATTACCACCAGCAGCCGCATCAGCAGGTTGTCATTGAAACTTGTCAGCCTGTACGTGAGGTCGGCATCCTTGAGACAGTATTCTGCCAATTTCTGGATCGGCAGGTCTGCAATATCGCCCTCGAACTCGACCTTGCTGTCGTTGAGCAGCGCTTCGCAGATTGCGTTCAGCGTGTGCTCGGTGTACGCGCGGCTGAACGCATAGATCTGGATCGAGCGGTTGTCAAACGTCCTGTAAAGGTCGATGTGGATGCCGTGCCTGATGCCGACAGGCTCTGCCTGCATCCCGCGCTTGATAAACGACTCTTTCTTGACCACGATGGGCACCTTCTCCTTCGGGATCGCCACGCCCTTTGGGTCAATCCTTGGATCTTGTGATCGAGCATAAAGGTACGGCAGGTCAAAGTCGTCGCCGTTGAACGTAAGAATGATGGGATATTCGTTGATTATCCGGAACGCCTTTTCTAAAAGCTCCTTTTCGGTGTTGCAGAGCTCTGCCTCAGGGATGAGCGGCTCACCTGTGCTTGGAGTGTTACTTGCAAGCACCAGCACTTTTTTAAAGCCGTCGCTTGCGGCAAAGCCGACTGCGGTCACACGCCTGTCGTGGTCCCGGGGGTTTGGCATCCTGCCCTCTTCTGTCTCCACTTCAATGTCTACCGCCACCCGCTTGAGCTCTGGCACCGGCTGGTTGAGCAGGTTGGCCCAGTTGGTGATGTACTGCCTGTACTCCTTGCCTGACTCGCCGGCCTCCTTTATCTTGTCCCAAAGCAGGCTCTTGAGGGCAAACTGGACTTTTTCCGATATCGGGTATTCAAACAGCGTTATCTGCTCGTCCTTTCTCACGTAGTAAAGGCCGGGTATCAGCGAGCGGTCATAGAGATAGTTCTCGTGATATTTTATGTCAGCCTCCCAAGAATTGACCTTTTCGCGAAAGCTATAGTCGGTGCCGCCTATCGACAGCGGGTCAGGCGCAAGCACCTTGAGCACTTCGATCTCCTTGTCGGCAATGATGTCGCGCTTTTTGGTGTGCTCGAGCGTGTACTTGGTCTCCTTTTGCGCGACCTGCTCGGCCTGGTCGGCAAACTCCATCTTTGTATAGCAATATGGTTTGTGGTCGGTCCTGTCACGCCAGTGATAGATTACATTATCTTTTGGATCATAGAATTTCAGGTAGATCTTTTTCTCTTCACCTGAATACACTGCAGAAAGCAGCAGCATCGGCCTGCCCTCCGGCATCTCCGGCAGGTCGTCCAGCCTCTTCCTCCGGTCGGGCACAAAATCCTGCTGCTGGGTCATCACGATACACCATCTTGAATAGATCCATATTAAACATTTTATCCTGCTCGCTACTTCAAGCAAGTGTGGTGGACTGCAAGGTCGCGATAATTGGTGGCGGCGTGCTTGGAACGTCTATCGCCTATTTCCTGTCGGCTCACGCCAAGCAGCCAGAATCCGTGGTGCTGGTAGAGCAGGAAAGTAACATTGCACAGCACACAAGCAGCAGGAACACCGGCAAGGTCCACGCCCCGTTCCTGTACGACCCGGCAAAGAAAAAGACCTTTGCCAAGGCTGCCTCGCTTGGCTACGATATGTGGCAGAAATATTCGGATCGCAAGGGCCTGCCGTTCAAGCGCGACGGCGTGCTGGAGGTGGCTCTTGACGACAAAGGGATCGACCGGCTGAACAAATACATGGAGTGGGGAGAGGCAAACGGCCTTGACAGAAGCGAGCTTCAGCTGCTTGACAAAAACGAAGTTGCAAAGATGGAGCCAAACGTTCGCTGTTCTTCTGCTATCTATTGCTCAAAGGATGCGTCGGTCAACTATGGCTCTCTGGCACTTGCTCTGCTCGACGACATCCGATCGTTTGGCTGCAAGCTGCTGCTGGGCCACAGGGCCGTGCAGATATTACCTTACAGTCAGGGCGCTTATTCGATAACGACGAATCAAGGCGAGCAGATCAGGGCAGAGTATCTGGTCAACGCTGCAGGCGGGAGCTCGATGGATATTGCCCACATGATGGGTGTTGCGGAAACCTACACCGACCTGCATTTCCGGGGCGAATACTGGCAGGCGCCAGAGCAATACCATGACCTGACAAGGCTGTCGATATATTCGGTGCCAAAGCACCCCGAGTACCCGTTCCTCGACCCTCACTGGATCGTGAGGGCGGACGGCAGGCGCGAGGTGGGGCCAAACGCCGTGCCAGTCTTTGGGCCGTATGCATACACTTGGCGCAAGAACCTTGCAGACATGCTGCCAAAGATAATGGAATCATCGAGGACCGGCGCTCGCAGGATTGTGTTTGACCGGCAGTTCCTGTCGCTTGCAAGTACTGAGCTGAAAAGCTCGCTATCAAAGACTGCCATGATAAACAGGGTGCGCGAATTCCTGCCACAGATACGCGCGGGAGCGTTCACCCAGCGCGGGACTGCCGGCATACGCTCGTCGGTGATAGACAAGACCGGCAGGTTCGTGCCCGACACGCTCGTGCTGGAGCGCGATTCTTCGCTGCATGTGCTCAACTACAATTCGCCGGGTGCAACCGGCGCACTGCCAATGGCTGCAAATATTGCAAGCAAAGTGATCGAAGCTGGCGCAATAATCCCTGCAGATGAGCCTAGGTCGCTCTGGGATGCCACCGCGATTGCCGCGAAAATGAGGGGTTAACGACAGGTTTATGGTCTCCCTGCTGCATATTATTTCTGCTTTGATTTTGCATTAATACAGCAATGGGACAAGATTTGTTCGATTCCTTTCTTGTTATAGAAGAAAATATTATAGGATAATACTGAATAACAAATACGTTGCAACCATGGGTTTTGAGCCTGACTCTTGCCACTATTTTTGCTAGCTCGATTATTGCAGGGGTATTCATAGTCTATCCATCTGGCAATTCTAGCACTAATCTTGATGCACTTCAGAATACTAGTGACCAGTTGCTAACAAGAACCCTTGAAGATCCATCGGTAGATCTGGTAGATCAGGAATCCATAATGGACAGAACTGGCCTAGAAACATATGATAGACAAATAGTAACGCATGAAAATCGAACAGAAGACATTGGTGATAGCAACTTCGAAATAGCCTATATTAAACCAATTTTTACGGAAACGGCATACTACAAATATGGATTTTATGTATTTTACCGGAAACACCACGATACAAATTCCGCGGAAGTCACTACAGATCTCGATCTTCTCAAACCAAAGATCTATTATAGTGAGAAACTTACAGACAAGATATCCGACCTCCTTGATCACATACAGAATATCAATAACTCAACAAATGTTACTGTTTTGACCGATATTGATCTTGATACTTATGATGACAACATACTTTTGCGTGGCAAGGATAGCGCGATGAAAAAGTATGATGTTGTCATCCTTGATCACCAGGAATATGTTACACAGAGAGAATATGATGTTCTGAAAGAGTATGTAGCAAATGGTGGTACACTAATTGCATTGAATGCAAATATTCTTTATGCGGAAGTTCGGTATGACAGTGCATCGAATACGATGCAGCTTGTAAAGGGCCATGATTGGGAATTTGACGGCAAGTCTGCGAAAAAAAGTGTAAAGGAGAGGTGGGCCGAGGAAACATCTTTGTGGCTAGGCAGTAACTTCTTGTGCTACTCGTGCAAGATAAGCTTTGGAAACAATCCATTTGGCTATATTCATTCAGAGGAGCAGTATATTACGAATCCAAATGCAAGGGTCATCGTAGATTACAATGCGACTGTCGACAACGCTTCTCTATACGGCAGTGACAAGATGGTGATTGCTACCTATTATCTGGATTATCAGATGGGAAGATCAATTGTACTTGGGATCTATGGAGAACAGGTTGCAGACAATGAGGCGTTCCAGAAATTTTTTGTCAGCCTATTGACAGATTATGCAGGAATGCCGACATGAGTCTCGCCGGCTTTCAGATCAAGAATGAAAATACTAATAATTGATGACCTGTACGCAATATATTCAATCGATATCTACGTCGGCAATTTTTTAAGTTACCCAAAACAAGCATAAAGCAGCTTGCTCAATCAAGTTTTCCTTGACGCTCTGAAGAGCAGGGACGCCAAGATATCCAAAGTAAAGGATTCAAACTTTGACAAAATATTATCAGAAGCATCATTGCGCTGGGTTCCTTACGAGCCGTCGCCAGAAAAATGTGAATCAGCTGGCATCGACAGCAGCTGGAACAAGCGGGCGTTACAGGGTTTGCAACTTTATGTCGTGGATGCTGTCGCCGTAACGAGCGCAAACAAGATCCTTGCTGCGGAGTGGGATCATGACATTGTAAGCTCTGCAAGAGCCGATTTTCTGGAATCGAAAGCGATGGCGATGGAAGCATCAGTAGCGCAAAAGGCCTCAGATAAAGTCGACATTGTCTGTGTCGACGGGTCGCTTGTTTCGAGGCTGCTACGGAGCACTCCTGAAGTTGCATCTGAAATGGTCAAGAAATGCAACGACTGCATCTTTATCTCAAAGAGTTCCGAGAGCCGGCTCCAGTTCGGGAACATGGGGTCGAGGGCCGGCGACATTTACTATTATGGGCACGCCGGTATGGGTGCCGGCTTTAGCGTTCCGGTGGAGACGCAGTTCCGCCACGCGCCGCTCTATGAAGTCTATGCGCGCCTGCGCGACCACACGCCAATGATCAGGATAGAAATTCTGGGGCCGACAAGCAGACAAGAAATTTCAAAGATTCTGGACAAGCTGCGCTACCACAGCGTTGCCGGCTATCCGTACTGCCTGAAGCTGGCGCACAACACCTGCAAGATAAGTAATGAAGATATAGACAGGCTCGCAAGCATATTCAGCTTGCAGCATGAACAAGGTGCGAGGGATGCCCTGAATGAATAATAAAGAAGATCAACAACAAGAGCTGGGCATTCTCATCGGGACTGCCAAGCCCGACCAGGTCACATTTGAATCGAAAAGGCCGGTCAGCATTGGTGAATACGTGATCCTCGCTTACGGCAAGGGAAAAGTGCTTGGCCTCGTCGAAAGCTCGTCCATCAGCAGCGACGCGCTTGGAAGCAATATCCGCAATTACGAAGAGGCATCAGAGAGCAAGGAAGTTGCAGCAGCGAACGGACGGGACAAGAGCTACAAAGGTCATGTGCGCATCCTGGGATATCTTGATGAATTGAAAAAATGCAAGGCGATACTTCCTGCATTGCCGCCCGAGCCGGGCACTGAAGTCTATGAAGCATCGGCACAGGACCTGACTACTATATTTGCGCCTGCAGGTAAAGAATGGATAAGGATTGGCACTCTTCTTCGCAATACTGAAGTAGACGCACGAGTTAACGTCGACAAAATAGTCTCCCGTCACCTTGCGGTGCTTGCAATGACGGGCATGGGCAAGAGCAACCTCGTTTCCCTGCTGGCCAAGGAGATCGCACGGATAAACGGCACCATGGTGGTATTTGACTACCACGACGACTACTCGACTCTTGACATGGGCAGCAACAGCAACCTTATGGACGCGAGGATAAACCCGCGGCTGTTGTCTGCGGACAAGCTTGCCGAAGTCATTGAAATTCAGGAAAATGCATCCAACCAGATGCATGTTCTGCGCGTCGCCTTTACCGAAGAGGTAAAGCAGCGCAAGGGCGACGACTTTTGGGAGGCCCTCATCAATGCCGCCGCGGCGGCCGGAGCCGACAAGGCCTACCGTGAGGCAGCAGCCAAGGTTGTAGACAAGATTGACGACGCAAGGCGCAAGTTCCACAATATCCTTGACCCTGGCATGGCCGACCCTCTGGCCCTTGTCAAGAACGGTAAGATAAACGTCATCAATTTAGTAGAGCTGACAGAGAGACAGGCCAACATTGCGGTCTCTTTCTACCTTGAAGAGCTGCTGGACGATCGCAAAAAGGCGACTAGGCAAAAGAAGGGCACTGCAAAGTCGCCGCCGCTGTTCCCGGCTCCTGTGCTCGTAGTTGTAGAAGAAGCGCACGTCTTTATACCAAGGGACGAGGACACGGACACGAAATATTTCGCCTCAAAGGTGGCACGAGAAGGGCGCAAGTTTGGCCTCGGGCTAGTCATAGTGTCGCAGCGGCCTAGGGGGATAGACGCCAACATCCTGAGCCAGATGGGCTCACTTGCAGTGATGCGCATGATCCAGCAGGATGACCAGGCGCATGTTTCAGCCGCAAGTGAAGCGCTCAGCAGGGACCTGATAGACCAGCTGACGTCGCTCAACCCCGGCGAAGCGATATTTGCCGGCCAGTGGGTCAACCTACCTACGTTCGTCAAGGTCGACGAAGTAAAGGAGCGCAAGATAGGCGGAGACCAAAAGGCAGTCGAAGAGTGGAGCCAGTTGGCTGCAATGAAAAAAGTTGCAAAGGAAGCTTCAGATTCGTACGTTCCGTCAGGCTATATTGAAGACGGGTCTATCAATCTATAGAGGAGTCTTTCGATCCATAATGGCGATAGTATTCAATATCCAAGCTTCTTTAGCATTTCATTGACTGTTACAATTTCTATGCTTTTATATTTTGAAAGGAATAGCAAATGGGGATCACCTGATACTGTGTGACCTTGATAGTTTTTCCAGTCTTGCTTAGAAGGTTCCTTGTCTTGGCGATCTCGCTCCTAGTCATCTTGAACTTGGGTCGCTGAAGAACTTCTACAAATTCTTCAATGGTTTCTTTAGAATTAATCAATAGGTATTGTCCTTGTATGGCTAATCTGAGAAGGTCACGTGCTCTACCTGTCGAGATGGTTGCACTAACAAGAACATTAGTGTCAAGCACAATTCTTAGCATAGAGTTAGTTTTTACTTTCTTTTTGCTGCTCTGTATGACTGTATCTCGTCACGTACTTCTTTCTCACTAATTTTCAAATTCTTCTTGTCTGCGATGTCGAATATTTCTGCCCATTGCTTTTCAAGGCTGGGCACTTCAAATGCCTTCATTATTATCATGTCATTTTTTGCATAGACGGCAAATTTTGTTCTGGGTTTAATTTTTAGGCTTTTGCGTATCTTTTGCGGAATGACTACCTGTCCCTTCTCGCTCATGGTTGTAATCTCTGTTTCTTGTGCCATCTGCTTTTTATCTTACCTGTAGTATTGTTTTACTTTACTACTATTTATGGACATCTAGACCCTAATAATAACAATCCTGAATCAAAATCGAAATATTGGCGATGTCGGCAGTCACCGATGTTTTATACAAACGCCTGTAAAGTGTAACACTTTAAATCCTATTACAGTTCACGCTAGTATCTGATGCTTATCTCCCACATCTCTGACCTCCACCTCAGCTACGCGCAATTCGGGCTGGAAGAGCGGGAGGAGGATGTGTACCAGACTTTCCATGAAGCCATAGACCTTTCTATAAAAGAAGGGGTCAAGCTTGTAATCCTTGCTGGAGACATTTTTCACAACCCGCGGCCATGCGGCAAGGCCATAATCACGCTGGGCAATGCGCTGAAAAAACTCAGGGAGAAGCAAATACCTGCTGCCTTTGTCCTGGGAGAGCACGACATGAGCCGCCTGCGCGACGTGCCCTTCCCGCACATTTACAGCAACCTTGGGCTTGCAAAAAAACTGAAACATGACGAGCCATTTATCGTGGACAATTGCGCGGTGTTTGGAGCGGACAAGGAGCGGCGGAGCAACATTGATGCGCTTGTGGAAAAGCTGCGCCATGCCGAGCAGGTCGCAAAGCAGCATTCAGGCAAAAAGAAGATCTTGGTGCTGCATCAGGGGCTGACGGATTTCAACAAGTTTGCCGGCGAGCTCAACTCCACCGACCTGCCACCGGGGTTCGACTACTATGCACTTGGGCACTACCACGATCATCAGG